>JALYNQ010000009.1 GCA_030773115.1 Pseudomonadota bacterium
TACAACGTGATGGGCGTGGCCAAGGCGGCGCTCGAGACCAGCGTCAAATATCTGGCGATGGACCTGGGCCGCGAGAATATACGGGTCAACGCCATCTCCGCCGGCCCGATCAAGACGTTGGCGGCGAGCGGGATCGGCGACTTCCGATACATCCTCAAGTGGAACGAATATAACAGCCCGCTCAGGCGCAACGTCACCATCGACGATGTCGGCGGCGCGGCGCTCTACCTCCTCTCCCACCTCGCCAGCGGCGTCACCGGCGAGATCCACCATGTCGACGCCGGCTACAATGTCGTCGGCATGAAGGCTGAGGACGCCCCGGATATCAGCACGGTCTGATGTCGCACGTCGCCTTTCACGTCCGGATCACCGGCCAAGTACAGGGCGTCTTCTTCCGCGCCTGGACCGCCGAGCATGCGCGCCAGCTCAATGTTTCCGGCTGGGTCCGCAATGCCCAAGACGGGAGCGTCGAGGCACAACTCGAAGGCGAAAAATGGTCGGTCCAGCAGCTGATTGACTTGCTCCATCGCGGGCCGCCCTCGGCGCAGGTGGATCGAGTGGCCGTCGAGGATGCCGAGCCCAACGGAACCGCCGGCTTCGAGGTGCGCCATTGATCGGGCGTGCCGCGCCGCCCTTGGCTGTTCGCGGTGACGGACAACGCGAATCCGGGCAGCCAAAATCCGCTTGAATGCGGCGAAGTTGATGCCATTGAGCGGAAAATCATCAACTTCGTAACCTTGGTCAAATTCGCCTCCGTCCCGGCTGCCGCTGCCGCTATTCCGACAAGCGTTCCAAATGTCGCAAAAGTCGCACTGCCTACGCGCGGGCACCTGCGCGAGGCGGAGAGATCAAACCAACGACGAGAAAGAACCGTCGCCGCGCTGGCATGAATTGACGCCTGTAGGAAAGGATTTTCTTACGGCCGATTTGGGTGGGAAAGCGGACATTGGTGCGAGCCGGCTAAGTCGACGATTGGCCGTTAGCCGAATGACGGTTTTGGAGTGGGAGCATTATGAAAGCAGCCACCATTTGCTTGTCTAGGCCCGATGTGCTCAGTGGAGCCATCATTCTCCCGACGGTCAAACTCTATGAATGCGTCCCGCCCGCGCCTTACCAGATGCGTATCCGATCGCCGGGCGCGAGATAGAGACGATCTCCCGGCCTGACGCCGAACGCTACATACCAGGCGTCCACGTTGCGAAAGACGCCGTTGACCCTGAGTGCGGAAGGGCTGTGCGGGTCGGACGAAAGTTTGGCCCGCAGCGCCTCATCCCGGATGTTCTCCCGATAGCTCTGCGCCCAGGACAGGAAGAACCGCTGGTCGCCCGTGAACCCGTTTAGGACCGGGCTCGGCCGTCCGCGAAGCGAGAGGTGGTAAGCGTCCAGGGCGATGCTGAGACCACCCAGGTCCCCAATATTCTCGCTCAGCGTGGTGCGCCCGTTCACATGCATTCCAGGCAGCGCCTCATAGCGCGAATATTGATCAGCGAGGCGCCCGGTCAGCGCCCTGAACCGGGCATGGTCCGCCTCCGCCCACCAGTTGCGCTGGGCACCTCGCGCATCGGTCATCGCGCCCTGATCGTCGAAGGCATGGCTCATCTCGTGGCCGATGACTCCGCCGATACCGGCATAATTCACCGCCGGATCGGCGTTTGGATCGAAATAGGGTGGCTGCAGGATGGCGGCCGGGAAGACGATCTCGTTGAAGAAGCTGTTCGAGTAGGCGTTGACGGTTTGCGGCGTCATTCCCCATTCGTCACGATCGGTCGGCCGGTCGAGACGCGCGACGCGCCGACGCCAGTCCCACAGCCGGGCGCGCCGCCGGTTGCCGACGGGATCGCCGGCGCGAACTTCCAGCGTCGAATAATCCCGCCAGGTCTCGGGATGGCCGATCTTCACGCGGATCGCCGCGAGCTTTACAAGCGCAGCCTGCCGTGTCGCGGGTGACATCCAGTCGAGCCGTTCGATCCGCGCCCCGAACGCGGCGCGCAGACTCTCGACGATCTCCGCGACCTGCCTTCCCGCCTCGGGTGTAAAATGGCGTTGGACATAGAGCTGGCCCACGGCCTCGCCCAAGGCCGCGTTGAGTGCGCCGATCGCACGCCTCGAGCGCTCGCGCTGCTGCTGCTGGCCGGAAAGTGTCCGCCCGTTGAAATCGAACGACAGATCGTCGAACGCCACCGGCAGCACATCGGCCATGCCGGTCAGATAACGAAACGTCATGTACGCGCGCCAGGTGGCGACCGGCGTCGCGCGGAACAGCCGGGCCAAGTCCCGGATCGCGCTGTCCTCCTTGACGACGAAGAGATCGTGCCGCGGCGCGCCCAGGGCGGCGAGAGTCACGTCCCACGGATAGTCCGGCGCGAAGGTAGGAAGCTGCGCCCGCGACATGGGATGATAAGTGAGGTCGCGGTTCGCGCGCCTTTCCCGGGTCCAGTGCAGTCGCGCGATCCCGGTCTCCAGCGCGACCACCGCTTCGGCCGCCGCCGACGCGTCCGGATACTGGACCAGCGCCAGCATCGCCGCGACGTGGCTCCGGAACCGCGTGCGGATCCCGGCGAAGCGCGGCGTGTCGTTCAGAAAATAATCGCGATCGGGGAGGCTGAGACCGGATTGGACGATGTTGAGCGCATAGCGATCGGGGTTGGCGGCATCGGGCCACGGGCTGATCGACAGGGGCCCGCCGACAGCCAGGTCGGGGCGGCCCATCAGCCGCGCGACATCGTCGTGCGAGCGCGCCGCCCTGATCGCGGCGAGGTCGGGTTCGATCGGCCTCAGCCCGGCCGCCTCGATCGCATTGGTGTCGAGATAGGAATTGTAGGTATCCGCGATCTTTTGTTCGACCGAGCCCGCACGCTGCGGCCGGTCGACAACGCGTTCGACGATCGCCCTGACGTCGGCCTCGGCATTGGCGCGGAGCATCGCGAACGGGCCCCAGGCGGTGCGATCGGGCGGTATCGGCGTTGCCCGCATCCAGGCGCCGCCGCTGTAGCCGACGAAATCGTCGCCGGGCCGAACCGAGCGATCCATGCCGGCGAGATCGAATCCCCATGGACGAACCGTCGGTGCCGCGGCGACAAGCGTCAGTGCGAGCAGCGCCACGATCGCTGGCGGGAGGGCTCGTCGAAGCCGGTTCAGGCCCATAGAAATACCGGATGCTCGCGGCCCGTCGCCGCGCGCAGGATGCGGTCGATGACACGGTGGCCATTGCTATGATTGGTGAACATCGCAATTCCGGTTTGCGATTGCGGGTGAAGCAGAGCGAACGAAGTGTTGGCACCGGCAAGGGAGCCGTGCTGAAATAGGTAAGGCGAGCCGCCAGCCGACTCCAATCCCCATCCAAGCCCCCAGGATAGCGCCGAATTCACCCGGATCACGGGCTGGGCGACCATCGCGCGGAGACGCGGCGAAAGATCGCGGCCGTCGCCCAATGGTGTCAGGAAGCGGGAGATGATTGCGAGATAGTCGGCGACGGTCGTCATCAGGCTCATCGCCGGATTGGGATAGTAGGTTTCGCCGGGAAGGGGTGGCACGCCCTGGTTCGGGCCCGAGGCCGGCGCCATTGCCTGCGCGATGCGATCGAGCGTCCATTGCGCTTCCGGCAGGCCGGTCAAGACCATCGACTGGTGGGCGCGATCACGCCAGGACAGATCGTCCCATGGCCTACCCTCCCAACGATGCCCCGGCGCCAGCCGGGCCGCGAGGTCGGGGCGCCAGAAATAGGTGGACGAGGACATTCCGAGCGGCCTGAAGACCGCCTGCTGCATATAGGCCTCGAAGCCGATGCCGGTGATCCGTTCGATTGCACGGGCGAGGAGGAAATAGCCTTCACCCGAATAGAGAAAGGAGCTTCCGGGAGCGAAGAGCGGAACGATGTCAGCGTTGCGGCGCCAGTTGGGCAGGCCGCTGGAATGGGTCAGGACGTGCCGCGCCGTGATCTGGCGCGCGCCCACGTCGGCCGGAGCCGCTTCACCCAGATAGGAGGAAAGCGGCCGATCGAGGTCGAGCGCACCGGCGTCGATCAGCCGAAGCGCGGCATAGCCGCTAACCTGTTTGCTCAGGGAGGCCGCCTTCCAGATCGTCGTCGGGCCGGTCGGCGAGCCCGCTTTGTCCGTCATTCCGGCATGATGCTGCCATGTTATCCGGCCTCGCACGACCAGGCCGATGGTGATCGCCGGCACGCCCGACATTTCGAGAAGACCGGGCAGCGATTCAAGGAATTCGGCGGCCGGCTGCATGATGGCAGGTCCCGTCTCGATGGACATGCCGCGCGCAGGCGCCAAGCCCAGAGTGGCTAGCGTACCGCCAACGGCGATCAGGTCGCGACGTCTCATGCACTCTTTTTATGTAGGTGCCTACATTTTAGTCAAGAAGTCTCCGCTTCCTGCGGGCGCCAGTTTGTCGGCAACCCTGTCAAAGAGTGATTTACGGTCCAGTGCGTCATCGAGCCGGTTGAGCACCTGGACGACGTCGCCGGCTTCGGCATTCAACTCTTCCGCCACTTCATTCAACGCCCGCCACATCGGCGAAAGCTGAGCCACAAGATCGTCCCCCTTCGAGGTCAGGCTGAGCTGACGACGGCGCGCGTCCGCGGGGGAGGCCGAGGAGCTGACGATCCCGGCCGCTTCGAGAGAACGACTCGCCTGGCTGACCGAGACATGAGTGATGCGCAACGCGGCCGCGATCTGGCCGATCGACATTGGGCCATTCAATATCAGCTGGTTGAGCAGCCCGTGCCAACGTTGCTCGAAATCCACGTTCTGGGCGACGTAGACCTGCGTTGCTTCCCGATCGATACGCTCGGACAAGCGCCGCAAGCGCGCGCCGAGCGCTTCGCCGCCGGCCTCCCGGCTGTAATCAAATGACCGATCCATTGCCGCTCCGGACGCTCAAGCCTGACTTCGCATTGTAGTGGCACTATCGCATTTGACGAGCCATGGCTTCTGTTCCGCGCAGGGAGCGTTCCACTCTGCGACTTGGCCTCATCATGGCGGTGGGGCGCCGGACCGCGACCGCTATTCGGCGAAAGGGGCAATTGGTGGGCGTTGCTTTCCCGGCGCAGGCCGGCATCCAGGACACTGCGTCAGCAGCGCTTTTGCGCTGCCTGGGCCCATGATGAAAACGCACCGTCACCCAGACGGTGCTGGTTTTATCATCTACGCCGGGGAACTAATTGGCGAACGGATCCGAGACGAGGATCGTGTCGTCACGTTGGGGCGAGGTGCTGACAAGCGCCACCGGGCAGCGGATCAGCTCTTCGATGCGGCGGACATATTTGATCGCCTGGGCCGGCAGGTCGGCCCAGCTCCGCGCGCCCGCGGTAGTCCCGCTCCAGCCGTCCATTTCCTCGTAGATCGGTTCGGCCCGCGCCTGGTCGAGCGAATGCGGCGGGAGATAGTCGTAAAGTCTGTCGCCGATCCGATAGCCGGTGCAGATTTTCACCGTCTCCATGCCGTCGAGCACGTCGATCTTGGTCAGCGCGATGCCGGTCACGCCGCTGACCGCGGCCGACTGGCGGACCAGCACCGCGTCGAACCAGCCGCAGCGGCGCTGGCGGCCGGTGACCGTGCCGAACTCATGGCCGCGCTCGCCGAGCCGCTGGCCGACCTCGTCGTCGAGCTCGGTCGGGAAGGGGCCCGAGCCGACCCGCGTCGTATAGGCCTTGACGATGCCGAGCACGAAGCCCGCGACCGATGGGCCAGTGCCGGTCCCCGATCCCGTGGTCCCCGCCACCGTGTTGGACGAGGTGACGAACGGGTAGGTTCCATGGTCGACGTCGAGCAGCACGCCCTGCGCGCCCTCGAACAGGATTCGCCGGCCGCGGCGGCGCGCCTCATCGAGGTCGCGCCACACGGGTCTGGCGAAGCCCAGGACGAAGTCGGCGATCTCGGCCAGGTCATGCTTCAGCCGCTCGCGGTCGACCGGAGGCTCGCCAAAGCCGGCGCGGAGATGATCGTGGTGGGCGCAGAGGCGGTCGAGCAGCGGGTCGAGCTCGCCCAGGTGGGCGAGGTCGCAGACCCGGATCGCGCGGCGGCCGACCTTGTCCTCATAGGCCGGGCCGATGCCGCGGCGGGTGGTACCGATCTTGCCAGCGCCTGAGGCGTCCTCGCGCAGCGCGTCGAGGTCGCGGTGGATCGGCAGGATCAGCGGGCAGGTCTCGGCGATCATCAGCACATCGGGCGTGATGGCGAGCCCCTGCGCGCCGAGCTTTTCGATCTCCGCCTTCAGCGCCCACGGGTCGAGCACCACGCCATTGCCGATCACCGACGGAGTGCCGCGCACGATGCCGGAGGGAAGCAGGGAGAGCTTGTAGGTCTCGTTGCCGACGACCAGCGTGTGGCCGGCGTTGTGCCCGCCCTGGAAGCGCACGACCATGTCGGCCCGGCTGGCGAGCCAGTCGACGATCTTGCCCTTGCCCTCGTCGCCCCACTGCGCGCCGATGACGGTGACGTTGCCCACTCGAAATTCCTTAACCAGAAGCGGTCAGCCGCGGTTCAGCGCGCCTCCTATTGATTGCGGTGCAACGCGTCCAGCTTGGAGGGCGAAATGCGTTGGATGTTGATTGCGGCCTTGGGTGCGACGGCGCTCGGCGGGGTTGCCCTCGCCCAGCGCGAGCGGCTTCCCTCCGAGTGCCGGCAGGAAATCATGCAGCTGTGCCGGGGCCAGGGCGGCGGTTTCCGCCAGTGCATCATGACCGCTCTGCCCAAGCTCAGCGATCCGTGCCGCAAGGCGGTCGGCGAGCGGGCCGCAGCCAGTTCGCCGCTCGCGCCGGGGACGGTCGAACATGCCTATGGCGCTGATCCGAAACAGCGGCTCGACCTGGTCAGGCCGGCGGGCGTTACGAAAGCGCCGGTGCTGCTATTCATCCACGGCGGCGGCTGGTCGATCGGTGACAAGCGCCACGCCGCTGCACCAAAAGCGAAGCACTTCACCGCTAAGGGCTGGGCCTTCGCCAGCGCCAATTACCGGCTGGTGCCACAAGCAACGGTTGAGCAGCAGGCGGCCGACATCGCCTCGGCCATCGCCTGGCTCCGTGTCAACGCGGCGAGTCAGAGCCTTGATCCCGACCGTATAGTGCTGATGGGCCACAGCGCCGGAGCGCATCTCGTCGCGCTGGTCGGCACCGATCCGCAATTTCTCAAGACCGCCGGCGTCCCGCTGAGCGCGGTCAAAGGCGTCGTGCTGCTCGATGGCGCCGGCTACGATGTGCCGACCCAGGCCAGCGCCGAGATGAACATTGTCAGGCCGATGTATGAGGCGGCGTTCAGCAAAGATCCGAAACGCCAGGCCGCGCTATCCCCGACCCGCCACGCCGCCGCGCCCAATGTCTCGCGCTGGCTGATCCTGCCGATCGAGCGCCGCCAGGACAGCCAGGCGCAGTCGAAGGGGTTAGCCGACGCCCTGACTCGCGCCGGCTCCAGCGCCGCCGTGGTCGCGGTGCCCGGCGAAAGCCACGGCTCGCTCAACAAGGGGCTGGGCGAGGCCGGTGATTTCGCGACGGGGCAAATCAACCAGTTCCTCAACGCCACGCGCTGACGCCCACCGATTGACAGCCGAGCCGCTCGCCTCAAAGCTGCCCTCGTTCGGGCATCGGTAGGGGGCTATCATGACGTTGCGACTGGTATTGCTTGGTGCGCTCGCGTTGGGCGCTTCGTCACCGTTATTTGCGCAAGATTCGGAGGATTTCGATGTCGCGGAAGAAGAGGTCGACTTCAACAATGCTCCGATCGTCGTAACCGGGACGAGGGTTCGTTCCGACTTCGAAGGGTATAGCTCTACGGTTCCCCTCGTGGGTTATCAGCGGCAAGCGGATTTTTTGCTGCAGCCGATCAGGGTTACCGGCGACACGCGCGACGCCAAGCAGCGCGTCGACGAGATTCATCAAACGATCCAGGCTTTCCTGCGCGCCGCCAACGCCCAGGGATTCACGATCGCCTATGGCGATGTCGTGACGACCGACGTGACGAGCGCAAATTTGCGTGACCTTCCGCTGGGCAATGCGGGGCGCCCGGACACCAGCGGCATCACCCTCTATGCCTCCACCAAGCTCGCGGAGATGAATGTCGCGACCGCACAGTCTCGCCTCGCTGCCTTGATAAAGGGGTTCAAACCCGTTGGCCGCGCCTTGGTGGAAAGCGGCGGTAGCCCGAGCTTGTCCATCGTTGGACCCGACCGCTATCGACCACAAATCGCGGAGGCGGTGGCCAAGGACGCTGGTCGCATGGCCGGGCTGTTCGGCGAGGGCTATGCCGTGGAGGTCGCCGGACTTGAAGGCACTGTTCAATGGCAGCGGCGGGGAACGACGGACCTGTTCCTGTACATCCCCTACCGCCTGACCATTACTCCGCGCCGCTAGAAGGCGAGTGGCACAACCTCCCGCACGCCCTCGAGCTTCGAAAGCGTCTTTACCACCTCGGCCGGCACATCGCCGTCGACGGCGACCAGCGCCACCGCCTCGCCCAGCGCCTCCCGGCGGCCGAGGTTGAAGGTGGCGATGTTGATCCTCGCCTCGCCCAACGCGGTTCCCAGCCGGCCGATGAAGCCCGGCGTGTCGGTGTTGACGATGTAGATCATCGTGTCCTGGAGCTCGGCCTCGACCTCGACCCCGAACAGCTCGACCAGCCGCGGAGCCTTGTTGCCGAACAGGGTTCCGGCGATCCGCCGCGGTCCCTTCGACGTGCCGACCTCGACCGCCACCAGCGTGTGATAATCGCCCTCGCGGTCGTGGCGGACCTCGCGGACGTCGAGACCGCGTTCCTTCGCCAGGAATGGCGCGTTGACCATGTTCACGGTCTGCGAATAGGTCCCCATCAGCCCGGCCAGCACCGCGCCGGTGATCGGCTTCTGGTTGAGCTGTGCCGCGGCGCCCTCGACCTCGACCGACACCGAGCGGACGTCCTCGCCGAGGATCTGCCCAGCCAGTTTCCCCAGCTTCTCGGCCAGCGCCATATAGGGTTTCAGCCGGGGCGCTTCCTCCGCCGTCAGCGATGGCATGTTGATCGCATTGGTCACCCCTCCCAGCAGGAGGAAATCGCTCATCTGCTCCGCCACCTGGATCGCGACATTGACCTGTGCCTCGCTGGTCGAGGCGCCAAGGTGCGGGGTGGAGATGAATCCGGGCGTGCCGAACAGCGGCGAGGCGGTGGCTGGTTCGCTCTCGAATACGTCAAGCGCCGCGCCCGCGACATGGCCGCTGTCGAGCGCTTCCTTCAGCGCCTGCTCGTCGATCAATCCGCCGCGGGCGCAGTTGATGATGCGAACGGCCTTCTTGGTCTTGGCGAGATTTTCGCGGGACAGGATGTTGCGGGTCTGGTCGGTCAGCGGCGTATGCAGCGTGATGAAATCGGCGCGCCGCAGCAGCTCGTCCAGCTCGACCTTGTCGACCCCCAGCTCGACCGCGCGCTCGGGCGTCAGGAAGGGATCGAACGCCGCCACCTTCATCTTGAGGCCCAGGGCTCGGGTCGCGACGATCGACCCGATGTTGCCGCAGCCAATCAACCCCAGCGTCTTGCCGGTCACCTCGACGCCCATGAAGCGGTTCTTCTCCCACTTGCCTTGCTGGGTCGAGGCGTCGGCCTCAGGCAGCTGGCGGGCGAGGGCGAACATCAGCGCGATGGCGTGCTCGGCGGTGGTGATGGAATTGCCGAACGGGGTGTTCATCACCACCACGCCGTGCGCGGTGGCGGCGGGGATATCGACATTGTCGACCCCGATGCCGGCGCGGCCGACGACCTTGAGGTTAGTGGCTGCCTCGAGGATCGGCCTCGTGACCTTCGTCGCCGACCGGATAGCCAGGCCATCATAGTCGCCGATGATGGCCTTTAGCTCGTCAGGGTTGAGGCCGGGCCTTTCGTCGACCTCGATGCCACGCTCGCGGAAGATGGCCGCGGCCTTGGGATCCATTTTGTCGGAAATGAGGACTTTGGGTTTGGTCATTGGATTTATCCGTCATGCCAGCGAAAGCCGGCATCTCGCTGCCAGTCCGCGTTGAAAAATGAGATCCCAGCTTCCGCTGGGATGACGACTAGCTGTTCAATTTGCTCCACGCCCAATCGAGCCACGGCCCGAGGGCTTCGATATCGGCGGTGTCGACAGTTGCGCCGCACCAGATGCGAAGGCCCGGTGGCGCGTCGCGGTAGCCGGCGATGTCATAGGCCGCGCCCTCGGCTTCCAGCAGCTTGGCGAAACGTTTGATGAAGTCGTGATCGGCGCCGTCGACGGTCAGGCAGACGCTGGTTTTCGATCTGGTCGTCGGGTCTTGGGCCAAATGGCCGAGCCAGTTGCGGCCATCGACTATTCGATCCAGAGCAGCCGCATTGGCCTCGGTTCGGGCGATCATCCCCTTTAGGCCGCCCACCGACCGCGCCCATTCCAGCGTCCAGATCGCATCCTCGACCGCCAGCATCGACGGAGTATTGATCGTCTCGCCGGTGAAGATGCCCTCGATCAGCTTGCCGCCCTTGGTCAGCCGGAAGATTTTCGGCAGCGGCCGGTCGGGCGCATAGCTTTCCAGTCGCTCGACCGCCCGCGGGCCGAGGATGAGCACGCCATGCGCCCCCTCGCCCCCGAGCGCCTTCTGCCAGCTGAAGGTGGCGACATCGATCCTGTCCCAGGGAATGTCATAGGCGAACACCGCGCTGGTCGCGTCGGCGAAGGTCAGTCCTTCGCGGTCGGCTGCGATCCACTCACCGTCGGGCACCCGCACACCGCTGGTGGTTCCATTCCAGGTGAACAGCACATCGTTCGACCAGTCGACCTGGCTCAAATCCGGCAGCTGGCCATAGTCGGCCCGGAACACGGTCGGGTCGAGCTTCAGTTGCTTGACTGCGTCGGTCACCCAGCCTTCACCGAAACTCTCCCAGGCCAGGGCGGTGACCGGCCTTGCACCTAGCATCGACCACATCGCCATTTCGAAGGCGCCAGTGTCGGATCCCGGAACGATGCCGATGCGATGAGTGTCGGGCAGCTGAAGCGTCTCGCGCATCAGGTCGATGCAATATTTGAGGCGTTCCTTGCCCAACCCGCTGCGATGCGAGCGGCCGAGAATCCTGGTGTCGATTTGGTCAGGGCTCCAGCCCGGCGGCTTGGCGCAGGGACCGGAAGAAAAATAAGGCCGTGCGGGACGCACGGCTGGCGGGGTCGTCGTCAAAATAACTCTCCTCACAGAGAGCACGCGCCGCGTTGGGACGGCGTGGCCCGCCAACGGCTTTAGGTGGATCGGGCCGCGGTGAAAAGGGGGTGATCGGGCGGGGTGAAAGATTCGCCTGCGAACCGTTCTCAACAGTTTGGCGGTAAATTGCCGTTAAATTCTTAACCTAACGCAAGTGGAATGATCGGTTCGTCGTGGTCGTCAAGCAGTTCACCCTAGAGAGGGGAACCTAAGGTTGAATTGATTAACCACTCCGGGTCAGTGTCGCGACATCGACAGGCGAGGGCAATTGCCTGGCGAGTGTACCGGGGCTGGGGAGCTCCACAACTTAACAAGGATGCACTGGGCCGGAGTGCTGGCCCCGTGACATGAGGAGTTTGCTGGAGCAATGACCCAGGCAATCGCGGCAGCCAAGATCTTCCAGACGCGCGATCTGTTCGTTCACGACGGCAGCCATCTACGTCGCCTCCGCCTTTCGGCGCCGGTGCAGATGGCGATGCTGGGCGCGATGTTCCTGCTGCTGACGTGGTCGGCCTACTCGGCAATTCGACTCTTTGTCGCTCCCACCCAGATTTCTCAGACGGCCGCTCCGGCGGCCGTTTCTTCGGAGATGGCCCGTCTCGCCGCGGCGACCGAAGCCCGCGTTCAGCAGATCGAAGAGCGCCAGAAGATTCTTGCCGCCATGATTGCCGGCGCGAAGGTCGATCCGGAAGTCATCGCCAAGCTCGGCTATACCGAGGCATTGTCAGCCGACGCCGCCCGTGGCGGCCCGTTCGATCCGGCGACCCAATCCGATCCGACCTTCAAGTCGCTGTTCACCAGCTGGAAGAAGCTCGACAATCTCGCCGATGGCGCGATCGCGGTCCCGTCGGACAAGCCGGTCAAGACGGCCGAGTTCACCTCCGGCTACGGCACGCGCATGGATCCGTTCCGCGGCGGCGCCGCCCGTCACCAGGGCATCGACCTCGCCGCTCCGATCGGCACCCCGATCTATGCCACCGCCGACGGCACCGTGACCGAGGCCGGCTACAACAATGGCGGCTACGGCAACCTCATCAAGCTGGAGCATGGCCGCGGCATCGAAACCCGCTACGCCCACCTTTCACGTATCCTGGTCAGCCCCGGCCAGCGCATCGCTCGGGGCCAGCTGATCGGCCACATGGGCTCAACCGGCCGCTCGACCGGCAGCCACCTTCACTATGAAGTCCGGATCGACGGCCGCGCGGTCAACCCGATCCCCTTCATGAGGTCGAACGACTATCTGCTCGCCATGCAGAAGAAGGGCGGCGGCACCCACTCGATGGACGCGGTCGCACTCGGCGGTCCGAAGCGCTAAGCTTGTCGGCTCACGCCGCCGTTCTTATCTCGCCGGCGTGACCAGCCCGATCCTCACTTCCAGCGCGGCCAAGCGCGTCGCCCTCATTGCCGCCAAACAGGGCAAGCCGGCGGTGCTTCGCCTGTCGGTCGACGGAGGTGGATGCGCCGGCTTCTCCTATCGCTTCGCGCTCGGCGAGCGGGAGGAGGGCGATAGCGTGACCGAAACGGATGGTGTTGCGCTGGTCATCGACGCCGTCAGCCTGGAATTGGTGGCCGGCAGCCAGGTCGACTATGTCGAGGACTTGGGCGGTGCGGCGTTCAAAGTGACCAACCCCAATGCTGCTTCCGGCTGCGGCTGCGGATCGAGCTTCAGCGTTTAGCGCGGTCTTCCAGGCCACGGCGTCGAACACGGTCATGCTGATCATTTCTCGCTCCCGTGACTCTGATGGCTGGCCATTTGCGTCGCGCCGTGGGCGCAGCTGACATTCGGGTTGAACTGGGCGAACATCCCGTTGGGATTGTCGCGATACAGCCAGACATGCAGGTCGTAGTGCGGCTCGAACATGTGAGCCTCGTCGGCCGGAGTCGCCGGATCATCCGCCATCCGGTCGAACGTCTTGCCCATGAAAGAAGGCGGCGCGTTGTTGCCGGCCGCTTCCCAAGCCTTGATGAAGACCAGGTTCTCGACCGCCACCAGCTCCAGCGAGCCGTCGGCTTGCGGCTCATAGATGAGGATCGCCGGCTTGGTGAAATCGGTGTGGGTGCCGGTGCCATCGACCCGCGGGTTGGGCGGCGTGGTGATGCCGAGCAGGTCGGGGCGGAAATAATGGACGCCCATCGCCCCCAGGTCGGAAGACCGGCCCATCATCGATGCGGCCTCGCACATATTGCCCGGCGCCGGCATATACCCCTCGGTCAGCGCCACCTTTACGTCGCGGAACCGCTGGGTAGCGTTCCGCACGGCGGCAAGGTCGGGCTCGGTCGGACCGGCAAATGCGGGCCCCGCAAGCGACGACAGCAATGCCAGCCCTAACAGGCACTCTTTCATTGACTATTCCCCCGTGATGCATCGGTTCGCAGGACGGCGCCCCTGTTAGGGTTGATCGCCGTCCCGCTAGCCCCCGATGAAAATATTAAATGGGCAGATAATTGACGCCGACCACCATCTGGGCCGCAAGCAGCACCACATTGACGAGCAACAGGCCGCCAAGGCCGTATGTCACGCGCGCAGTCAGCATCGAAAAATTCGCCCCATTTTCAGCGGCATTGCCGCCAGCCATCCCTTTGATGCTTTTGGCGGGGCGGTTCCACGGGACGATGCGGCAAATTGCCGCCGCACAACCTAAATCAACGAGCGGGTTGTTGACGGATTGTGCCGAAATGTGCGGATATGGGCGGACTCGGGAAGGGCAGCCCATGCATGTCGATGTGGAAATTGAAGGCGGAGAGGCAATTGCCCTTCGCGTGCGCGAGGAGTTGGCCCGCCGCCGGCTGTCGCGCCAATGGCTGGCCGACGAGTCGCGGGTCAGTCTGTCCACGCTGGAAAAGGCGCTGTCCGGGCGAAGGCCGTTCACCCTGGCGACGGTGGTCAGACTTGAAGACGCTTTGGGTACGAACCTGCGCGGGGTGCCCGAGCCCATCGGTCACATGTTCGCACCCGAATCGATGGGCGCATATGCGCGCCCCGGAGTGCAATGGCTGGAAGGATCATACCTCACCTTGCGACCTTCCTTCAGCGAGGCGGGGGCCATCTTCGCCTACCTGACCGAGATCGGCTGGGACGACGCCAAGGGCCATTTGGTGTTCAGCGAAGCAGGACGGCTGGACAGCCAGTATGAGCAGAAAGGCTTCGTCTCCTTTCCGCACCTGTCGGGCAATATCTATTTGGTGACGATTTTCGAGGGACAGTACCGTCTCGCGCTGCTCAATCGCCCAAGGGGTGGCGGGACCATGAACGGCATATTGATGACATTGGCGGCGGGGCAGGGAGCGCAGCTGATCCCGGCCGCGGTCCCGATCGCGCTGCTCCCGATGGCGTGCCGGCCCGATCCGCAGCTCGGCGTGGTCCGCAACGGCGACCTCGCTTATGATGAATATCGCGAGTGCGTCGATCGCATCGGCCAGGGCGGTTTCGCGCTGTTCCCCTGCTGAGCGACAACAGCTAAGCGGGCTGCATGAAGCTCGTGACTTTCAACATCAACGGCATCCGCGCGCGGCTGCCGCGCCTGCTCGAATATCTGGCGCGGGAGCAACCGGACGTCGCCTGCCTGCAGGAACTAAAATGCGCCGACGACGCCCTGCCGATCGCCGATATAGAATCCGCAGGCTACAGCGCCGTGTGGCACGGGCAGAAGGGCTTCAACGGCGTCGCAATCCTGTCGAAGGGCAAAACTCCTGAGCTGCGCCAGGTCGGCCTGCCGGGAGACCCGGACGACACGCACAGCCGCTATATTGAAGCCGAAGTCGACGGCCTGATCGTCGCGTCAATCTATCTGCCCAACGGCAATCCGATCGGGACCGAGAAGTTCGACTACAAGCTGCGCTGGATGGATCGGCTGCGCGAACGAGCAGCTTCGATTCTTGCGGAGGAAAGTCCGGCAGTGCTTGCTGGTGACTACAACGTCATCCCCGAGGACCGCGACACCTTCTCGCGCCGGGCGATGGCGAATGACGCGCTGTTCCAGCCGGAAAGCCAGGCCGCCTTCCGCAAGATCGTCAACCAGGGTTGGACGGACTCGCTCAGGATTCTGAATCCGGACGAGGACCGGCTCTACACCTTTTGGGACTATACCGCCGGAGCCTGGCCGAGGGACGCGGGCTTCCGCATCGACCATCTGCTCTGCTCACCGCAGGCGGCCGACCGGTTGCGCGGCGCGGAAGTCCACAAATGGGCTCGAGCGGAGGAAAAGGCCTCCGACCACGCTCCCGTCTGCATCGAACTGGATTAGGAAGCAATCCGCGACGAAAGGCGCCGTACCGGTTGGCGGAGCAGAGTCTTGAGCTTGGCGGGTGGCGCCTTGCGTGGATCGCTGAGGTATACTTCATGATGGCGTCCAGCGAAGTCGTAACCACCCGCAGGCATCACTTCCTCATGCAATTGCGCAAGCAGCGGACCTTCCTCGTCATAGCTGCCAAGGTGCAGGGCCTGGAGGCATAGACCCTCCTCCAGGCTTGCAAGCCGCAGACTTTCAGCGAGCGTGCCGAGCTTCTTGCGCACCTTGATTGTGGCGTCCTCGAACGCGTGAATGTCGACAAAGTCCGGAACCATGATCATCATGGTCCAATCCCATTCGTCCTTGCGCCTGGCCGTGAAGCTCTCGGGATCTGGGGCCGACCAAAGGCCTTCCAGTGGCGCAACGACGAAATCCTGCCCCTTCGACTTGCAGGCGAACTTGATCGTGTAAGCCGTCGCGTAGAGGCTCGCGACTGACTGCTGGTAGGCCGGAGCCCTGTTCGGGTCGCCGTGGCCATCCGCCATCAGATAGGAAACCCGCGGCACGTCGATCAGCACGAACCGATTTAGCGGAGCGGTGAAGAGCTCCTTCCGGGCCTTCTTAAGGTCCAGCTTTCCCGCTGTCACAATAGCTCCTTCCCGCAACCATTCCCCGGATGGTTGCTACAGTAGCTTCTCATAGATCCGATAGGTGTGGTTGATGTCCGCGCCCGGCAACTGGGCGATCGACATCATCCCCTGGTTGTCCTCGAGCACCCAGCCGAACTCGCCGATGTTGATGCCATATTTGTCGACGCACACCCGGCGGGTGGATTCGATCAGCATGAAGGCCAGCTGGCTGGCCATTCGCCCGCCCTGCATCGATTTGCGGACGCCCATCAGCGGAACCCGCACCCGGTGCGTGGCCACCTTGTGCAGGCGCCACAGCAATTTGGCCCAACCGAACGGGAACAGCCTGCCGTCGAGATCGCGGATCATCTCATTCATGTCGGGGATGGTGATCATGAAGGCGACGGGCTCACCGTCGAACTCGGCGATCTTGACCAGATCCTCGACGATGATCGGCTTCAATTTCTTGCCGGCGTAGGCGATTTCATCATCGGTGAGGGGAATGAACCCCCAATTGTCCGACCAGGCATCGTTGAGGATGTCGAGGATGATCGCCGCTTCCTGGTCGAACTTCGACTTGTCGACATCGCGAATCCTGATCCTGGGATTGGCCGCGCCCGATCGGATCAGCCGGTCGATCACGGGGATCATGTCAATCCTGATGTCGAGCTCAAACGTGAAAAGGTCCTTCGCCTTCTGGTAGCCCGCGGCCTCGATCCACTGGCGATATTCGGGGCGATGATGTCCCATCATCACCATCGGCGGTTCCTCGAAGCCCTGGATCAACAGGCCCGGCTCGTCCCAGATGGAAATGGAGATGGGACCGAGCGCGCGTGTCATGCCCTCGGCTCGCAGCCAGCCTTCGGCGGTCCCGATGAGTGCCGCTGCGATTCCTGCGTCCAGCGTCTCGAACATGCCCCATTGGCCGGTTCCGGCTCCCATATGTTCCAGCGCTAGCTGGTCGACCTGGGCGCTGATCCGGCCGACTGGTTTCCCATCCCGGGTCGCAAGCCAGAACTGCGCCTTGCCATGGCCGAACCAGGGATTGCGCTTGGGATCGATCAGCCCGTGAACCTCGTCCTTCAGCGGCGGCACCCAATAGGGATCGTCCTTGTAAACTTCCCAGGCAAAGTCGACGAACGCCCTGCGATCCGCCTTTGAAGCGACCGGCTTGATGATGATTTCCCCGCTCATCGACGCTTGGTTGCAGGAGGCGGGGCGGGGCGCAACCGCTTATTCTCGTGCTGGAAGCGCCACGATGGTGCCACTATCTGATGCGAACGGCCCCTAGAACATGAGCAAGACCGTGACCCTTGAGCGCGTGAGCGCCGCCAAACCGGCGGGCGATGCCCTGCGGGCGCCGCGGATCGACGACAAGGCGATGCTCAAGGTCGCCGCCAACCTGACCCGCGACCTCAATGCGCCGAACCGCGCCATCTACTGGTCCGACATGCTGGGTTCGGTGCTGCTTGGCTATGCCGCCCTGGCGACGACGATCGTTGCCGGATCGACCTCTCTGGCGCTGATCAGCGGCCTGATTTCGATCCTTGCGCTCTATCGCGCGGGCAGCTTCATCCACGAGATCACGCATGTGAAGCCCAATGCCGTTCCCGGCTTTTACTGGGCGTGGAACGCGCTGGTCGGAGTTCCGCTGCTGGTGCCGTCCTTCATGTATGAAGGTGTCCACAATCAGCACCACGCCAAGACCTATTATGGCACAGCGGAAGACCCGGAATATCTGCCGCTGGCCCTGATGCATCCGTGGACCCTGCCGCTATTCCTGATCGCCGCCGCCCTGGCCCCGATCGGCATGCTGATCCGGTTCGGCCTGCTGGCGCCCTTGTCCCTGATGTCGCCAAGGCTGCGCGCGGCGGTCGTGGCCAAATATTCGGGCCTGCAGATCAATCCGCGTTTCCGCCGTCCGGCGCCGACCGGCGAGTTCAGGCGACGCTGGATGATCCAGGAGGTTGCCGCGAGCCTGTGGGCCATCACGCTGCTCGTGCTGGTCGCGACCGGGATCATCCCGCTGCCCGCCTTCCTGATATTCCTCGGCATCTCCTCCGGCGTCATGTTCCTCAACCAGGTGCGGACCCTGGTCGCGCATTTGTGGGAAAATGACGGCGAGCCGATGACGGTCACCGAGCAATATCTGGACAGCGTCAACGTGCCGCCGCCGGCATCGCTCCCGGCTCTGTGGGCACCGGTCGGACTGCGCTACCATGCGCTGCACCACCTGCTCCCGGGCGTCCCCTATCATAATCTAGGCGAGGCCCACCGCCGCCTGTGCCGGGAATTGGAAGCAGACTCGCCTTTCTTCGTGTCGAACCATCGCGGCCTCGCGCCGCTGGTCGCAAGGCTCGCCGCCAGCACGATGAACGGTCGGTAAGCGCCCGAGTGTAGCGTAGCGATTGCGCAGCAATCGGTAGCAGCACGAAGAGAGCGCGGCAGCCGGACGGCCTGCGCCCGCAGGGCGACAGGACCGACGGCGCGGATTCATTCCGCGCCGGCCTTGCGTGATGATTGTGCTCGGCTTTCCCCCGGAAAGCCTGCGCGCAATCATTCTTCCTGCCTGACGAGCACGAACTCGCCGATCAGCAGGAATAGCAGGAACGGGGCCCAGGCGGCCAGGATTGGCGGATATGCGCCGTAATTACCCAGCGCCACGCTGAAATTATCGGCGACGAAATAGGCAAAGCCCAAGGCCATGCCGATCGTCGCGCGAAGCAACACCTTGCCCGACCGCGCCAGGCCGAAGGCGGCGGTCGCGGCCAGCAAGGGCATCAGCAAGGTCGACAAGGGCCCGCTGATCTTGTGCCACCAGCCGGTCCGCGCCTCTTCCGTCGGCCGTCCCGCCGCTGCGAGTTCGTCGATGGCTTCGCCAAGACCGACAAAGTCGCGCTCAGTCGGGTCCACCTTGGCCAGGGTAAAGCGGGCCGGCTCGACACCGCCCAATGCCATCATTTCCGGCTGGCGCATGATGATGTTCATCTGGGAATCGTAGGTGCGGACGTTCTCCAGCTTCCACGCGCCGGTGACATATTCGGCCCGTTCGGCCTCGATCACCCTGACGATCGCCCCGCCCTCGCGCTCATAGATGCTGACGCCGCGAAGCTTGGTGGTTTCGCCACGACCCCCGACCAGCCTGGCCTTGACCAGGTCGTTGCCGTCGCGGATCCAGACATTCGACAGGATTCCGCTGTCGGGCGGAATCGGTTCATAGTCGGCGTCGCCCCAGGCGTTGACCGTCCTGGCCGACTGGACGACGACCGTTTCGTTGAATGCGAACAAGGCGATGGCGACGCCCAGGCTGGCGACGATCATCGGCGCCAGTATCTGATGGGCCGACAGGCCGGCCGCCTTCATCGACACGACCTCGCTGCTTTGGTTGAGCCCGACAAAGGCAATCAGCGCTCCGAGCAGCACCGAAAAGGGCAGGAAGCGAGAGATCAGGATCGGGACGCGCAGCGAAACATAGCGCCACAGCTCCGCTTCGCCATTGCCGGGAACCTTCAGGATCTTGCCGGACTCGCCCAGCAGGTCGAGCGTCATCAACACCAGCACCAGCGCGACCAGTACGGCCAGGCTGCGCGTCAGGAACAGCTTGGCGGCGTAAAGCGCCAGCTGGCGCGACGGCATGAAGTTGAGGTTGATCATGCGTGCTCGGCTCGCTGGAAGCCCGGTCTGGGCAGGAGCTTGCGGACCATCTTCCCAATTCGGGCGAACGCTGCCTCCAGCGCACCGATCGGCTGGCCGCCCGGCCGATGGGCAACGACATGGTACATCCACAGGATCAGCACGACAAACGCCAGGAATGGCAACCATAGCGCCAGCTCGGGCACCATCCTTCCCTGCGCGCCGGCGCTTTCCGCATATTGGTTGATCTTGTGGTAGGTGACGACCATCACGATGCCGATGAAGATGCCGAGTGAGGAGGTGCTCCGCTTGGGCGGCACCGCCAAGGCGATCGCCAGCAGCGGCAGCATCAGCATCATCGCCACTTCGACCAGTCGAAAGTGAAGGTTGGCGCGAGCCGCGAGCTGGTCCTCGGCCGTGACCGAAGTTCCGCCATAGGCTCTTCCAACGAGCTCCGGCAGCACCAACTCCTTCATTTCATTGCCGCGCCCTCTGAACGGGTCGATCGCGGGCAGGTTGATCGGCAGGTCATAGCTTTCGAATGAAAGCGTGCGCGGAGAGGCGAACTTGTCATTGTCCTGGATCAGCCGCCCCTTCTTCAGCCTGAAGATGATCGTATCGGGGTCGTCGGTCGACAGGAATTGGCCTTCGGCGGCAGTTGCGGCAATGCGCGTCCCCGACCTGTCATCGAGCGCGGTGAAGATACCGAGGAGTCGCGTCCCATTGTCCTCGCTGCGGTCGATCCTGAGGGTCATCCGCCTGCCGAACTGGTTGAACTCGCCGACCTTGATCGAGGCGCCGAGCGCGCCCGACTTGAGCTCGAACCGCAACCCCTCGTATCGGTAGCGAGCATAAGGATCGACCCAGCCGACGATTGCGAAGTTCACCAGCAGCAGGCCGGCGGCATAGATATAGGGGACGCGAAGCAGGCGGCCGTAGCCCACGCCCATGCCGCGCATCGCGTCCAGTTCCGAGCTCAGCGCCAGCTTGCGGAAAGCGAGCAGGATGCCGAGCAGCAGGCCGATCGGGATTCCGAGCGAGAAATATTCGGGCAACAGGTTGGCCAGCATCCGCCAAACCACGCTGACCGGACCGCCGGCGGTGATGACGAAGTCGAACAGCCGGAGCATCTTCTCGAGCACCAGCAACATCGCCGCCAAGACCAGTGTCCCGATCAGCGGGACCGCGATGTTGCGGGCAAGATAGCGGTCGACCAGACCCAAAGCTGCGCACCTTTTCGTCCACTCGGCACCATGATTTGGCCGCAAAGGAAGCCGACATGGGACACCGTGGCGTCAGAGCCTTGCCGATTCCAAAAAGGGGGGAATGGCAAGGGCGCGGCGCCGTTTGTGGCTATAGCGAAGCGGATCAAAAAATCATGTCCAAATCGTCATTCCCCTTTGTGGTGGGCGGCGCTGCACTGGTTGCGGCGGCGTCAGCGCTCGCCGCGCCAGCTCCGGCAGAGGCCGCCGCTGGCGCCTGCGCGGCCGGCAAGCCATCGGTCATCGTCCATCTCGCGGGCTTCAAGCAGCCGGCGGGCAAGGTGAAAATCTCGCTCTACGGATCCGACGCCGGACGCTGGCTGGCCAAGGGCGGCAAGATCAACAAGGTCAAGGTCCCGGTCACCGGCAGGTCGATGGACGTCTGCGTGCCGGTACCTGCACCTGGCCGCTACGCGGTTGCGGTCCATCACGACCTCAACGTCAACGGCGAGCGTGATCGGCAGGACGGCGGCGGCTATTCGCGCAACCCCAAAGTAAGCTTGCTGAACCCCAAGCCGGCCTTCAGCAAAGCCGCGTTCGAAGTCGGCAATGGGCCGGCCAAGGTTGGCGTAACCTTGCTGTACATCAGGGGCCTTAGCGTAGGTCCCGCGGTCAGCTGATGGCGAGGCCGCGGATCGCCCTCATCAGCAATCCCAAGTCGACGGGCAACCTTGCCCAGCTTCCGCGCATCCGTGCCTTTTGCGCGGCGCATACCGATATCTTCCACTATGAGGTCGAACGGGCCGATCAGATCGGGGAGGCGATGCGGACGATCGCCCGGATCAGCCCAGCCGTGCTTGCGATCAATGGCGGCGACGGGACGGTTCAGGCGGCGCTGACCGAAATCTACAACGGCGGTCATTTCGGTAACGCCGCGCCGCCGGTCGCGGTGCTGCCAAGCGGCAAGACCAACCTCATCGCGCTGGACCTCGGGGCCGACGGCGATCCTGTCGACGCCCTGCGGCGGCTGCTGGAGATTGCCCGCGCCGACCTGGCGCCGCATCTGGTGGCGCGCGAGCTGATCGCCCTTTCCGGAGGTGAAACCGGCATCAAGCCGGTAATCGGGATGTTCCTCGGCGGCGCCGGCCTTGCCGACATCATGCTCTATTGCCGCGAGCGGGTTTATCCGCTCGGGCTGCCCAACGGCGTCAGTCACTTCATTACCGCCGTGGCGGTCATCCTGCGTCAGGTGTTCCGCTGGCGGGCCAGCTTCCTGCCGCCCGAACCCGCCCCGTTGAGCGTCAGCGTCCGCCGGGGCGGCGCGATCACCGGCCGCTTCGCCTTCTTGTTCGTGACCACATTGGAAAAGCTGCTCCTGTCGGGGGAGGTCAGCTCGAATGGCAACGGCCCGCTCAAATTCGTGGCGGTGGAGCAGAAGCCCGTTTCGATGCTCCGCGCCTTTGGCGCCAGCCTGGTCGGCAAATTGGGTCGGACCAAGCTCGACGGAGTCCATGTCGAGGAGGCCGACGAAATCTCGATCGAGGGCGATCGCAGCCAGGTGATCCTCGACGGCGAAACCTTCCGCGCCGGTCCGGGCAAGCCAATCCTGCTGAGGCCCGCCCAGCCATTGTCGTTCGTCCGCATTGCCGCCTGAGCCGCGGTCCGTGGCCACCCTTCGCCAGTTAGTCGAGGAAGAACTTGGCATCGCCGTTGACCCACGGATCGTGGCGATGGCCGAAGCGATCGCCGCCAAGCATGGCGACGCCAGCCGAGCGGTGCTGTTCTACGGCAGCTGTCTCCGGGAGAAACAGATCGAAGGGCTGATGCTCGATTTCTATTTGATCGTATCGGATTATGGGGCGGCCTATGACAAGCGCTGGCTGGCCGCCGCGAACCGCCTGATCCCACCCAACGTCTTCCCATTCCAGGACGATGGCCTTGCCGCCAAATATGCGGTGCTGAGCGAAGCGGATTTTGACCGGCTGAACGGTCCGGAAACCCGCAATGTCTCGGTCTGGGCCCGTTTCGCCCAGCCCTCGCGGCTGGTGTGGAGTAGTGACAAGGAGGCTCGAAACCGGGCAATCGATGCAGTTGCCCGGGCTGCGCCAACGTTGCTTGCTGCGGAATCATCCTTTGTCAGCAAGTGCGATGTTCTCGAACTTTGGCGCAACGCTTTCACGCTGACCTATTCGGCCGAACTTCGCACCGAGGGCAAGGCGCGCTCCGGCTCGATCGTCGATACCGATCCGGATCGTTATCGCCGCTTCTACCATCCGGCGATGGCGGCAGTAGAGCCGAATGCGCCACGATTCAGCTGGGCGCGCCGCCGAATTGAAGGGAAGCTGCTGTCAGTCCTTCGCCTGGCCAAGGCTAGCGCAACCTATGCCGGCGGCGCCGAATATATCGCCTGGAAGATCAATCGCCACGCGGGCACGCAAATCGAGCTGAAACCTTGGCAAAAGCGCCATCCGCTGCTGGCAGCGATCAGCCTGCTGCCGCGGCTCCTCCGATCGGGCGCGATCCGCTAGTCCGGCGCGACAGCGCCGTCGCGACCGCGGTCGACAGCGTGTTGACCGTGAAGGGCTTCCTAAGCAGGTCGTAGCCGACCAGATCCTCGCCTTCGCCCTCGCCGACATAACCGGTGACGAACAGCACGGCGATGTCGTCGCGCCGGGCCTTCATTTCGCGGATCGTTTCCGGTCCCGACATTTCCGGCATGATCACGTCCGAGATGACCAGGTCGAAGTCCATGCTGTCGAACAAGGCCAGCGCCTCCGTGCCGCCGGAGCATGCGACCGGGTCATAGCCCAGGTCCTCGAGCGCCCCGACGGTTGCTGTACGGACTCGAGGGTCGTCCTCAACCAGCAGGATGCGCGCGCCGGGCACGGTCATTTCCTCCTCGCTCCTCATCTGCACGGCGGGATGAGTCCGGACGTTGCTTGCCTTTGCTTCGGTGCGCGGCAGGTAAATCGACACGGTGGTGCCCTTGCCGAGTTCGCTTTCGATGCCGACCTCGCCCCCTGACTGATGCGCAAATCCGAAGATCTGGCTCAAACCCAGGCCGGTGCCCTTGCCGACCGCCTTGGTGGTGAAGAAGGGTTCGAAGGCGCGCTCCTTGACCTGCTGGGTCATGCCGCAGCCGGTATCCGTCACTTCGATTACCAGATATTCGCCGGCCCGAATGTCGCCGACCTGGTTGGCCTCCATCCGCATGTTGCGCGAATGGATCGTCAAAGTGCCCTGGCCGTCCATCGCATCGCGCGCGTTGACCGCCAGGTTGACGATCGCATTTTCAAGCTGGTGCGGGTCGACGAATACCGGCCAGGCATCGTCGGCCAAGTCCGTGACCACCTTGATCCGTTCTCCCAGCGTGCGGTCGAGCAGCTCGCTCATCCCGCCGACCAGGATAGCGCTGTCGACCCGCTCGGGCATCAGCGGCTCGGATCTGGCGAAGGACAGCAAGCGGCGGGTCAGAGCGGCAGCGCGGGTCGCGCCTTCCATTGCATTGGTGAGGTGAGCCATCACCTCGCGCCGCGGGCCATTCAGCCGGCGTCGGGCAAGATCGATGCCGCCGACCACCACGGCCAACATATTGTTGAAGTCGTGGGCGATACCGCCGGTCAGTTGGCCGACCGCCTCCATCTTCTGGACCTGGCGCAGCTGGGCTTCAGCTGCCTGCCGCTCGATGGCCTCGGCCTTCAGCGCCTGATTGGCTTCCCACAGTTCATGGGTGCGGTCGCGGACCGCCTCTTCCAGCTTCTGAGATCGCTCGGCCTCGCTTTCGGCTTCCCTCCTCATCGCAACATTTTGGCGAAGGGCCTGGACGGCGATATATCCCATGAAGATCGCGAACAGGCCGACGATCACGCCCAGCCAACTGAGGTAATCGGTCAGTCGCTCGGCTTCGGCCGAGAAGAACTGCGATTCCTGGATCTTCTCGGACAGTGCGGTTCGCTCGGCAGCGGCAATCTCATTGAGCTTGCCGCGAAGGCGAGTGCCGACGTCCTTCTCTTCCTCGCTCGGGGAAATCGAGATCGAATAATAGTAGCGAAGGCCATAGTCCTTCTGCCGAGCGGCGATGTAGCGGGCGACATAGCTGAATTGCTGGCCGCGCTCGTCGAAAAGCGCCCGAAGCTCCCTGACCCGTCGCCGCTGGTCGGAATCCTGGGAAACGGAACGCTCCAGCTGGTTGAGCTGCTGTCCGGCCAGCCGCCACTGCGCAACATAGCGGCTGCCGCTGGTCCTTGGATCCTCGTCGAGAG
Organism: Pseudomonadota bacterium; assembly: GCA_030773115.1. Classification (GTDB taxonomy): domain Bacteria; phylum Pseudomonadota; class Alphaproteobacteria; order Sphingomonadales; family Sphingomonadaceae; genus Sphingomicrobium. Next base: position 25,126 of record JALYNQ010000009.1, read on the forward strand.
CATAGCGGCCGACCGCCGCCTCAGCCCTGGCGATGCTCCCGTCCATCGTCCGGGTCAGCAGGGTTACGTCATAGGCGTGACGTTCAGCCCGCAGCGCCTCGTCGCGAGCGCTGTTGGTCATCGCCACCAGCACAACCATGCCGAGCAGGACCAGCGTGGCAAACAGGGCGACCGCCGCCGCACCTCCCCGGCGCCAGTCGAACAGCGGTTCGTCGCGCGACGTCATGACGCCAGTGTAAACATGCGATTCCTCTGGGGAAACCCTCAAAAAGTTTCAAACGAGCACGCCGGTTCGCTGACCAGCCGTCTCGAACATGCCCAGAATTTCGTCGACCTGTTCGCTGGAATGCTCAGCGCACAGCGAGCAGCGCAGCAGAGTCATGCCGGCCGGCGTCGCCGGCGGACGCGCCAGATTGACGTAAAGACCCTCGTGGAGCAGCGCCTCCCACATCGCCGCCCCATGTTCCAGGTCGGGCATGATGACGGCGATGATCGCCGACTGCGGCTGGCCGGTGCCCAGCTTGAAGCCCAGTGCCTTCAGTCCGGCGTGCAGCTTCTGGCTGTTCTCCCACAGATGGTCACGCTTGGCCTTGCCATGCATCAGCTTGCGGATCGACGTTGCGGCGGTCGCCACAACCGATGGCGGCAGCGAGGCGGTGAAGACATAGGGGCGGCAGACCAGCCGCAATATCTCGAACTTGGGGTGGTTGGATACGCAGAAGCCGCCGACCGTGCCGACCGATTTCGAGAAGGTGCCGATGATGAAGTCGACCTCGTCGATCACGCCCTGCGCTTCCGCGACGCCGCGGCCATGCTCGCCGATGAAGCCCATTGAATGAGCCTCATCGACCAGGACCATGGCCCCTGCGGCCTTTGAGACAGCAACCATCTCCTTGAGGGGCGCGATGTCGCCCAGCATCGAATAGACACCCTCTAGGACAACCAGCTTGCCGGCCTCGGGCGGCAGCCGCCTCAACCGCTTTTCCAGCGCGTCGACGTCGTTGTGGCGGAAGGGCACGATCTGGGCATTGCCGAGTGCGCAGCCGTCGTAGATGGAGGCATGGCTATCGATGTCGAGGATGATGTAGTCATCCTTGCCTGCAATGGTCGAGATGATGCCGAGATTGGCCTGGTAGCCGGTCGAAAACACCATGGCATGATCCATGGCGTAAAAGTCCTTCAGCGCTTCCTCGACGGCCTTGTGGCCGACATAGGTGCCATTGAGGACGCGGCTGCCGGTGGTCCCGGATCCGAACTCGTCGAGCGCCTTCTTGCCCGCCGCGACCACGTCGGCATCGAACGTCATGCCCATATAATTATAGGTGCCGAGCAGGATTGTCTGGCGGCCGTTGCAGATGGCGACGGTTGGCGAGACCACTTCTTCCATCACCAGCCCGAACGGGTCGGTCAAACCGGTCGAAAGCAATTGTTCGCGGGTCTCGATCAGCGGATCGAACTTGGAGAATAGGTCGGTCATCGGGTCATCCAATGCTCGTTCGTCCCGAGCGAAGTCGAGGGGCGTGGAGGAGGTGGCGCTCACGCCTTGAGCTTGCCGACCGCGTCGACCAGCTGGCCGACCGTTTCGATCTCGGCCTGTTGATTCATGGTGATGACGATGTCGAACTCGTCCTCGATATTGGCGACAAAATCCAGAACCGTCAGGCTGTCCCACTCGAGGTCCTGGGCGAAGCGGGTCTGGTCGCCGACCTCGATTCCCTTCTTGTTGAACGGCTCGATCAGGGCCTTCACCCTGGCGTCGGTTTCGGCTCGGTCGGTCATGCTGGCGTCCTAGTGATGAGCGCGGGCTTTCGCAATCGAATGGGGCGCAAAGAGGGCGGGCCGAGCTCCGGATTCTGTCGCAGGCGAAATGAAAGGCACGGCGGCGCGCATCGAGCGTTTCTAATCCAGGTTAACAGGTGGAATGCATAAGATGGCCGACGAACGGATTGTTGCGATTGGCCTGCTTACGTCGAGCGACCTGGAACGGCTGGGCGCGACCTTTACCCGGTTGTGGCCAATCGATCAGACCACCGACTTCTCCGAGTTGCTGCGGGCTATCGACGAGGCCGAGGAACGGCACCGCCAGACGATCCGGGCGGAAATCAGCTAGGAATCGCGACTGGCGGCGCTCGACCAGGTTCGTCGACCGGCAGCCAGGCCTTTGATGCCGAAGCTCCCGCCTAAGGATGATCCAGGCGAGTTTCGACGCGCATCACCGACACGGTCGTGCGGCGGGGCTGGGTCAGCATGAAATGGGCTGCCACGGCGATGTCTTCCGCGCGCAGCATCTGGTGCTTGTTGATCAGCTCTCGCTGTTTTTTCGGCGGGAAGTCCGGATATTGGAAGTCGGCTCCGGTGAATCCGGGCTCGATCAAGCCCACCTTGATATCTTTCTCCGCAAGCTCCTTGCGAAGCGACTGGGCATAGCCCTCGATGCCGGCCTTCGCGGCGACGTAGATCGACGACCCCGGCCCTCGCGATACCGCTGACATCGATCCGATGAAAATCATGTCGGAGCCCGGTTTCATCCGCGAGATTGCGGCCTTTGCCGTCGCCAGATAGGCGGTAAAGTCCACCGAAGTCTGGTAATAAAGATCGTCTTCAGGCGTCTCCGCCGTCTCATCCGCAGGGATGGCGGCGTTGATTATGGCGACATCAAGCCCGCCCAGGAAGCGGTCGGCTTCGCCAAATAGCCGGTCGATCGACGACCGCTCCGCCAGGTCGACGTTGATCCCGCTGGCTTCGCCAACCTCGCCAAGCCGCTTGAGCGCATCATCTAGATGTTGCGGGTTTCGCCCACAGATAAAAATCCTCGCTCCTTCACTGGCCAGGAGAACGGATATGGCCCGGCCAATTCCGGTGGTGCCGCCGGTCACAAGAACCCTGCGACCCTGCAGGCTGGGCTGAGCGGTGTGGGCGTCCGAGACATTAGTGCGCCGTTCGGCCACATCCGTCTCGTCAGTCATGGCATATCTCCGTCCTTGCCGATCGAGAAGGTAGTGTCGAGCTTCAGGCGATCTGTTCGGAATGTCCGTAAGCCAGCACGGTCATGAACGCCTGGCGCGCGCCCGGACCAGCGCTCTCTTGCACCCGGAACTGTTCCTTGCGCGCCTCGTCGCAGTCATATTGGAACGCCATGTCACCTGTCGTTGCGACCACCCGGCAGGTCTCGATCGTGCCCTCCGCGGCGAAAGTCAGGAACATGACCTGCCGGCCGAGCAGCTCATCCCCCGGCTGCAGACGTCCGGAGTCCAACTGGCGGCCGGGGCTGAACCGGCGCTCAAAGGTTACCTTCGAATAGCGGCTGGAGCGGCCATCGCTGCCTGCCTTCACGCTGGCGGCGGTTGCTTCGTCGCACGCTTTCGCGCCGGCCGGTGACAGGCTCATTTCATATTGGCAGGACTGCTGCTTGCCCTTGTCGTCGACGGTGACCGTTATCCTCTCCCACCATGGCACCGAGGCTTCGAGGACCGGGGTCGGGGTGGATGCCGCCAAAACGGCGGCGAAAAGAGCAAGCACCTAAACTCTCCTTCGTGCCCGCTCTGACGGCTCCGCTACCGTCTGATGCGTCCAACGCTCGAAACGCCGCTTGGTCTCATCACCAGAAGCGGAAAATCGAGGCTTGCTTCCCATCCCAATCCAAGCTTGCATGGCTTGAAGCCACGCAGGGGGTAAGCGATGAGCGAGCCGAAGCTTGTAAGCCCGGACGATCCGGTCTTTCCGAAGGAAGTTCACAACCTGCTGGTCGCGGCCAACGCGACCAACATCACCTTGTCGGGCATGGCCGATACCAAGGCGTCTATCCTGATGGGCGCCAGCTTCGTCGTCTTCTCCATCTCGATCGGCGACATCGCAGAGGGGCGCGCGAGCCTGCCGATCCTGGTGCTGACCCTGTTCTCATTCGTCGCGACCGTGTTCGGCGTGCTCACCGTCCGGCCCAACCGGCTGCCGGTCAGCAAGGAGCCGATTCCGGCCGACAAGATCAACATCCTCTTCTTCGGCAGCTATACCAACGCGAAGCGCGACGAATATATCGACGAGATGATCAAGGTTCTCTCCTCGGAGGAGGAGACCTATCGCCGGCTGACCGCCGATCTCTACGACCATGGCAAGGTGCTGCGCGACGACAAGTTCAGCTGGCTCTACTGGAGCTTCACCATGTTCCTGGTTGGCATGCTGATCACGGCGATTGCGGTGGTGCTCGATCTGACCGGCGTGGTGAGGTTCTAAAGCCAGCCCTGCTCGCGATACCATTTGGCCGTTGCCGCCAGACCGGTTTCCGTATCAATCTCGGGCCGCCACAGATTTTCCGGCGCGCCGCGGCCGGGGTCGACCATCCAGTCGGGATGGCAGAAATAGGCAACCCGATCCTGCGTCAGCTTGGCCCGGTCGCGTCGGACCAGCCGGTCGATTTGCGCGCAGAAGTTGAGGATCGGGCGAGGGGTGGAGAAGGTCGTTACCCGGCGGCCCAATGCCCGCCCCAAGGCCTGCCCGAACTCCTCATGGCTCCAGCCGCGATGGCGGCCGTCGTCGGGCTCGACCAGCAGTCCCCCGGGTGCGTCCGGGTCGGCCAGGGCCAGCAGCAGGCGGCCGAGGTCGTCGGCATGGATCAGCGACAGCCGGCCGCCTGGCGGAAGCAGCACAATTCCGCGCCTGGCCATGCGGAACAGCTCGAGCATCTCCCGGTCGCCCGGCCCGTAAACCGCCGGCGGGCGGACGATGGCATGAGGCAGGGACGAAGCGCTGATCAGCGCCTCCGACCCCGCCTTGCTCGCGCCATAGGCCGACAGTCTGGGCTCGCGTGCCGCCAGCGAGGACACATGGACAAAGCGCCGGACCTTGGCCTTCTCCGCGGCGACCAGCACTGCGCTGGTTCCCATGACATTGCCGGCCTCGAACCCGGCCGGATCCCGGGCATTGATCACGCCCGCGACATGGATCACCGCTTCGGTACCGTCGAGCAGCCGGTCCAGACTATCGGGCTTGTCGAGCGCGCCCTCGATCCAGGCGATGCCGTCGCGTGGGCCTTGCGGCCGGCGGGTGAGGGCGCGGACGTGATGGCCCGCGGCCACCGCCAGCTCGATCAGCCTGCCGCCGACAAAACCGGTGCCGCCGGTGATCGCCAGCTTCAGATTGGCGACCATTCGATCGCCTCACCCGGGCCCTCGTCCTCGACATGGACGGCGCTAATCCGATCGAGCAGCGCGTCGAGCACCGGCTCGATCCCAATTTCGCCGGCGGCACTGACCGGAAATATCTTCTTTCCGCTGGCTTCCGCCAGTTCTGCCGAAAGGGCAGCGATCAGCTCTTCGTCGAGCGTGTCGATCTTGTTCAGCGCCAGCACCACCGGCTTGTCGGCCAGCCCGGCGCCATAAGCATCGAGCTCGTCGCGGACGATCCGGTAGCTGGTGGCGACATCCTCGTCATTGGCGTCGACCAGATGCAACAGCAGCTGGCAGCGTTCGACATGGCCGAGGAAGCGGTCGCCGACCCCGGCGCCTTCAGCGGCGCCCTCGATCAGCCCGGGGATGTCGGCAATCACGAACTCTCGGCCGCGATGCCTGACCACGCCCAGCTGCGGCCGGAGCGTGGTGAAGGCATAGGCGCCGACCTTGGCCTGGGCGTTGGTCACGGCATTGATGAAGGTCGACTTGCCGGCGTTGGGCAGGCCGACCAGCCCGACGTCGGCCAGCAGCTTCAATCGCAGCCAGACCCACATCTCCTCGCTTGGCCAGCCGGTGCCATGCTGGCGCGGAGCGCGGTTGGTCGAAGTCTTGTAGCTGGCATTGCCTCGGCCGCCGTCGCCGCCTTTGAGGAAATGGATGCGCTGACCCGCCTCGGTGAAGTCGGCGAGCAACGTGCGGTCCTCGTCATCGGCCAGGATCTGCGTTCCGACCGGCACCTTGATGACCAGGTCCTTGCCACCCGCGCCGGTCATGTTGGATCCGGCGCCGCCCTTGCCACGCGGGGCGCGGAAATGCTGGGTGTAGCGGAAGTCGATCAGCGTATTGAGCCCGGGCACCGCCTCGAACACGATGTCGCCCCCCTTGCCGCCGTCGCCGCCGTCGGGCCCGCCATATTCGATGAACTTCTCGCGCCGGAAGCTCACCGCGCCGGGGCCGCCGGCGCCCGAGCGGATGAAGATCTTGGCCTGGTCGAGAAAGTGCATCGGCGCGATGTAGAGGCAAGCGCCGCGGAATCAAACGCGCCGGCCTGGCTGTGGCGACAAACGGCGACAGTTTCTCCCCGTCCGGACAAAGTTGTGCGACAAGGTCCCGGCAGCCAGGACGGCATGGGCGAAGGAGCAACGAAGATTGCCGAAGGGCCGAAGCCCCATATCCACCGACGCGACCTGCTGGTCGGCGTTGGCGCGCTGGGCGTCGCCGCTTTGCCGATCGCCGCCTGCGCCAGGGAAGCCGAGCGCGCCGCGGCGCGGGCGCCGGGCCGACTGATCGCCGGCGACAATTGTCCGGTGACGCCGCGGCAGACCGAAGGGCCGTTTTATTTCGATCCGCGGCTGGTCCGGCGCGACATCGGCGAGGGCCGGCCGGGCATTCCGC
>JALYNQ010000010.1 GCA_030773115.1 Pseudomonadota bacterium
GTATAGGGGAACTCCTCGACGCTCGGCAGCACCGGGTGCAGCGCGCGCCAGGCGAGCTTGCCGTGGCCGGTCTCGCGCCGCGACGGGGCGCCGAAGCGGCCGACTTCACCGACCGAATAAGGCGGGAAGTTGTAGTGCAGCATGAAGCGCGAGTAGCTGAGGCCCTCGAGGCCGTCGATCATCTGCTCGGATTCCTTGGTGCCGAGCGTGGTCGACACGATCGCCTGGGTCTCGCCGCGGGTGAACAGCGCCGACCCGTGGGTGCGCGGCAGGAAGCCGACCAGCGCCTCGATCGGGCGGATGGTGCGGGTGTCGCGGCCGTCGATGCGGCGGCCTTCCTTGAGGATCGCGCCGCGGACGACGTCGGCCTCGAGCTTCTTCACCAGCTTCAGCGTGGCGAGATAGGCGGCGGGGTCGCTCGCTTCGAGGTCGGCGAAGGCTTCGCGCGCCTTGGTCCGCGCCTCGTTGATCGCCGTCTGCCGCTCCTGCTTGTTGGTCAGCTTGTAGGCTGCCTCGAGGTCCTTGCCGATGATGCCGAACAGCTTCTTCTTGGTCTCCGCCGAATCCTCGAGCAGGTCGAGCTCCCACGGGTCCTTGGCGGCCTTCTCGGCCAGGGCGATGATGCCGTTGCAGATCTTCTTGCTCGCCTCATGACCGAACATGACCGCGCCGAGCATCACCTCTTCCGAGAGCTCCTTGGCCTCGGACTCGACCATCATCACCGCGTTGGGGGTGCCGGCCATGACCAGGTCGAGCTGGCCTTCGGCGATCTGGGTCTGGGTCGGGTTGAGGATATATTCCCCGTCCTGGTAGCCGACGCGGGCCGCGCCGATCGGGCCCATAAACGGAACGCCGCTGATGGTCAGCGCCGCGCTGGCGGCGACCATCGCCAGCACGTCCGGCTCATTCTCGCCGTCGTAGCTGAGCACCTGCGCGATGCACAGGATCTCGTTGTAGAACCCCTCAGGGAACAGGGGGCGGATCGGGCGATCGATGAGACGCGAGGTCAGCGTTTCCTTTTCGGTCGCGCCGCGTTCGCGCTTGAAGAAACCGCCCGGAATGCGTCCGGCGGCGGAGAATTTCTCCTGATAGTGCACGGTCAGTGGGAAGAAGTCCTGGCCCGGCTTGACCGACTTGGCGGCGGTCACCGCGCAGAGGACCACGGTCTCGCCCAGGGTGGCGAGGACGGCGCCGTCGGCCTGACGGGCGACGCGGCCGGTTTCGAGCTTGAGGGTCTTTCCGCCCAGCTCGATTTCTACGGTTTTGATATCAAACATTATCTTGTTTCCTTCACCCCGCGGCCAAATGCCCCGGGGACAGCGTGGCAGACATTGCCGGTCTGCGAGCGGTGCGGGGCCTAGTTTGCCCCAAAGGCCGACCGCCGAATTGCGGCAGGCCCCGATGTGCGAAGGGCGCCGCGAGGGCGCCCTTCAGTAAACTTATTTGCGGAGGCCCAGTTTCGTGATCAGGTCACTGTAGCGGGCGGTATCCTCGCGCTTCAGATAATCGAGCAGCGAGCGGCGCTTGTTGACCAGCATCAGCAGGCCGCGGCGCGAATGGTTGTCCTTCGCGTGGGTCTTGAAATGCTCGGTCAGCGTGTTGATCCGGCTGGTCAGGATCGCGACCTGCACTTCGGGCGAACCCGTGTCGCCATCGCCCCGGCCATGTTCCTTGATCAGTTCCTGCTTCTTCTCAGCGGTAATCGACATCAATCACTCCTTATTCTCGAGGTTAAAACCCCGCACGACCTTGCAGCCGTCATCCGAGACTTCGACCAGAGCGACCGGCGTTTCGACGCTTGTCGCCAGGTAAAGTCCCGGCTCCGCGGGGATCCCGAAAAGCTGCTGTCCGTGGCGGAGCAGCTTGGCTTGTTCGGGGGTGACGGGGAGGGCCGGGATGTCGTCCAGCCCCGCCTGAAGCGGGAGTACCGTCCTCGTCAGTTGGCGCGCCTTAGCGGCATCGCGCAGAAAGTCCAGTGAAATCGCCTGTTCCAGGCCGAAGGGACCGGCCTTGGTCCGCCGCAGCATCGTCACATGGCCGACCGTGCCGAGCGCCAGCGCGATGTCGCGCGCCAGGCTGCGGATATAGGTGCCTTTGGAGACGGTGGCGGAGAGGGTTGCTTCCCCCTCGCCAGCATTGATCAGCGACAGCGCGTGGATCTTGACCTCCCGCTCCTTGAGCTCAACTTCCTTGCCGGCCCGGGCCAGGTCATAGGCGCGCTCTCCACCGACCTTGAGCGCAGAGAAAGCTGGCGGAACCTGTCCGATCGGCCCGGTAAAATGAGGCAGGATCGCCTCGATGTTGGCGGGGGGTGGACGGAAGTCGCTGGTGGCGATTACCGTCCCTTCGAGATCAAGCGTATCGGTCTGCTCGCCGAAGCGGATGGTGAAGTCATAAGCCTTGGTCGCATCCAGCATGCGGCCTGCCAATTTGGTCGCTTCACCCAGTGCGATCGGCAATACTCCCGAGGCCAGGGGATCGAGCGTCCCGCCATGACCGACCTTGGTCTTGGGCTCCCCCGCCTCGCGCAGCCCGCGCTTGACAGCGCCGACGGCCTGGGTCGAGCCCAGCCCAACTGGCTTGTCGAGGATGATCCAGCCATGGAGCGCCATGGCGCGCGCGATAGACAAGCGCCGCCGCTTTGACCATAAGTCCGCCGCCTCCACCAACAAGGGCTCCGAACGCTTTGCTTACGATCGTCGGTGATTGCGACCAGCGACTGTTCGGAATGAAGCCGTCGGACCGGCTGTCCCGGCAGACGTCGAACCTGCACGAACTGCATCTCGTGGCCCATGCGTCAGCCGTGCTGTCAGACGATACGGTCGCGTGGCTGGTGGCTCATCCTGGTACGGTGGTTGCTTCGAGCGGCGGCCGGCCCTTGGCGGCTGCTGTGAGCTCGACGGAGATAGAGGCTGCCCGCGATACCATAGAGGGCGAAAAGGGCCTGGTGGTGACCAACGTGGATGCGATCGGCCAAGTCTACGTGCGAAAGCTCCGCCGGAAGCTCACGCCACTCGCGCTAGCGCTGGGCGAGCAGCCCAGGCCGGTCGTCGAGCGCGAGCTGTTTGCAAGCGTCTATAAAGGGGTGACCGACATCGTCACCAAATATGCGTGGCCGGAACCGGCGCTCTGGTTGACCCGTGCTGCGGCCACGCTCGGCCTCAGTCCGAACGTCGTGACGATATTTGGCTTGATCCTGACATTTGTCGCCGGCTGGCAATTTTATGTCGGCAATCTCATATTCGGCATGGTCGCGGCCTGGCTGATGACCCTGCTCGATACAGTTGACGGCAAGCTGGCCCGGGTAACGCTGACTTCAAGCGAGTTCGGCAATCGACTGGATCATGGCAATGACCTGATCCACCCGCCATTGTGGTGGCTTTGCCTTGCGTACGGAATCTCTCTGGCTGAGCCTGCCAACAGCTCGGTGTGGCCAGCATGCTGGACGATACTCGGGACCTACCTTGTCGGCCGTTTCCTGGAGAAGGGCTTCAAGGCCAGGTTCGGCTTCAATCCTTTCATGTGGCAAAAATTCGATTCCCGCTTTCGAATGGTCATTTCTCGCCGCAATACGATCTTGCTGATCATGACCGCAGGACTCGTGATCGGGCGGCCGGCGGAAGCCTTTGTGGTTTGCGCCGGCTGGAGCGTGATCTCGGTACTGATCCAAGGCGTTCGCTTTCTGCAAGCTGTGGGCCATTCCCGGCGGGAGCCAATTAGCGCTTGGCTCGGGTGAAAAGGAAAAAGCAGATCAAGCAGCTCGCCTGGCGCGAGTATCTGCCGCTGGCCGCAACCGCGGCGATGTGGGGCGTCATTGTCCTTGCCATCGGGCATGCTGATACAGCCCGGCTGCTTGCCGCGGTCGTGATGGTCCGTGCGACCCAGCTGTTCACCAAATGTGCAACGCCAACGGCGCTCAAGCGGCGGGCGAAAGCTACTCGTGACGTTCGCCGACAGGCGCGCCGGTTGGCCTTCAACGTCCAGGCCGCGGCCCTGGTTGTCGCCTTGCTGCTGGTGGCAATGCTGGTGGAGGGTATGAAGGCGATCGGGCAAAACCAGATTGCGGCCTATCTGCCTTTGATAGCGCTCGGCATGCCTGCGCGTTATGTGCGGTTGGCTGACGTGCGAACAGCCTCGCCCTATTTCCGGCTGGCTCTGGGACTGGGAGGGCTATTCATGGCATCGGTAGGTTGGGCAGCCGGCTGGGCCGCAACCCTCATGGGCCTGGTCTTCGGAGCGCGTGAGTGGATTGCCTACATGGCATTGCGATGGTGGCCGCGCACTCCGGTGCCGCCCCGCCTCCATATGGAGGAACCGCTTCGTTTCGCCGAGGTTGCCGCCAATTCGGCAATCTATGGCCGACGCATGTTGGCCTATCGCCTGAGCAAGTCGGCGCTGACGGTCCTCGGGCCATTCGGCAACGCCGCAGCACGTACCGGGCGTGGCCTGAATTGGCATAAGAAGATCGAACCCTATGTGCCTCACCACCTCGGCGGTTTCATCCTGTTCAGCGCCGCCACGCTTGGCGCTGCAGTCGCGATTGCCCTGAGGAGCGGCGAGCCGGCCGCAATGATCCTGGCAGCGGGTCTCTTCCAGGTCGGAGCGGCTGCTGCCAACGTACTTGTCTTCTGGCGCTGGCTGCCGTCGCGCGAATCCTCGTTCAATCTCGAGGACGACGACGAGGAGGAGTAACGCTGTTCGGCGACGCCGGTTTACGGCGTTCCCATCGAGGATATGACCTCGAAGCGGTCCTGGAGCGACGCGAAGGTAGAGGGATCGTCCGTCCTCAGCAGGACCTCTGCGTTATGGCGCCGCGATTTCTTGTTGAAGTTATAGCTGCCAAGCCAGGCCGCACGGTTGTCGCGCTGTTCGATCAAGATGAATTTGGCGTGCATCGGCAGGCCGTCCTTGTGCACCACGCGAACGACGCGAACGCCGTCCGATGTCAACTGTTCGACCAGCTCCGATGGAACCCGCCGGACGGTATCGTGAACAAGCAGATTCACAGTCACACCCCGACTTACCGCGCCTGCTAGTTGCCCGGTGAGTTCACCGGCCTTCAAATGCGAAATGGCCGCCTGGACTCGATCGCCCGCCTGGAGCCGCGCGATCGAGCGCTCAACAAGGTAGGGTCGAAGCCTCGGGTAAAAGTATAATCTCGTTCCACCATCCTTGACGATGCGATTGAATGCCGGCCGAAGAACCGGAGGTACAGGGCTCCAACCCGCAAGCCGGCCGACATGCCCGCGCAACGCGGCGGTTAGCTTCGCACTCCGCACTGGGAGCAGCAGGTTATGGCCCCGGTCCTGATCGCCGATTTCGCCAACCACCTCCGCATCCTCCGGCTCATCGCCGGATGGGTTGAAGGAGCCTATCCAGCAGATGTCGGGATGCGAGAAGCCATAGATCTTCGCGTGCAAATGACCCTTTTCCGATCGCCACGATCGATAGATGTGGAAACCTCCGTTCAAGCCGTGACGCCGGAGCATGGCAATAACGGCATCATTGGCACCGGCACGGCGCGGATCAGGCTCCAAGACCAGATTGATGTGGACCCCACGGTCGCTGGCCCGGATCAGCGCCTCGGCCAGCGCACGGTCGCGGAAATAGTAGGTTGCCCAATCAATCCGGCTGCCAGGCGGAGATGCGTCGACCTGAGCCTGCAGCAGGTCGCGAAGCCGGCGCGCGGGTAAGTCTGGGCCGCCATATTCCAAGGGTCCCAATACGGCGCTCATCGGGGTCAGTACCGGGACCGCTTTGCAAGTGCGGCAATGCGGGGGATCAGGCGCCAACCATTGAGCGCCCTGAGCGCAGCGCCAATGGCTTTGTTGCGCTCAACCGGTAGCAGCTCCCCGCCGCGATCCAGCAAGGCAGCGGCATGATCCGCCTTGCCATAGGCGAGCAGCGTAATCATTGCGCGGAGCAGGCCGGTTCCTCCATCGTCTGCGGACGAAGCCAGGACCGCGGCCTCGTTCCGCATGAAGATTGCATCGGCATAGGCGACCCGACCGGAGCGCTGACCATCACCGACGGGTGATCCGCGGATGCCAAGGCTGTTGGCCGCGCGGTACCGCTTGAGCCGATAAAGCTCGATCAATTCGAAGCCCTGTTGCTTCATCCACTCTTCGATGTCGGCAAAGACCGGCTGGCCCACATATCGCTGGAAAAACGACACCTCGACTTCGGCCAACATGACCGACCTGAGCGAATCTTGGGCGCCCTTGAGCACCATTAGCTCGCTGCCCTGGGTGTCGACCTTGAGGACATGGGGTTGAAAACCGTCAGCATTGGCGAGCGTGTCGAGACGTTCGACCTGAACCCTTTCCCTACTGACGACATCGGCATGCGCACCCTTCTTCCAATAGCGGCCGAACACCGCCTGGTCCGGTTGCAGGAAGGAAGACATGTTGGGCAATGCGGTGATGTGAAGATCGGCTTCACCCGACTGGTCGCTGAGGGCAACCGGATAAACCCGGGTCTTGCCCGGTCCGAGACTGCCGCTCGCCGCGGCCTCGCGCGGGTCAAAAAGGATTCCCGAGAGTATGGGGCGTAACGGTCTCCAGCGGGGATGCAGCCCCCCGGCCGATCCGACGTCCACCAGGGTCAGGAAAAAATCCTTCGGCAAGGCTTCGATCACTCGTGCTAACCCCATCGAGGCGGACTAGCCTTGCCGATGCGGCTCGCCAACGGAAAAGCCATCAGCGCGGAATGGCTAGGCTTAGCTGCCGCGCTTCCCCTTCGCGCAGCCGCTCGAAGAAATGCCGCCGGCACAGCGCGACATAGCGGTCGTTGCCGCCGATCTCGGTCTGCGCGCCCGACGCCACCGCATGGCCTTCGGCATCGACGCGCAGGTTCATAGTCGCCTTGCGGCCGCATTCGCATACCGCCTTGAGCTCGATCAGCGCGTCGGCCAGCGCCAGCAGCGCCGCCGAACCCGGGAACAGATTGCCCTGGAAATCGGTCCTGAGACCGTAGCACAGCACGGGGATCGATAGCTCGTCGGCGATCCGGCATAATTGCAGCACATGGTCGCGGGTCAGAAATTGGGCCTCGTCGATCAGGAGGCAATGCAGCGCACGCTTCTTGAGCTCCTCGCCGACCGCAACTAACAGGTCGACGTCCTGGTTGTAGGTGCTGGCCGGGGCATTGAGCGCGATGCGCGAGCCGATGGTGCCGGCTCCGGAGCGGTCGTCGAACGAGGCGGTCCACAGCATCGTCTCCATGCCGCGCTCGCGATAGTTGAAATCGGCCTGCAGCAGGGTGGTCGATTTCCCTGCGTTCATGGCGGCGTAGTAGAAATAGAGCTTGGCCATCAGGGACAGCTACCGTCCTGGCGCGCAACCCGGAAGTCGCTGATCCGAACGGCGTCGGCCCTCTGCGGCCAATGTTCGAACGACATGCGGCCGTTGGCGGGCAGGGTGCAGCTGCGCACCGGGACCGGCTTTTTCGTGCCGATCAGCTCCGCCTTGTAGGTGTAGGATTGGCGGTTGTTGCTGGTGATCGCCAGGCTGGTGCCGATCATCGCACGTAGCGTGACCAGCACCTGGCCGGGCGGCGGCTTGACCGTGGGCTCGACCCTGCGGGCGCGGACCGGCTGACCGCGGCTGATCGCGAACATCCAGCTTTCGCCGGTCCTGACGGTCAGGCCCGCGGCCTCGGCGGGAACCGGGCTGATGGCCAGCAGCAAGGCGAGTGCGGCAAATCGGATGATCATCGGGCCACTCTATTCGGCCCACGCGCGGAATCCACCCCGGTGCTCACCCCAAGCTATTGCCGAGAAGCTGGCGGATGATCCAGCTCACCGGCGGTCCAATGGTACGCTCGACGATGTGCGCGTCGGGAAACAGCATCGGTACCACGAGCAAGAGGATGATCAGCAAGGGGAAGCCGTAGCGCCGCAGCTTGGAGTAGTGGACGGCGAGACGGCGGGGCAACAGGCCTTCGACCACATGACCGCCGTCGAACGGCGGCATCGGGATCAGGTTGAATATGGCGAGGAAGACGTTGATCACCATGAAATTCAACAGATTCTGGATGATGAACACCCCGATAAGGCCCTGCGGCTTCATCGCCATCAGACCGGCGAAGAGCATCGCTGCGACGACGGCGAGCAGCAGGTTCATGCCCGGGCCGGCTAGAGCCACCAGGACCATGTGATATCGTGGGTTGCGCAGCCGCTGGGAGACGACGGGGACCGGCTTGGCCCAGCCGAAGACCGGGGCGCCGCTGACCGCAAGGATCATCGGCAGCAGTACGGTCCCGAACGGGTCGACATGCTTGACCGGATTGAAGCTGAGCCGCCCGCGCTGCCTCGCGGTAGGATCGCCCAAGGCATTGGCGACCAGGCCATGCGAGACTTCGTGGAAGACGATCGCAATGACCAGCGGGACGAACCATGTGGCAATGTTCCACAGCAAGCTGTCCGTCACGCTAATCCGTTCCCCACTCATCCCTGAGGATGGAGAAGAGCACGGTATCGCGAACATGGCCAGTCCAGGTGATGCGGTCGGCGCGCATCACGCCCTCGCGCACCGCGCCAAGCTTGGCCATCGCCGCCTGGCTGCGCTGGTTGCGCTCGTCGACGCGGAACTCGACCCGGCGGAAGCCGCAATCGAAGGCGCGGCGCAGCATCATGTCCTTGACCCGCCGGTTGAAGCCGGTGCCGCGGAACTTCGGCCGATAATAGGTGCCGCCGATCTCCAGCACGCCGCGATGCTGGTCGATGCCGAGGAAGCTCGACATGCCGGCCAGCTCCTCGCCCTCGAACAGCACAAAGGTTCGGTTGCGGCTGGTGCTGCGGTAAAGGGCGATGCTGTCGTCGAAGCCGTCGGGGCCGAAATTATTGGCGTAGATCTGCCAGATGTCGCTGTCCTCAGCGCAGGCGGCCTTGAGCGGATCGCGGTAATGGTCGCAAAAGGGCTCAGCGCGGCAGCCATTGCCCTTCATGGGCGCGTCGAGCGCACTCATTCCTTCTCGATGTCCTGGGCCACTTTGGGCGAACGCAGGATGGAGTCGATCTTGCCGCCCTCGTCGAAGCTTTCGTCGGCGAGGAATTTGAGCTTGGCGGCATATTTGGTGTTCACCCGCCCGGCGACCTCGCGCTGGAGGTAGGCGGTGTGGGTGCGCAGCGCCTTGAGCACCGCCTCCTCGTCCTGACCGAGCAGCGGCTTCACGAACACGGTGGCGTGGCGGAGGTCGGGTGACATGCGTACTTCTGTGATGCTGACCAAATGGCTTTGCAGCGTGTCGTCATGCACGTCGCCGCGCTGGAGGATCTCGCTCAGCACGTGGCGCACCTGCTCGCCGACGCGGAGCAAGCGGACCGAGCGGCCTTCAGGGGTTTCGACCTTGCGCATTATCGATGCCCACTCGCCTTGTCGCCGCGCATCACGCGGTTGGTGAAGGTGGCGCGGGCAACGAGGTCGCCGGCTTCGTCGAACAGCTCTGCCTCGGTGAATGCGATGGTCTTGCCCATCCGCACAACGCGGCCCTTGGCGATAAAATTGCCGGGGCGCGCTTCCTTGAGGAAGCTGATGTTGAAGTCGATCGTCGGCGCATAGGCCGCGCCATGGGTGTGGCCGAACAGTGCAGGGCCTTGCGTGTCGTCGAGCATCGCCGCCAGGAATCCGCCCTGCACCGTCCCGCCCGGATTGGTGAAGCGCTCATCGGCGGTGAAGCCGATCTCGATTGTCCCCGCGTCGGGGTCGATCGCCCGAAGCGTCCAGCCGAGCAGCATGGCCGACGGTGGCGCCTCGAAACGGTCGAAGATCGAAGGGGTGCGTGGCGCGTCCATCAATTATCTCGCCAAAAATGGAAGAAGCACGACAACGGCAATCACTGGAATCCCCGACAGACAGCCAGCTGCTCCGTCAGGAAGGCAGCCTCTGGCAGTATCCTCGCTCTTCTCGCGCTTTCGTCGCTCCTCGTACTTCTTCCCAATCCTCACAGCGTCCGCGCGCGCTCCTCGGTCTCGAACACTTCGAGATGGTCGCCCGGCTTGATGTCGTTGGTGTCGGCGAGCAGCACGCCGCACTCCATGCCGGCGTTGACCTCCTTCACATCGTCCTTGAAGCGACGGAGCGAGGAAATGGTCGTCTTCGAAACGATGACATCGTCGCGGGTGAGGCGCGCGTGAAGGCCCTTGCGAATGACGCCTTCGAGGACGAGCAGGCCAGCCGCCTTGTCCTTCTTGCCCGCCGGGAAAACTTCCTTGACTTCGGCGCGGCCGACGACGGTCTCGATGATCTCGGGGCCGAGCTCGCCGGCCATCGCGCCCTTCACCCAGTCGGTGAGGTGGTAGATGACGTCGTAGTAGCGCAGCTCGACCTTGTTGCGCTCCGCCGTCTCGCGCGCCTGGGCGTGGGGCCGGACGTTGAAGCCGATGATCGGCGCGCCGGTCGAGGCGGCGAGGGTCACGTCGCTCTCGGTGATGGCGCCGACGCCCGAGTGCAGCACGCGCACCCGGATCTCGTCGGTCGAGATTTTGTTGACCGCGCTGACGATCGCTTCGACCGAGCCTTGGACGTCGGCCTTAATCACCATCGGGAACTCGATCGTCGTCGAGGCGCGGTTGGCGAACATATTCTCGAGGGTTACCGGCGCCGAGGTGGTGCGGCGCTTATCGAGCACCGACTGACGATAGGCGGCGACCTCGCGGGCGCGGGCCTCATTTTCGACCACGGTCAGCTGGTCGCCGGCCGACGGTACCGCGCCGAGGCCAAGCACCTCGACCGGGAAGGAGGGCGGGGCCTCCTTCACCTGCCGGCCATGATCGTCGATCATTGCCCGGACCTTGCCCGACGCAGCGCCGACCACGATCACGTCGCCGACCTTGAGCGTGCCGCGCTGGACGAGCACGGTCGCCAGCGGGCCACGGCCCTTGTCGAGCTTGGCCTCGACCACCGCGCCCTCGGCGGGCCGGTCGGGATTGGCCTTCAATTCGAGGATTTCGGCCTGGAGAGCGATGGCCTCTAGCAGCCCGTCGAGGTTGGTCTTCTTGAGCGCCGACACTTCGACGTCCTGGACGTCGCCGCCCATCGCCTCGACGATGATCTCGTGCTGCAGCAGCTCCTCGCGGACCTTCTGCGGATTGGCGTCGGGCTTGTCGATCTTGTTGATCGCGACAATCATCGGCACGCCAGCGGCCTTGGTGTGGTTGATCGCCTCGATCGTCTGCGGCTTCAGGCCGTCGTCGGCCGCGACGACCAGCACGACGATGTCGGTGACGTTGGCGCCGCGGGCGCGCATCTCGGTGAAGGCCTCGTGGCCCGGCGTGTCGAGGAAGGTGATCTTCGACTTGTCCTTCATCGCGACCTGATAGGCGCCGATGTGCTGGGTGATGCCGCCTGCCTCGCCCGAGACGACATTGCCGCCGCGGATCGCGTCGAGCAGCGAGGTCTTGCCATGGTCAACATGGCCCATGATCGTCACCACCGGCGGGCGCGCCTGGAGCGTCTCGTCGGCATCGACGTCGGCGGCCGTGTCGATGTCGATGTCGGCCTCGCTGACGCGCTTGATGTTGTGGCCGAACTCGGTGACCAGCAGCTCGGCGGTATCCTGGTCGATGGTCTGGGTCAGCGTCACCGCCATGCCCATCTTGAACAGCGACTTGACCAGGTCGGCGCCGCGCTCGGCCATGCGGTTGGCGAGCTCCTGCACGGTAATGGATTCCGGGACAACCACGTCGCGGACCTGCTTGACCGCCGGGCCTGCCTGCTGGTGGGCGCGCTTTTCCTTTTCGCGCGCGCGGCGCAGGGCGGCCAGGCTGCGGGTGCGGCTATCGTCCTCGCCGGTGAGCGCCCGGCTGACGGTCAGCTTGCCGGCGTGGCGGCGGTCGTCGCGGCCGGGCCGGTGTGCGCCTGGGTGGGCAGGGCGAGCGGGCTTGGGAGCATGGGCCGGGGCGGATGCCGGGCGGCGGAATCCGCGCGCCTCTTCTTCTTCCTCGACCACGACCGGCGCGGTAGCGGGGGAAGACGCTTCTTCCGCAGCGCGGCGCTCGGCCTCGGCTGCGTCCTCGGCGGACTTGCGGGCGGCTTCTTCCTCGGCCTTGCGGTTGTCCTCGGCCCGGCGCTTTTCCTCTTCGGTCTGCTCCTGCTTCGAACGGTCCTCGCGGCGGCGCGCTTCCTCGAGCGCGGTCATACGCGATTCCTCGGCCTCGCGGAGCAGACGCTCCTGCATCTCCTTGCGGGCGGTGAAGTCGTCGACCGGCCGCTTCGGAGCGGCAGGCTTTGGCGCAGGCGCGGCCGGCCTGGCGGCCGGAGCCGGCGCGGCGGCCTCCACCTTGGGCTCGGGAGCGGGGGTTTCGCCCGGCTTGCCCAGGATGCGCCGCTTCTTGACCTCGACAACGACGGTGTTCGAGCGGCCGTGGCTGAAGCTCTGCTTCACCTTGCCGGTCTCGACCGTGCGCTTCAGGCCCAGCGGAGGCCGGGTTCCAAGCTTGGGCTTGTCGCTCTGGTCAGTCATGTATTTCCTTCGTCTACAAATTCGTCAGCCGAGCCCGGGCCAGCGGCGTGGCCGCCGTCTAGCCCAGCATCGGGATCAATGAAAGCTTGCCACCGGTCGATGGCGTGAAGCACGCGCCTTGCGGCGGCGGCATCGGTCAGGGCGACATGTACCACGTTTTCGCGGCCCAGCGCCATGGATAAGATGGTGCGTCCCTCTGGAAAAACCAACCCTCGAGAGTCCCCTCCGCCGACCCGCCAGGCCTGGTCGAGCCGCCGCCGGCCGTCCTCGCCGGAGTCGGCTGCGTGGATCAGCAGATTGACTTTGCCCGCCCTGGCAGCCTGCTCGACACGGTCGGCGCCATTGATCAGGTTGCCAGCGCGAGCTTCCATGCCGAGCCGGTCCAGCGCCTGCTGTCGCAGTGCCTGCTCAGTGCGCTCGCCAAGGTCGGATGGGACCTCGAGCGATCCGCTCTTGAATGCCCGCGACAGCGCACTCTTGAGCTTGCCCTTAGCATTGGCTTCATCGAGTTCTTTGCGGCCGACGCCGATCCAGGCGCCGCGACCGGGCGCGCGGGCCCGAACGTCGGGCGCGACCTTGCCGTCGGGGCCGAGGGCGAGCCGGATCAACTCCTCTCGCGGCGCCGTCCGCCGTGAGAGGATGCAGCTGCGCTCCGAAACGTGCGCCTCTAGCGGGTCATTGCGAGGATCCCGCATCGGCGGCCTCCTCGGGCTTGGCCGGCTCGTCCTCGAACCAGTGGGCGCGGGCGGCCATGATGATTTCGTTGCCCTGCTCCTCGGTCAGGCCATAATCGGCGAGAATGCCGGCCTTTTCCTCGGTCCGCTTGTTCGTCGTCTCAGCCCGGCGGCGCGGTTCGACCCGCTTCTTCTGGATCAGCTCGTCGGTGGCGAGATCGGCCAGATCGTCGAGCGTGCGGATGTTCGCCTTGCCCAGGGTCACCAGCATCTGCTCGGTGAGGTAGGGCAGTTCGGCCAGCGCATCCTCGACTCCCAGCTTGCGACGCTCCTCGCGGGCCGCAGCTTCGCGGCGCTCGAGAGCTTCGGTTGCACGGCTCTGCAGCTCTGAAGCAATCTCATCGTCGAGGCCTTCGATCGAGGCGATCTCATCGATTTCAACGTAAGCGACTTCCTCCAGGCTGGTGAAGCCTTCGGCGACCAGCAGCTGGGCAAGCGTCTCGTCGACATCCAGCTCGGTCTGGAACATCTCGGAGCGTTCGATGAACTCGCGCTGGCGCTTCTCGCTGGCGTCGGCCTCGGTCAAAATGTCGATCTGCGAATTGGTCAGCTGCGAGGCAAGGCGGACGTTCTGGCCGCGGCGGCCGATCGCCAGCGAAAGCTGGTCGTCGGGCACCACCACCTCGATCCGGCTCTCTTCCTCGTCGATCACGACGCGGCTGACGGTCGCCGGCTGGAGCGCGTTGACGACGAAGGTCGCAGTGTCCTCGCTCCACGGGATGATGTCGATCTTCTCCCCCTGCAGTTCCTGCACGACGGCCTGGACGCGGCTGCCCTTCATGCCGACGCAGGCGCCGACGGGGTCGATCGAGCTGTCGTAGCTGATGACGCCGATCTTGGCGCGGCTGCCGGGGTCGCGGGCGGCGGCCTTGATCTCGATGATGCCGTCGTAAATCTCGGGCACTTCCTGCGCGAATAGCTTCTTCATAAAGTCGGGATGGGCGCGGCTGAGGAAAATCTGCGGGCCGCGGGTCTCGCGGGCGACGCGCAGGATCAGCGAGCGGATGCGGTCGCCGACGCGGACCATTTCGCGGGGGATCTGCTGGTCGCGGCGAATGACTCCCTCGGCGCGGCCGAGGTCGACGACGACATGGCCGAATTCGACCCGCTTGACGACGCCGGTGATGACCTCGCCGGCGCGATCCTTGAACTCCTCATACTGGCGCTCGCGTTCGGCATCGCGAACCTTCTGGAAGATGACCTGCTTGGCCGCCTGGGCGGCGATCCGGCCGAATTCGATCGGCGGCAGCGGATCGACAATGAAATCGCCGACCGCCGCTTCCTTCTTGAGCTTCTGCGCGCCCTTCAGGTCGACCTGCTTGAAATGATCCTCGGGTTCCTCGACCACCTCGAGCACGCGCCACAGGCGAAGGTCGCCGGTGTTGGGGTCGAGCTTGGCGCGGATGTCGTTCTCGGCACCGTAGCGGGCACGGGCCGCGCGCTGGATCGCGTCCTCCATCGCCTCGATGACAATGCCCTTGTCGATCAGCTTCTCGCGCGCAACCGCATCGGCGATGGCGAGCAGCTCGGCCTTGTTGGCGGTAGCGGCAGCAGGCGCGGCAGTAGCCATGTTGTTCAACCTTCCGTCTTGATCAAATCGGCGCCCTCGGTGCTGAGGGGCGCGGTGGCGTTGATGAGTTTGTCGGTCAAGAGCAACTTGGCCGATGCAATGGATTCGAACGGGACCTCACGGACTCCCTTGGGCGTCGCGATGCTGACAATGTTGCCGTCGATGCCCTCGATTATTCCCGAGACTTGCTTGGCCCCCTGAAGCGTCTCAGCGAGCTTCAGCCGCGCTTCGTGACCGGCCCAGTCGGCATAGTCCCTGGCGCGGGTCAGCGGCCGATCGATGCCGGGCGAAGATACTTCCAGCCGGTAGCCGCCTTCTATCGGATCGCGGCCCGCAGCTTCCTCGGCATCGAGCAGGTCCGACAGCTTGCGCGAAATTTCGGAGCAATCGTCGATCGTCAGCTGGCGCGTGTCGGGCCGCTCGGCCATCACCTGAAGCGTCGGGTCGGACGTGCCGCCGGTCATCGCCACGCGCACGAGGTCGAAGCCCAGCCCCTTGACGGCGGGCTCGATCAGGCGAGCGATGGCGGGGGTATCGGTCAAACGCACCTCAAAAATTCAATCCTTCTCGGCGCCGGGCCCCTCCGGGCCCGGCCTCAACGCCTTTACGATGTCGAGGAGAGTGGCTGCCATATAGGCGCGGCGCTCGGGAGTCGCAAGAAAGAAGAATTAGCGGCCCAGCGCCTTGTTTTCATCCCGAATGCGAACCCATAGCAGCAGGCCGTTCAGCACGCTGAAGACGATTGCCACCATTGGCAGCCCGAATACCAGTGGCAGGACTGCGAACTCGCCGATCACAATCAGATAATTGGGGTGGTTGAACCACCGGTAGGGGCCGGTTTTCACGAGCGGCGCGCCGGGCAGGATGATGATGCGGGTCGTCCAACGCTCGCTCAACGTGGCGATGACCCAAATCCGTCCCAGTTGAAGCAAGGCGAACAGGATCAGTGGAATGATCTCGATCGGCGGTCCCGGGCCGAAGATCCATAGCACCGCGAGCCAGCTGCCATGGAGCAGGACCATGAAGGGATAATGCCCGGACGCCACTTCATAAGCACCGCGCGCCAGCAACCGCTTTGTATTTCGCTGTGAAAGCGCCAGTTCGGCCAACCGCTGCAGCGTGACGAACGCCAGCACCGCAACCCCCGGCCAGATCATGCCCGCTCCAGCAGCAGGCCGGCACAGGTGAAGCCGGGGCCGAAGCCGATCAGCATCGTCCGTTCCGGCAGGCCGCGTTGCAGCAGCCGCTCCAGCACGAACAGCACGGTCGGCGCGCTCATGTTGCCGCAGTCGTTGAGCACCTCACGTTCCAGGTCGAGCGTTCCGACCCGCAGTTCGAGCGCGCTTTCGATCGCGTCGATCACCTTGACCCCGCCGGGATGACAGCAAAAGCGGTCGATGTCGCCGCGGCTTCGGCCCATTTTGGCGAGCATGCCGTCGACCGCACCGGCCAGCTCGGTCTCGACAAACGGGGGGATGGCGCGGTCGAACACCACCGCGAGGCCGGGGTCCTCCACCCGCCAGCCCATGATGTTCAGCGTGTCCGGCCACATTCGTTCGCCGGCGCCGGCGATGCTGGCGATGCCCGTCTCCCCCGCCTGGACCACGGCTGCTGCGGCGCCGTCGCCGAAAATGGCGGTAGCGACGATCGCCGCCGGATCGTCGCTGTCGAGCCGGATGGCGATCGAGCAGGTCTCGATGGTGACATAGAGCCAGCGGCTTCCCGGTTCGGCTGCAGCGAGGCGGGCGGCGGTGGCCAGCCCATTCACCCCGCCGGCGCAGCCCATGCCGAAGATGGGCACGCGCTGAATGTCGTTGCGCAGTCCGATCCCCGGTCCGTTGCGTGCCTCGAGGCTGGGCGTGGCAACGCCCGTGGTCGATACCGCCACCACACCGTCGATGTCCGAGGGCTTCAGCCCTGCCTGGCCGATTGCCTTCAACGCCGCATCCCGAAACAACGCGTCAGATGCATCCAGATAGACGCGGTTGCGTTCTTTCCACCCGTGATGGCCTTCATACCAGATAGTCGGAGCGACAATGTGGCGCCGGGCGATGCCGGCGTTGTCGAACACGCTCGCCAGCCGGTCGAACAGCTCTTTTCTGCCGCCGAAAACCTCGCGAGCCTTGGCTTTGGCGACGGATTGCTCGACGCTGTAGGGCGGCAGGGCGGTGGCAAGCGAGAGAAGGCCGACTTTGTTCATCAAAGCCTTTCAGAGTCGCCCTGTTAGCAAGGGAGAAATCGGTTGAGCCGGAAGATTTTGCAAGCGGTGATAGTGACGGCGCTGTGCGCGGCCTGCCAGTCCGAAGGGACAGCGCAGCCCGAGGCGAAGGGAGAGCGGCCGTTCGCGGTAACCGAGGTGGCGGATTTCAGCAGCCCATGGGCGATGGCGTTCCTGCCTGGCAGCGGCGTGCCGTTCACCAACATGGCGCTGCTGACGGAGAAGGAAGGCAAGCTGTGGCTGGTCGACGTCACGAACGGCAAGCGCACGGCCGTGACTGGAGTTCCGAACGTGGTCGCCGCCGGGCAGGGCGGCCTCGGCGACGTCATGCCGCATCCCGACTTCGCCGGGAACCAACGGGTCTATCTAAGCTACGCAGAGGGCGGGCCCAACGGAACCAGCGGCGCGGCTCTCGGCTACGGCGCGCTCGACCTGAGCAACCCCTCCGCACCGGCCCTGCGCAATTTCAAGGTGATCTGGCGGCAGCAACCGAAGGTCAGTGGCGACGGGCACTTCTCCCACCGTATCGCATTCGGGCCGGACGGCTTCCTCTATCTGACTTCGGGCGATCGCCAGAAGATGGCGCCGGCCCAGGAGTTCGGCGGCAATCTCGGCAAGGTGCTGCGCCTCACCCATGAGGGTCAGCCGGCGCCAGGCAATCCCTTCGCCTCCCGTGGCGGGGTCGCGGCCGAGTTCTGGACCATCGGCCATCGCAACGTGCTGGGTATCCAGTTCGCTCCCGACGGGCGGCTATGGACCAGCGAGATGGGGCCGCAAGGCGGCGACGAGATCAACCTGATTGTCGCTGGCCGGAATTACGGATGGCCACGAGCGTCGAACGGGAGCCACTATGGCGGCGGGGCTGTTCCCGACCATAAGGCGGGCGACGGTTTCGAGGCGCCGAAGGTCTGGTGGACGCCGTCGATCTCGCCGGGCTCGCTGCTGATCTACACGGGCGACAAGTTCCCACAATGGAAAGGCGATGCGCTGGTCGGTGCCCTGTCGGGCGAAGCGCTGATCCGCGTCGACATCGACGGCGACAAGGCCCGCAAGGCCGACAATTGGCCGATGAAGGCGCGCATCCGGGCCGTCGACCAGGGGCCGGACGGCAGCGTCTATCTGCTTGAGGACGGGAACAGCGGGGGGCGGCTGCTGAGGCTCGACCCCCGATGACTCTGGCGCTGGTGACCGGCGGGGAGTCGGGGATCGGCGCGGCCTGCGCGATCCGGCTGGCGAACGCGGGCGCCGATATAGCCATCGGCTATCATTCGGACCGGGATGCGGCCGACGCCGTGATTTCCCGAGTTCGTGCCTCCGGACAAAATGGCGTTTCAGCGCAATGCGATGTTACCAAGGAAGATGACTTCGTCCGTCTGTTCGATGCCGCCGGCGAGCTTGGAACCGTCGAATGGCTAGTGAATTCGGCCGGGGTGAATATGTCCGGCAAGCGGATCGAGCAGCTGAAGCCGGAGCAGTTCCGAAAGGCGGTGGAAACCGACCTGGTCGGCCCGTTCCTCGCCTGCCGCGAGTTCGTCCGGCGATTGGCCGGCGGCAAGGGACGGATCGTCAATCTCTCTTCGATCCATGAGTTCGCGCCACGGGCCGGCGGGGCGGATTATGATGCTGCCAAGGGCGGATTGTTGCAGCTGACCCGGACCTTGGCGCTAGAGCTGGCGCCGCAGGGCATTGCCGTGAACGGCGTCGCTCCGGGCATGATCCTGACCCCGATGAACCAGTCGGCGATCGATGATCCGGAGGAATTGCGGCGAAAGGAACGATGTATTCCGGTGGGCCGGGCGGGAAAGCCGGAGGAAGTGGCCGAGCTGGTTGCCTTCCTGCTCTCGCCGGCGGCGGATTATATCACTGGGGCCAGCGTGATCATCGATGGCGGCCTCTCCCTGACCATCGCGCAGGGCGCCTGACCATGGTCGCTTATGTTGTCGAAAAGGTCGACGCGGTCTGGCTGATCGCCGGCGAGCCATTGAAGTCGATGGACTGGATGAGCCCCTACGTCTGGACGGGCCCCGACCGGAAGCTGTGGATGATGATGCGCGGCGTGCCTAATCCGTTCAGGTCGTTTGATCCGACCGGCATCATCTGGTGCGGATCCTCGGAAGATGGGCTCACCTTTCAGATGGACGACCGGCCGGTCATCGTCCCGGGGCCGGAATCGATCGACACGGGCGGGGTCGAGGATCCAACGGTCGTGCAGGACGCTGATGGCCTGACGGTCTATTATACGGGCGTTCAGGCCGATCGCCGCCAAGGATCGCTGCTCCTCGCGACGGGGCCCGACCCTTATTCGCTCGAAAAGCGCGAAGTGATCCTGAAGGCCCCGGAGGGCGAGGGCAATTTCAAGGAAGCGACGCTGTTCCAGGCGCCGGACAAGAGTTGGCGGCTATTCTATGAATTCGCGCGCGACGGTGCTTCACGCATCGGCATGGCGCGCGCGACCGAGCTCGGATCGGAATGGACCTCGATGAAGGACATGATCCCGATCCGCGAGGACAGCTGGGACAATTGGCATCTGTCGACCGGGCCGATCGTGCAGCGTCCCGATCGGGACCCGGTGATGTTCTACAATGGCGCGACGGACGATGCGCGCTGGCGGATCGGCTGGATCACGTTCGACCAGGGTTGTGAGTGCATTACCGATCGCGGCGTCGAGCCGCTGCTGATGCCGCCGCCGGCCACCGACCGTGAAGCGACCGACATCGCCTTCGCCGCATCGGCGGTCCTCCAGCAGGATGGCACGATCCATCTCTATTATTCGCTGGAGGACCGAAAGCTGTCGCGCGCCCTCGTCCGCGCTTACGATTAGCCGACCGGCTGGGGCTCATCGACCGGCTGCGGCACAGTCCGGAGATAAGGCTTCACCGTTTTCCAGCCGCCGGGGAATTTCTCGCGCGCTGCCTCGTCTGACAGGCTGGGGACGATGATGCATTCGTCGCCCTGCTGCCAATTGACCGGGGTCGCCACCGAATGCTTGGCGGTCAGCTGGATGGAGTCGAGCAACCGCAGCACTTCGCCGAAGTTGCGGCCGGTGCTCATCGGGTAGATCAGCATCGCCTTGATCAGCTTGTCCGGGCCGATGATGTAGACGGTGCGCACGGTCGCATTGTTGGCGGCGGTGCGGCCCTCCGACGTCTCGCCGGCATCGGCTGGGAGCATGTTGTACAGCTTGGCGACCTTGAGGTCATGATCGCCGATCATCGGGAAATTGACTTCATTCCCGGTGACATCCTTGATGTCCTGCGCCCAACCCTGATGGTCGCCGACCTTGTCGACCGACAGGCCGATGATCTTGGTGTTGCGTTTGGCGAATTCGTCCTCGAGCCCCGCCATATAGCCAAGCTCGGTCGTGCAGACCGGTGTATAATCCTTGGGATGCGAGAAGAGGATGGCGTAGCTGTCGCCGATCCAATCATGGAAATTGATGGTCCCCTGGGTGGTCTCGGCCGTGAAGTCCGGAGCCACGCTGCCGATGGAAAGCGTCATTGATCATCCCTCCGCTGAGTCGCGTTAACGACGCCCCTATAGCTCCGCGAGGCCGTTAGGCGAATGCGGGTTCGATGATTTGCGGATTTTCGAGCCAGGCCGGTGGCTCGAGGCCTTTGGAGCGGAGGAACTCGGGGTTGAACAGCCGCGATTGATAGCGAGTTGCCGGGTCGCACAACATGGTGACGATGGTCTTGCCGGGGCCGATTTCGCGGGCCAGCCTGATGGCGCCGGCGATGTTCACGCCGGAAGAAAGCCCAAGCGCCAGCCCTTCTTCCTTGAGCAGCCGATAGGCGACGTCGAGGCTCTCGGCGTCGGGGATGAAGAATGAGTGGCCCGGCTCGAACCCTTCGAGGTTGGCGGTGACCCGGCCCTGCCCGATCCCCTCGGTGATCGAACTTCCCTCGGCCTTGAGCTGGCCGGTGGTATAATAGCTGTGCATCGCCGCGCCCGGCACGTCGGCCAGCGCGATGGCGATGTCTGGATTGCGTTCCCGCAGCGCCAGCGCGACCCCGGCCAGGGTGCCGCCGGTGCCTATCGCGCTGACGAAGCCGTCGACCTTGCCGCCGGTCTGCTCCCAGATTTCGGGGCCGGTCATTCGGACGTGGACGTCGCGGTTGGCGACATTGTCGAACTGGTTGGCGAAGATCGCGCCGTGGGGATGCTCGCGGGCCAGCCGCTCGGCGGTTCGAGCAGCGACCTTCACATAATTATTGTCGTTTCTGTAAGGCACCGCCGGCACTTCGAGCAGGGTCGCGCCGAGCGCTCGCAGCGTGTCCTTCTTCTCCTTGGCCTGCGTCTCCGGGATGACGATCACCGTCTTCATCCCCAGCGCGTTGGCGACGATGGCGAGGCCGATGCCCGTATTGCCCGCCGTGCCCTCGACAATCAGTCCGCCAGGCCGAAGCTCACCGCGATCCATTGCGTCGCTGATGATCCCAAGCGCCGCGCGGTCCTTGACCGAATGGCCGGGGTTCATGAATTCGGCCTTGCCGAGGATGGTGCAGCCCGTCTCCTCCGACGCTCGGCGGAGCTTGATCAATGGCGTGTTGCCGATCGCTGCGAGAACGGAGTCTTTGACGTCCATGACTTCTAAGTAGGCAAGTCCTCTGTCGCGTGGAAGGGCCGCCAGCATTTTGGCCATTTAGTAACCGCCGTCCGTCGAAATCCTCGGATCATTCTCACATTTCCGGCTAGTCGACGGCGCGAAACATGAGGAGATTGGCAATGCGCCGAACCGCTTTGACCACCGCTATAATTTTCGGCTGCCTGGCCAGTCCAGCCGATGCGAAAGATACGGAGCTCTTCCTACTCGGCGCGCTGCATGGGCTGCATGAGCAGGAAGAAAGCTTCGGCTATGGCGAGCTCGACCGGGTTATCAAGGCCATCAAGCCGGATGTGATCCTGTTGGAGGTCACGCCGGAGGAGCTCACCGGCAAGCTCGAAACGAAGGGGCGGCCCGAATATCCCAAGGTCGTGTGGCCCATGCTGACGGCGAAGGCACCAAAAGCCTATGCGATGGAAGCAGCACAGCCGCTCTATGGGGAGCTGACGAGCGATGCGAGCAGGCGCTTTGGCGAATTCGCAGCGCAATTCCCCATGGAGGATGCCGCGTTAACGGGCCATTCCAAGGCAACCTCGGCGGTGCTGGTGGCTCATTGGAAGAGCGTAGCCGACACCCAGGACGAGGCAACCGATGCGCTAGGCCGGGCCAGGGCGCGTCTCACGGCGGCGCTGGTTCCGGCGTCCGTCGCCGGACAAGAGCGCTGGGACGCCACGATGGTCGACGTCGCCCGGAAAGCCATCTCCGAAAATCCTGGCAAGCGGATCCTGGTGCTGGGCAGCTATCGCAACCGGTACATGTTCGTGGATCAGCTGGGCGGCGTGAAGGGGACCCGACTGGTGGATATGAAAAGTTGGCTTGAGCAGAACGGATTCGGAAGAGGCGGTTCGGCTTCCCGTTAATCCAGCCGCCGGTAGCGGAACTGGTGCGGCGCGCGCCCCTCGCGCCTCGCCTTCGCAGCATAACGGGTTTCCAGCCACCCTGAGGGATAGCGCAGCCATGCGCCCGGCTCCTTCACCAACCATTCGAATTGGTGGACATGCCGCTGCATGACCATCAGCGACCAGCTCAGGTAGGTCGGATCGTCGGTCGCGACGCGGAATTCTCCGCCCGGCTTCATCTTGGCGGCGATCAGGTCGAGCGGGCCGTCGTTCATCATTCGCCGCTTGGCGTGGCGCGCCTTGGGCCAGGGATCGGGGTGCAGGAGATAAACCATTGTCAGGCATTGGTCCGGCAGCCGCCGCAGCACGTCGAGCGCATCGCCCATATGGATGCGGACATTGGCCAGCCGCTCGTCGCGGATATGGCCGAGCGCTTGGGCGACCCCGTTGATGAACGGTTCGCAGCCGATGAAGCCATGGTCGGGCAGCAGGTCGGCGCGATAGGCGAGATGCTCGCCGCCGCCGAAGCCGATCTCCAGATGCAGCGGCCGGTTATCGCCGAACAGCCGCTCGGATGTAATTTCGCCGTCTTCGGGGACCGCGATTGCCGGCAGCAAAGTCTCGATCAGTTTCGACTGGGACTTGCGCAACTTATGCCCGCTCGACCGGCCGTAAAGCCGGTTGAGGGTGGTAGGATCGCCTTCCTTGAGCGCGGTCATGGACGATCGCCTAGTCGCTTCGGTCCCCGTTCATCAAGCGGCGCGCAGACTGGCGCCATGAAAAGGCTTCTTCTCGCCCTTCCTGCCGCCCTGCTGTTGCCAATGCCCGCCATGGCGACGACCGGCCTCATCTGCAGCACGGCTGGTGCGCCTCCGATCCATTTGGCACTGGCGATCAGCCACACCGCAGTTCCCTCGGTCGTTTCGGTGCGGTTGACGGACAATCGTCGAGACGTACCGGTCGTCTCTGCACAGAGCTGGTTCGATCCGCAAGAAGTCCGGGTCGACCTGGTTGATCGCAATGCCGTGCGCCATGAGGCCCGGCTCCGCGCGATCAGGCGCGGCGGCGTCTATGATGGCAGCTTGTGGCGTAATGGGCAGCGCCGCTGGATCCGCTGCCGGGAAGGCTAGGGTGCCGATGTGCACAGTGCCTGCCTTCATATTCGAAGCGATGGAGCGCATAGGCAACGTTACTTATCGGTTGGCGCAACGATAATGTTGTTCCCGCCCCGCATCGCCCGTGACATCGCTCCGCGGCTCGTCACCAGTGCGAACACTTGCTTCGGCTCGGGTAGGGCATTGAAACTGGGGTAGGTGTCACGTGAATCGTGCGTCGCCAGCGTGACGGCATACTCTTTGCGATTGCTAAGCGACAAACCCGGAAAGACGCTGGCCGATAACCCGGCGTCTCCAAGAGCTAACACATAGCCGTCGGTAGCCACGTCACTGCGGTACATGCCATATTCCAGTGTCGCGGCGCCCTCACGACAGAAAGTCGCGGGGCGGGTCGTTTGAGCGGCCTGCTCGCTTGCCTTTTTTTCAGCCAGATTGCTTAGCGTGGCCCCAATTAGAGCCTGCGCCAGATCGGGCTGGATGAGCTTGGCTTTACGGGTCTTGAGCGCGTTGGCACATGGCAAGACTGGCACCGCAACTTGCTCGGCCGGCCGCAGCGAGGGCCAGCGAACCTTGCCAACGATGTCGAGCAAGCTGGCATCAACCTCAGTCGCGGTCATCGTTGGCGACGACAGGCGGACTGCGAGAAGCCAATCCCCGAATGGCACCATCGCAAGCCCGGTTCCTCCCTTATCCCCATCTTTCAACGCGTAGGCCACACGCAGCCCGCTCTCGATCGTCGACCCGGGCGGTGCGAAGTGCACGATTGGGCCGAGAGGAGCGCCGACCTTGATTTGAGGATTGACCGTCATCGCATAATGCGAGCGGTCGAACCACATGGGCAGATTGGCGATGCCCGGCCGATAGATGTAGATCGACACGGTATCGACCTGGTCGGGACCATAATAAGTCGCAGAGATATCGAACTCTGAACTCCCGTTGTCGCTCAGCTTCGCCCGTTGGAACGCGCCAAGCTTCGGCATCAGGATGATCCCGGTTTGCGCGTGCTGCCACCCTTTGTCGTTTGGAACGCCCAGCGACCGCATTTGGCTGGAAGCCGGTGAGGACAAGCCGATCGACGCAGCCAGCGCGAAAAGTAGGAGCGAACGCATCAGCAATCCTTCTGCCAAAAATCCGGCAGTGAAGGCTGGCACATCAATCGACAGCTGTCACTCCGTCAGGCGGCGACGGTCGCGACTTCGTCAAGCGCTGCCTTCAGATCCTCGACCAGGTCGGTCTTTTCCCAGGGGAAGTGGTCGCCTTCCGGCTTGCGACCGAAGTGGCCGTAGGCGGCGGTTGCCGAATAGATCGGCTTGTTGAGGACTAGATGCGTGCGGATGCCGCGCGGGGTGAGGCCGCCGAGCTTGCCGATCCGGCCGATAGCGGCTTCGATCACGTCGTCGCCGACCGTTCCAGTGCCGTGCGTGTCGACGTAGAGCGACAGCGGCGCCGAAACACCGATCGCATAGGCCAGCTGAATGGTGCATCGCTTGGCGAGGCCAGCGGCGACGATGTTCTTTGCCAGGTAGCGCGCGGCATAGGCGGCCGAGCGGTCGACTTTGGTCGGGTCCTTGCCGCTGAACGCGCCGCCGCCGTGCGGAGCAGCGCCGCCATAGGTGTCGACGATGATCTTGCGGCCGGTGATGCCGGCGTCGCCGTCCGGTCCGCCGATCTCGAAGCTGCCGGTCGGGTTAATGTGAAAAACGGTGTTGTCGGTGACCAAGCCGTTCGGCAGCACGTCGGTAACGACTTGCTTCACATAGGCGTGAAGCTCGGCTTCCTTGTCGCCCTGGTCATAGCCCTTGGCATGCTGGGTGGAGACGACGATCGCGGTCGCTTCGACCGGCTTGCCATGCTCGAAGCGCAGCGTGACCTGGCTCTTGGCGTCGGGCTCGAGGAAGGGCGCGCGGCCGGCATGGCGGTCGTCGGCCATCCGCTGCAGGATCTTGTGGCTGTAGTCCAGCGTCGCCGGCATCAGATCGGGCGTCTCGTCGCAGGCGAAGCCGAACATGATGCCTTGGTCGCCCGCACCCTCATCCTTGTTGCCGGCGGCATCGACGCCTTGGGCGATATGCGCCGACTGCGGGTGGAGGTGATTGGAAAAGTCGAACCTGTCCCAATGGAAGCCGGCTTGCTCATAGCCGATGCGCTTGACCGTTTCGCGCACCACCTGCTCGATTTCCTCGCGGATGCCGTCGGCCCAGTTGCCTTCCTCGTCCATGATCCCGCGCCCACGGATTTCGCCGGCCAGGACGACGCGGTTGGTGGTGGTCATCGTCTCGCAGGCGACCCGGGCTTCCGGGTCCTTCGACAAGAAGAGGTCGACGATCGCGTCGCTGATCTGGTCGGCGACCTTGTCGGGATGGCCTTCGGAAACCGATTCGGACGTGAAAAGATAGGAATTGCGCATGGAGAGCCGTTGTCCTTGGCTGAAATCTGCGAAAAATAGGATATAAAGGTTTCGTTATATGGCCCTGTAGCGAGCGCGGCGGTCGAGCGCAATCGCGGCGATGAGCATCAGGAAGCCGAGGCTGAGCGGGATGAGGTTGCCGAGCCGGGCGAAGAGGGTTGGGCGAAGCGGGTTGGGCAGGCTCGCGTCAATCATTCCCGCCGTCTGCCACGGGATCGATTGGAGTACTCGGCCGTGGGGATCGATCAGCGCACTGATGCCGGTCGGAGTGGAGCGGATCACCGGGAGGCCTTCCTCCGCGGCGCGCAGGCGGGCCTGAGCAAGGTGCTGCGGCGGGCCCCAGCGGCCGAACCAGGCGTCGTTGGACGGGTTAAAGATGAAGTCGGGGCGGCTCTTGCGGTCGACCACCTGGCCGGAAAAGATGATCTCGTAGCAGAGCTGGAAGCCGACCTTGCCCCAGTGGCCTGGTAGCTTGATCGTCCTTGGCCCGGGCCCATCGATGAAATCCAAGTCGCCCGGCGCCAGCCGCGACAGGCCGATCGCCGACAGTAAGGGCCGCATCGGCAGATACTCGCCATAGGGGACGAGGTGCGCCTTGTCGTAGCGGCCGCGGATTTGACCGATCTGCTGCAGCACATAGACGCTGTTGGTGGCGCCATCGACGTTCTGTCCGTCGCTGGAGGTGAGGCCGAGACCGCCGGTCAGCAGGACGTCATTGGCCAGCAGGGCGCGGGTGGCGCGAAGCCGTTCCGCCTCGGCGTAAGGCTCGGCCCCAAGTCGGCCATCTTCGAGCGGTTCGGTCACCGCCGCCTCCGGCCAGAAGATCAGGCGAGGGGTGACCGGTGGTCCCTTGACGGTCAACGACTCCAGCCGGCGGTAGGCTTCCGCCTCGAAGCCGGGGCGCCATTTGTCCTGCTGGCCGATGTTCGGCTGGACGATGCGGAGCGGGCGCATCGGGACCGTCCCGCCCGGGTCTTCAGATGATGGAGCACCCATTGCGTCGGGCGCCACCACGCCCGGCGCCGGCAGTGCCGACAGCAGCGCCGACGCGGCAAGAATAGCGGCTGGCGCCTTCCATTTCCGATGAGCGGCGAGCCATAGGGCGGCGCCAATCAGCGCGGTGATGGCGCTCAGTCCATAGGTGCCGATCAACCTGCTTGCGCCGATCAGCGGCGTGTCGACCAGAGCCACGCCGATCGGATTCCAGGAAAATCCCGTGAACATAGTCGCGCGGAGCCATTCGGTGATCGCCCAGCCGCCGGCCAGCGCCAGCACCAGCGCCATCCGGCTCTTCTCGCCGAACCGCCAGGCCAGCCCGGCCGCCATCGCCGGATAGATGGCGAGGTAAAGCGACAGCAACACCACCGCGACCCAGCCGAGCGACGGCGGCATCTTGGCCTGGAAGGTGAAGGCGGTCGCGATCCAGTTGAGGCCGATCACGAACTGGCCGAGGCCGAACGCCCAGCCAATCAGCAGCGCGCGCTTCATCGATCCCGCCCGCGCTACCAGCTCACACAGCGCGGCGATTGCCAGGATCATCAGCGGCCACCAGCCTACAGGCTGGAAGGCAAAGGCGGACGCAGCGCCGGCGGCCAAGGCCGCAAGGGGCAACTGGATGCGCTTCATCACTTGGCGGAGGTCGGCTCTTCGGGCTGAGGTTCCGGCGCGTGGAGGCGTACGCGAACGATTTTACGCGGGTCGCTGTCGACCGCTTCCAGGCGCCAGCCCGACGAGTGGAGCACGGATTCCCCTTTCGCCGGAATATGTCCGGTCAGCAGGAAAACCAGGCCGCCAAGCGTGTCGACCTCGTCGTCTACGGTAGCGAGCTTGGGATCGACGGCCTTGGCCAGTTCCTCGAGTTCGATCCGGGCGTCGGCTTCCCACAGCCCTTCCTCGAGCATGGTCAGCATGCCGGCGGCCTCCTCGTCATGCTCATCCTCAATCTCGCCGACAATCTCCTCAACCACATCCTCGATGGTGACGAGGCCCTCGGTTCCACCGAACTCGTCGACAACGATGGCGAG
This sequence comes from Pseudomonadota bacterium, assembly GCA_030773115.1. GTDB lineage: Bacteria > Pseudomonadota > Alphaproteobacteria > Sphingomonadales > Sphingomonadaceae > Sphingomicrobium. The sequence goes on from JALYNQ010000010.1 coordinate 27,973, forward strand.
GTGGATCCGCTCGGTGCGCATCCGGGCCAGCAGGTCGAGCACGCCCATCGATTCGGGCACGAACAGCGGCGCCCGGAGCAGTCCCTCGATGGTTCGCGGCCGGGTCGGATCCTTCTGCGCCTTGAATACATCCTTGATGTGAATCATGCCGATGACCTCGTCGAGATCGTCGCCGGTCACCGGCAGGCGGCTGTGCTCAGCCTCGGCGAAAGCCGCGATCAGCTCGTCGAAGCTGACCGTCGAGGGCACCGAGACGATATCGCCGCGGGTGACGGCGACCTCGCCGACCGTGCGGTCCCCGAAGTGGAGCAGGTTACGCAGCATCTGCCGCTCGGTCGGCGACAGGTCGCCGCGCTTGATCGGCTCGTCCTCGGCGTCGTCGATGGCTTCTTCGATTTGCTCGCGGAGCGTTTCCTCATGAGCCTCGCCAAACAGCAGCGAGCGCATGCCGCGCCACAGCCGGTTGCCGCCTTCTTCCTCGTTGCGGGTCGCCATCAGTCGCGATCTCCGTACGGGTCCGCGATTCCCAGCCGTGCCAGTGCGCGCACTTCGCGCGCCTCCATGTCGGCGGCTTCCTCTTCATCCATATGGTCGTAGCCCAGGAGATGGAGCGTGCCATGGACCATCAGATGGGCGGCATGATCCTCCAACGGGACGCCCATGTCAGTAGCCTCGGCGGCACAGACGCCCTGCGCCAATATGATATCGCCCAGCATCAGCTCCGGCCCATGTTGGGCGGCGGCATCAAGCTCTTCCTCCTCCGCCATGGGGAAGGAGAGGACGTTGGTCGGCTTGTCCTTGCCGCGCCATTCGGCGTTCAGGGCGTGCACTTCATCATCGCTCGTCAGCCGGACGGAAAGTTCGACGGTCCGCTCGCCCTGGCCGAGCTGGGGGAAAGCGCTTTCGGCGATGGCGGCCGTGGCGGCGGACCGGGCGAGCTCTGCCCAGTCCTTGCTACTGTCCCACTCCGCGTCGGCGTCGATGGCGATATCCAGCGTCATCTTAGCTTAGGATCCCTTGCTCGGTCCTTCATAGGCCTCGACGATCCGTCCGACCAGCGGATGCCGGACGACATCGCTGGCGCCGAAGCGGACCATCGACAGCTTGGCGATGCCTTCCAGCTTTGAAACCGCGTCGGCCAGTCCCGAGGTGACGCCCGGGGGCAAGTCAGTCTGGTTCGGATCGCCGCAGATCACCATTCGGCTGCGCATGCCGAAGCGGGTCAGGAACATTTTCATCTGCTGCGGCGTGGTGTTCTGCGCCTCGTCGAGGATGATGAATGCGTCGTTCAAGGTGCGGCCGCGCATGAAGGCGATCGGCGCTATCTCGATCTCCCCGCTGGCGATCCGCCGTTCGACCTGCTCGGTCGGAAGCATGTCGTACAGCGCATCGTACAGCGGGCGGAGATAGGGATCGACCTTCTCCTTCATGTCGCCCGGCAGGAAGCCCAGGCGTTCGCCAGCCTCGACCGCAGGGCGCGACAGGATCAGCCGGTCGACGCTGCCCGACACCAGTTGCGACACCGCCTGGGCGACCGCCAGATAAGTCTTGCCGGTGCCGGCCGGCCCGAGCGCGAAGATCATGTCGTCGCGCGCCAGGCACTCCATGTAGCGGGTCTGGGTGGTCGAGCGCGGGACGATGGTCTTCTTGCGCGTGCGGATCATCACCGTCGGCGGCGAAGCGACCTCTTCGGTAATGATGCCGTCCAGCGCCGGCTGGTTGGCCATGCCGATCACCGCCTCTACCGCCGCTGCGTCGACATCCTGTCCCTGGTCGAGCCGATTGTAGAGCCCGACCAGCACGTCGCGGGCCCGGGCCGCGGCGTCGGGATCGCCTTCGATCATCACCCGGTTGCCGCGCGCGGCGACGTTCACGCCAAGCCGGTCCTCGATCATGATCAGGTGGCGGTCATAATCGCCGAACAGCGGCCCGAGCAGATAGGGCTGCTCGAATTCCAGTTCGAGTCGGGCCCGCTCATCGAGGTTGGCGGCAGCCAGTTCGCGCTTGGCCATCAGGCGGCCTTTGCCGTGCGGAGGACACCGCCGAGACTGTTTCGAAGAGCCTGGGTGATCGTCACGTCGAGCATCTCGCCGATCGCCGCGTCAGTCTCGACGAACACGGATTGCAGCCAGGGCGACTTGCCGATCATCTGGCCTGGCAGTCGGCCTTTGCGGTCGATCAGGATTGCCAAATCCTTGCCGATGGTTGCGCGGTTGAAGGCGAGGCTGTGCTCGGCGAGGCGGGCCTGGAGCCGCTGCAGTCGATCGTCCATCACCTCCGGTGCCACCGCTCCTTCCATCGACGCCGCCGGAGTGCCCGGCCGGGCGCTATATTTGAACGAATAAGCCGAAGCGTAACCCACTGCATCGACGATGGATAGCGTGGCTGCGAAATCTTCGTCGCTTTCGCCCGGGAAGCCGACAATAAAGTCACCACTGATCGCGATATCAGGCCGCGCGGCACGCACTTTCTCCAGCGTGCGAAGATAGGATTCGGCCGTGTGACTGCGGTTCATGGCTTTAAGGATCGAGTCCGAGCCCGACTGCACCGGCAGGTGAAGATAGGGCATCAGCTTGTCGACCTCGCCATGGGCCGCAATAAGTCCGTCGTTCATGTCAGTTGGATGACTGGTGGTGTAGCGGATCCGCTCCAACCCATCGATTTTGGCGAGCGCCCGGATCAGCGAATCGAGGCCGGCCGCGCAGCCCTTGTCGTCTTCGCCGGACCATGCATTGACGTTCTGACCGAGCAGGGTGATCTCGCGCGCTCCGCCGTCGACCAGGCTATGCGCCTCGGCGATGATGTCGGCCCAGGGTCGGCTGATCTCCGCGCCGCGAGTGTAGGGAACCACGCAATAGGTGCAGAATTTGTCGCAGCCTTCCTGCACGGTGAGGAAGGCGCTCGGCCCGACCTTGCGGCGGGCGGGGAGGGCAGCGAATTTGGCTGTAGCCGGCATGTCGGTGTCGACCGGGCGTCCCCCCTTCGCCACCTCGGCAATCATGTCCGGGAGCCGATGATAGGCTTGCGGCCCAACGACCAGGTCTATCATCGGTGAGCGCGCCCTGGCCTCGGCGCCCTCAGCCTGGGCGACGCAGCCCGCCAATGCGACCATCGGCTTGCTGCCGTCCTCGCGGCGGAGGCGGCCGACGTCGGAATAGGCCTTTTCGGCGGCCTTCTCGCGGATGTGGCACGTATTGAGCACGACCAGGTCGGCGTCCTCGCCGTCCGCAGCCGCGGCCATGCCTTCAGCACCCAGCAGCTCGGCCATGCGCTCGCCATCGTAGACGTTCATCTGGCAGCCGAAGCTTTTGACTCGATAAGTCTTGGGAATCCCGGTCATTTGCGGCGCCTATAGGGCGTCCCGCACGTGCAAGGAAGAGAGCGCAGCGGCGATCGATTGGCGCGCATGGCGGGCCAGAGCCTTGCGGTCCTGATCCGGCGGCAGCGCATCGAGCAGGCGGATCGTCACTGCCATCGTCCCACGATGGCCAAGCACCCGCCTGAAGTTCGTCATCCCCCGCTCGCCGCTATGCCAGCCAACGGCATCTGCATGGTCGCCATAGTCGACCGCCACCGGCCTTACGCTCACACCGGGAGGTGGCGGGGCAGCTGCTTCCAGCAAAGTGGTCCGAAACGGCAGCAAATGGCGTCCGTCTCCGGTCGTTCCCTCCGGGAAAACGGCCAGCGGCTGATGATGCTCCAGTGCCTTTGTGATTTGCCGGACCTGCCCGTGCGAATGGCGGCGGGCGGCGCGATCGATGTAGAGGGTGCGATTCTGGTCGGCGATCCAGCCGAGCAACGGCGTCGCCTTGAGCTCGGCCTTGGAAACGAAAGCGGTGCCTGCCCAGCCGCCAAGCAGAAGAATGTCGAGCCAGCTGGTATGGTTGGCGATGACCAGCGTGTGGGGTTCCAGCGGTGCACCCTCGATGCGCGGCCTGACACCGGCAATCAGTCCGGCATGACGCAGAAATCGCGGCGGCCAGGCGGAGCGCCGCAGCACCCATTTCGACAGCAGGTGTGGGGGAACATAGGCCAGGAACAGGCCGACCAGGCCCGCCATCCGGAGGCCGAACAATAATTTGGAAGATTGCGGCTCAGCGCTCGCGGTCAATGGTGACGCCGTAAAGTTCCATCCGATGATCGACCAGGCGGAACCCGAGCCGAGCGGCGATGCGCCGCTGCAACTCCTCAAGCTCCTCGTCGACGAACTCGATGACGTTGCCGGTCTCGACGTCGATCAGATGGTCGTGATGGGTTTCCGACGCGGCTTCGTAGCGCGAGCGGCCGTCGCCGAACTCGTGCCGCTCGAGAATTCCCGCTTCTTCGAATAGTCGGACGGTGCGGTAGACTGTCGCGATCGAGATATTCGGGTCGACCGCCGCGGCGCGCGCGTGGAGCGTTTCGACGTCGGGATGGTCCTCACTCTCGCCAAGTACCTTGGCGATGGTTCGGCGCTGCTCGGTGATGCGGAGCCCCTTGTCGGCGCACAGCTGCTCAATGTCGATCTGGCGATGCATGAGTTTGAGGTAGTGTCACATGCCGCTGAATGGAAGCCCGTCATTGCGAGCGAAGCGAAGCAATCCAGTAATCGGCGTCCTGGATTGCTTCGTCACTTCGTTCCTCGCAATGACGAACAGCCTTACTTGCCCTTGGTCTTCCGCCGTTTGGTGCCGAGGCCGATCGACTTGGCCAGCGTGCGGCGCTGTTCGGCATAATTGGGCGCGACCATCGGGTAATCCGCGGCCAGTCCCCATTTCTGCCGATATTGATCCGGAGTCATTTGATAGTGGGTCATCAGATGCCGCTTCAACATCTTCAGCCTTTTACCGTCCTCCAGGCAGACGATGTAATCGGGCTTGATCGAAGAGCGGATCGGGACCTTGGGTTCGGGCTTGGCTTCGGCTGCCGCACCCGCACCGGACAATACCGATAGCGCCCCGTGAACATTCGAAATCAGCTGCGGCAGGTCGTTGACCGCCACGCTATTGTTGCTGACATGCGCCGCGACGATATCCGCCGTTAGCGTGATCAACGTGTCATCGTTCCCTTGATTGTCCATTGTCTGAATCCCGAGCAAAAATAGATACAGGACGAGGTTACGCCGTCTAACTAAGCTGACAATACTACTCCATTATTGTCCCGACAAGCATTGAGTGTATTGACTAAAGTTAAGGTATTTGGCCCGATTTTCAGTCGGTCAGCAACAATGTAACCGCATCATAAGCCTCGCCGCCGGGCCCGTGATAATAGTTGCGGCGCCGGCCAGCTGCCGAGAAACCGGATGCGCGGTAAAGCTCGATCGCCGGATTTCCGTCCCGAACCTCCAAATGAAGCCGGTGGGCGCCGCGCACCAAGGCGCTGGCAATAAATTCGTCGAGCAAGGCCTGGCCAATGCCCCGGCGCTGCTCCTTCGGGTCCACTGCCAGCAGCAGCAGCTCGGCCTCATCCGCGACCGCCCGCACCAAAGAGAATCCAACCGGAATCCCGCCGCTTTCGGCGATGGTCATGGTCACTCCGTGCATCGGCATGATTCCGGCGCATTGCGATCGGGTCCACGCTTCGCCGAAACAGGGATGGAAGGCGGCGGTCATGATCCGCATCACCTCATCCAGGTCATCGACACCTCCGGACCGCAACTGAACCGTCGATGCATTATGCCGCTGGGTCGCCATCAAGCCGCCCCCACCGGCTGTCTTGGCGCCTGCGCGTCAGGTGCGCGGGCGTAGACGGGCTTGCATTCCAGCATGCGCAGCAGCTCGGGCAGGGCGAGGGCGCGGCTGGCTGACGGCAGCAAGTGAAGCGCCTCGCCGGAATGACGCGCGGCGACCAATGCCTCGGCGCCGCTGCCGACAACCAGCGGGGCGTCGACCTTCATTGCGGCGGCCTGGGGCGAGAGGTTGAGGATCGGACCGGTGGCGTTGAATTTCTTGCGGTCGAAGGTCTGGACGAATAGTTCGCCATGGCCGCCGGCCATTGCGGCAGCCAGCTTGCCTTCGCCTGGCGGCGCCGATGCGGCCAGCAAAGCCAGGCTGCTCATCCCCGACAGCGGGATGCTCCAACCGATCGCCATGCCATGGGCCGCGGCAATGCCGACGCGAAGTCCGGTGAAGCTGCCCGGACCGACGCCGACGAGGATCTTCACGGGGACATGCCCGTCGAGCATCTCCTCGATCATGGGCACGAGTCGCTCGGCATGGCCGCGGCCGATCACCTCGTCCCGCGACGCGACGATGGTCCCGTCCCGCTCAAGCAGGGCGGCGGTGCAGGCGGCGGTCGAAGTGTCGAGCGCGAGGATCAACGGCAAGACTCCAATTGCCTTGCGCCCATGGAGGCACAGGCCGTTCCGCCCGGCAAGTGAAAAGCGGAAATTGTCAATGAATCCAACAAAGTCCGTTCGTCCTGAGGAGCCGCTGAGCCTGTCGAAGCGGCGTCCCGAAGGATCCTTCGAGACATGCCTTCGTCTCGCTGCGCTCGCTCAGTTCTTCCTCAGGACGAACGGCTTTTGCTAGACGGCTTCGATCGTCTCGACTTCGGGCACATAATGCTTGATCAGGCTTTCGACCCCGCGCTTCAGGGTGACCATCGACGAGGGGCAGCCGGCGCAGGCGCCCTGCATGCCGAGGTAAAGCTTACCGTCCTTGTAGCCGCGGTAGACGATGTCGCCGCCATCCTGGGCGACCGCCGGCCGGACGCGGGTTTCGAGCAGCTCCTTGATCTGGTCAATGATCTCGGCGTCGGCTGGGTCTTCGTCGAATGACGGACCATCGTCCGCGGAAATCTCGATGCCGGCCGCGGTGCCCTGTCTGAACAACGGCGCGTCGAGCATGAAATGGTCGAGCAAGATCGAGAGGACTTCGGGCTCCAGGCTTTCCCATTCGACCGTCGGTGCGGCGGAAACGGAGACGAAGTCGCGGCCGAAATAGACGCCATCGACCATGCCCGTGGCGAACAGCGCCTCGGCCAGCGGGCTGGCTTCGGCTGCGTCGGCGTTAGGGAAGTCGCGCCCGCCGGCCTGCATCACGGTGCGGCCGGGCAGGAATTTGCGAGTCGCCGGGTTGGGCGTCTTTTCGATCTCGATCAGCATGTGGGCGATGTGGCCCTTAACTCCCCTCCCTGCAAGGGAGGGGCCAGGGGTGGGTGCCGAGCGAAGCGAGGCATCCAACGTTCAACCCACCCCCAACCCCTCCCCGCTAGGGAGGGGAGTCAATCAAGCGCGGTGACCGGTGGCTCGACCTTCTTGCGGCCCTCCGGAGAGGTCCAGCTGTCGTCGATCATCTTGATGATGGCAGAGAAATCCTTGCCCCCGCCGCCCAGGTCGACGAACCGCTGGTACAGCTCCTCTGCCTCGCCGCCCATCGGCGTATATGCGCCGGCCTTCTGCGCCGCATCCATCGCCAGCTTCAGATCCTTGAGCATCAGCGCGGCGGCGAAACCGCCTTCATATTCGCGGTCGGCCGGAGTCTCCGGGCCGACGCCGGGAACCGGGCAATAGCTGGTCATCGACCAGCACTGGCCACTGGCCTTGGACGAAATATCGAAGAAAACATTGGGATCGAGACCGAGCTTCTCCGCCAGGACAAAAGTTTCGCAGGTGGCGGCCATCGAAGCGCCGAGCAGCATATTGTTGCAGATCTTGGCGGCCTGGCCAGCGCCGGGTCCGCCAGCGTGGATCACCGCCTTGCCCATCTTCTCGAGATACTCGCGCGCCCTCTGGAAACCTTCCTCGCTTCCGCCGACCATGAAGGTCAGCGTTCCGGCGTCGGCCGCGGCAATGCCGCCGGACACGGGCGCATCGACCATGGTGTAGCCCTGCTCCTCCGCCTCGGCCTCGATGGCTTTGGCGGTGGCGACGTCGATCGTCGAGCAATCGATGAGGATCGCGCTCTTCGGCGCCTTGCCAAACACATGGTTTCGATAGACCTCGGCTACATGCTTGCCGGCGGGCAGCATGGTGACCACCGCATCGGCATCCTTGACCGCCTCATCGGTCGAGCCGGCCCGCTGGCAGCCGCGCTCGACGGCATGGGCCAGCGCTTCCTCGCTGAGATCGAAGGCGCGGACCTCGTGCGCTGCCTTGGCCAGGTTTGGCGCCATTCCGCCGCCCATATGGCCCAATCCGATGAATGCGACGCGTGCCATTTCCAACATCCTCTTCCGTCACCCTGAACTTGTTTCAGGGTCTATTTCTCCACCCGCACCCCACTTCATCGCGATGGATGCTGAAACAAGTTCAGCATGACGAAGGGGCTACCGGCCCTTCCACTCGCCCGGGCGCTTTTCGACGAAGGCGGTCATGCCTTCTTTCTGATCCTCGGTGCCGAACAATCCATGGAACAGGCGCCGTTCGAAGTTGATCCCTTGCGCGAGGGTCATTTCGAACGTGGCATTGACCATCTCCTTGGTGGCGATGGCGGCAAGCGGGGCCATCGAAGCAATAGTCTCGGCCGTCTTCAGTGCCTCGTCGATCAGCTCCGCGGCAGGGACCACCTTTGCGACCAGGCCCGAGCGCTCGGCCTCCTCCGCGCCCATCATCCGGCCGGTCAGGCACATCTCCATCGCCTTGGCCTTGCCGACCGCATGGGTCAGCCGCTGCGAGCCGCCCATACCGGGCGTGACGCCGAGCTTGATCTCCGGCTGGCCGAACTTGGCGGTGTCGGCGGCGATGATGAAGTCGGCCATCATCGCCACTTCGCACCCGCCGCCGAGCGCAAAGCCCGCGACCGCGGCAATCCACGGCTTGCGGGTCCGTGTCACCTGCTCCCAGCCGCCGAAGAAATTGGCCGAGTACATGTCGGCGAAGCCCTGGTCCTGCATCTCCTTGATGTCGGCACCGGCGGCGAAGGCCTTCTCCGAGCCAGTCAGCACCAGGCAGCGCTGCTCCGGGTCAGCGTCATAGGCGGCGAAGGCGTCGATCAGCTCCTTGAGAACGGTCGAATTGAGCGCGTTGAGCGCCTGCGGGCGGTTCAAGGTGACCAATGTCACCGCCCCGCTCTTTTCGACCAGGATGGTTTCGTAATCGCTCACTTCTATCTCCCTATCGTCACCCCGGCCTTGAGCCGGGATCCACCTACCTTTTCCCCGCCCGACGAAGAAAAGGTGGATCCCGGGTCAAGCCCGGGATGACAACTCACACCGTCAGAAATCGAACGGCCGCCACTGTTCCTCGACCGGCAGCGGCTCGAAGAAAGCTTCGACCTCGGCGTCGCTGATCACCGCCGGGTTGCTCGGGTGCCAGTTCGGCTTGTTGTCCTTGTCGATCAGCAGGGCCCGCACGCCCTCCTTGAAGTCGGGATGGTGAATCAGGCGGACCATGATGCCATATTCCATCCGCATCTCGTCGACGAAATGCAGCTGATAGGGGCTTTCCTGGAGCAGCTTGAGGCTGACCTTGCAGGCCATCGGCGACTTCCTGCGGACGGTTGCCGCCTCGGTCGCGGCCCATTCGTCGCCCTCGGCTGCGCCGGCGTCGAGCGCGTCGAGGATTTCCTCCAGCCGGTCCGACGCGAAATAGCGGTCGATCCTGGCGAGATTGCTCTTGATCCGCGCCGCGGGGACCTCGTCCTCGCTCAGCTCGTCGAGGATCGCCTCGACCCGGAACGGCTGGGCCATGATCCGCTCCTTGGCCTCTTCGAGACGGTCGGAGGGAAGGTAATGGGTGGCGAGGCGCAGTGCCTTGCACTCGGCGCCGTCGAGCCGGGCACCGGTCAGCGCCAGGAACTGGGCAAGCCGGCCGCGCAGCCGCGATAGGTAGCGCCCACCGCCGACGTCGGGGAAGATGCCGATGGTCGTCTCGGGCATGGCCAGCACGGTTCGCTCGGTCGCGACGCGGAAGCGGCAGGGGCAGGCGATGCCGACGCCGCCGCCCATGGTCACTCCGTCCATGAAGGCGACGCCGGGCTTGGGGTAGGTATATTCGAGGTGGTTCAGCCGATATTCGTCGAAGAAGAAGGCGCGCGCGGCGGCGTCATGGCCTTCGACGTCCTGCGAGATGTGGACGACGTCGCCGCCGGCGCAGAAGCCGCGGCCGTCGGCATGGTCGATCAGGATGATGCGGACGTCGGGATCGTCGCGCCATTCGATCAGCGCGCGGGCCATGTCACGCACCATTTGGCGATTCAAGCTGTGCAGGGCCTTGGGTCGGTTGAGGCGGAGACGGCCGGCCAGCCCTTCCTTGGTGGTCAGGACGTCCGTGTTCAAATCGCTCATCAGGTTCATTTCATCATCACATAGCGGCCGGGGGCCGGTTCGATTCCGTCTTTGATCTCGCGCGCCGCGACGGACTTCTTCGATCCATGCGAGGTTAGCCACTGGGTCCAGGTCGGCCACCAGCTGCCCTCATGGCGGCTCGCGCTCTCAAGCCATTGTTTGGCGTCGGCGGGACGCTGCTTGTTGGTCCAAAAGCCATGCTTGTTGGCGGCCGGCGGGTTGATTACGCCAGCATTATGGCCGGAGCCGCCGAGGATGAAGTCTGCGCCGATGTCGCGGGCGCCGCGATAGACCGCCTCCCAGGCAGAAACGTGGTCGTCCTTCAGGGCAATCACCAGCATGGGCGTCTTTATCAGGCCGAGATCGATCGGTACGCCGCCGACCTCGAAGCCCGCCGGCTCCTTCAACTTGTTGTTGAGCAGCAGATCGCGGTTGTAGCTCTTGAGGAACGCGGCCGGGATCCGCGCGCCATCCTCGAACCAATGGAGCAGGTCGCTCGGTGGCGCCGGGCGGTCGAGCAGATAATGGTTCACCACCGATGACCAGATCAGATCGTTGGCCCGCATCGCAGCGAACAGACGCTGCAGCTCCAGACTGTCGATATAGCCCTGCGCTTCGAGATGATCCTCGAGCGCGGCGAGATGGCCTTCATGGACGAAGGCCGCCCAGTCGCGCATATCGGCGAAGTCCACCAGCGAGCCGATCAGCGTCGCCGAATTCACCTCCTCGGCGCGCTTCTTTGCCGCCAGCCAAGCCAGCGCGATCGCCACGAGCGTTCCGCCCAGGCAGAAGGCGAACAGGTCGGGCGAAGCATTGGTGTGGTTCCGCACTTGGCCGACAGCCTCGATAATGCCGTCGAGCACATAATCGCCGACGCCCTTCTCCTTGTGCTCTGCGCCCGGGTTGACCCAGCTGATGACGAACACGGTGCGGGCTTCGTCGACCAGCCATCTAACCAGGCTCTGCCGCGGCACAAGGTCGATCATGTAATAGCGGTTGACCAGCGGCGGGACGTACAGCAGCGGCTCGGCCGCGACCTTGTCGGTGGTCGGCCTGTACTGGATGAGCTGGAACAGCTCATTCTCGAAAACCACCTCGCCGGGCGTCGCGGCAATCGTCTTGCCCTTCTCGAACGCGGTCGGGTCGGTCCGGCGCTGGACGATGCCCTTGCCGCTGGCGATGTCCTCGATCAGGTGGGCGAAGCCCTGGACCAGGTTGGCGCCATTGGTCTCCTTGGTCCGCTTGACGACCTCCGGATTGGTCGCCGCGAAATTGCTGGGCGAAACGGCGTTCAGATATTGGTCGAGCAGGAAGCTCGCCATGGCGGTCGTGGCGGCACTGCCTTCGCCGAGCGACACCACCTCGCGCAGCTGCCTGGAGGCCAGGAGATAGGCATCGCGGATGGCTCGATAATAGGCGTCGTCCTGCCATTCGGGCGCGGCGAAGCGGCGGTCGCGCGGCTTTTCGCTCGCCTTGCCGGTGAGGGTGCCGGTCCAGAAGTCGCCCCATTGCCTGGCAGCGGCGAGCTGCACTTCCATCAGCTCGGCCGGCTTCATCGCCAGTCCCATCGCAAATTCGGTGCTGGCCTGGGCGATGGCGAATGGATCGAAGGGCAGGCTCGGCTTCGCGCCACCCTTCATCATCTTTTCGGCTGCATCGTGCAGCTGGCGAGTGAGATCCCCGAAGGCAAAGGCAGAGATCACTGGCGGGTCAGCTCCCGCCCAACGATCATCCGCATGACCTGGTTGGTGCCCTCCAGGATCGAATGAACGCGTAGGTCGCGCCAGAAGCGCTCGATCGGGTAATCCTGAAGATAGCCGTAGCCGCCGTGCAGCTGCAGCGCCCGGTCGACTACCGACGATCCGGTATCAGTCGCCAAGCGCTTGGCCATCGCCGCGAACTTGGTCTTGTCCGGCGCATTGGCGGTGACCTTGACGGCCGCCGCGTAGAGCAGCTGGCGGGCCGCCTGCAGCTCGGTCTCCATGTCGGCCAGCATGAACTGGGTGTTCTGGAAATCGGCGATCGCAGTCCCGAACTGCTTGCGCTCCTTGGTGTACTTCACCGCTTCGTCGAGGCAGCGCTGCGCCCCGCCCAGCGAGCAGGCGCCGATGTTGAGCCGGCCGCCGTCGAGGCCCATCATGGCGATGCGGAAGCCCTCGCCCTCGCCCCCGACTCTGTTGGCGACGGGCACGCGGACCTCGTCGAAATTGACTTGCGCTGTCGGCTGCGAATGCCAGCCGAGCTTCTTCTCCTGCCCGCCGAAGCTGACGCCCTTCATGTCCTTTTCGATCACCAGCGCGGAGATGCCCTTGGGCCCTTCCTCGCCGGTGCGGACCATGGTCAGGTAGATCTCATTCTCGCCGGCGCCTGAGATGAACGCCTTGCTACCGGAAACGACATAGTCGTCGCCATCCTTGACCGCCTTGGTCTTCAGCGCCGCAGCGTCCGACCCAGACGACGGCTCGGTCAGGCAATAGCTCGCCATCCGCTGCATCGGAATCAGCGAAGGGAGATACCTCACCTTGAGCTCGTCCGACCCGAAGCGATCGATCATCCAGCTCGCCATTTTGTGGATCGAGATGAACGCGCTGGTGCTCGGACAGCCATAGGCCATCGCCTCCATGATCAGCGCCGCCTCCAAGCGGCCAAGCCCGATCCCGCCGCTTTCCTCGCTGACGTAGATCGAGCCGAAGCCGAGCTCGGCCGCCTGGCGGATCGTGTCGCGCGGGAAGATATGCCTTTCGTCCCATTCCGCGGCGAACGGCGTGATCGCATCGGCGGTGAATTTCTGCGCCATTTCCTGGATCTGGCGCTGATCGTCGGTCAGGTCGAACTGGTGCATGGGCAGGCGCCCTAGCATCGGGCTGCGCGGCTATCCAGAGGTACCGAGCCCGAGGCAGCGTTGGTAGACGATACTCCCGTTTCGGGTCAGGCGGTTTCCACCGCCTCCGAGAACGAAGCTCTCGCGGGCTTCATAGTCCTCGCCGGCAAATCTGCCATCGAAGCGGCCCGGGGA
>JALYNQ010000011.1 GCA_030773115.1 Pseudomonadota bacterium
CGCCCGCCTGTTCGCCCGCGCGCGCCAAGTGGCGCCGACCGTCATCTTCATCGACGAGCTGGACAGCCTGGTCCCGGCCCGAGGCGGCAGCTTCGGCGAGCCGCAGGTGACCGAGCGCGTGGTCAACACCATCCTGGCCGAGATGGATGGGCTGGAAGAACTCAACAATGTCGTCCTGATCGGCGCAACCAACCGGCCCAATCTGATCGACCCGGCATTGCTCCGGCCCGGGCGGTTCGACGAGCTCATCTATGTCGGCACGCCGGACACAGCGGGCCGGCGGCAGATCCTGGCGATCCACACCAAGCAGATGCCGCTGGCCAAGGACGTCGACCTGGATGCGCTGGCCAGACGGACCGAGCGCTTTACCGGCGCCGACCTCGAGGATCTCGTGCGCCGCGCCGGCCTGACCGCTCTGCGCCGCGGTCTCGACAGCGCCCAGGTGACCATGGCGGATTTCGAGGCGGGGTTGAGCGAAACCCGCGCCTCGGTGACCGAAGAGATGCTGGCCGACTATGCCCGGATTCAGGAGACGCTGAAGTCCGATGCGGTCAAGCCGGTCGGAGGGATCGGATTCGTGCTGCCCGGGATGCTGAGGCCGCGCGGTCCCGGCAAGGGCTCAGGCAGCAACGGCGAGCCGCCCGCGGCCCCATAGGACGAGCCCCAACAGCAGGGCGATGCCTGCCACGAACGGCCAGTGCGGGTCGGCGGCATAGAGCAGCATGCCGAGCGCGGGCGCCAGGACATATGCCGATCCGTTCGCGGCGGTGACCACGCCGGCCACGCCGCCCTGCTCGGCCAGGGGCACGGCGAGGCTGGCGCCGGCAGTGAAACCCGGCCTGGTAAAGCCGAAACCCAGGCAGCTGACTCCGAAGCCGAGCACGATGCCGTAAAGATCGCCGGCGATCATCGTCACCGCCATGCCGGCGGCGGCGATGGCCGATCCCCACAGGATCAGCGGGCGCGGCCCGAGCCCCAGCCGCGGGATCAGCCCCCATTGCGCCGCCAGCGTGCCCGCGGCACCGGCCATCATCACGATCGAGATCGCCTTTTCGGAGCCATGCGGTTCCAGCTGGAGCCGGTCGATGACGAAGAAGCCGATGCAGGCCAATGTGGCCGCCTGCGCATGGCCGGACACCACGCCGGCCATGATCCAACGCCGAATGCGCTGGTCGCTCCAGTTGAGCGGCCTGGCCTGCGGCCGGGTTGCGGCGATGACGCTTGCCCCTGTCGGAGCGCTGGCGAGCGATGGATAGCTCATCGCCGCGCCATGGCCCCTGCGGCGTCCCTGCCGGGGTTTGGCGTCGTTCGGAAGGCCGACCAGGATCGCCGCGAACACCAGGATCCCGACCACGGCGAAAGCGAACAGCGGGCCGGCCAGGCCGACGACCGGCAGCACGAACAGCGGTGCCAGTGCCGGGCCGACAATCGTCCCGAGGCTGAAGCTGCTCGACAAAGCCGACAACGCCTCGACCCGCGCCGATCGGCGCGTGCGCGACGCAAGATAGGCCTGAGTGGCGCTGGGCGTGGCGGAACCCAGCGACCCATAGATGGCGCGGAATAGACCGAATGCGGCGAAGGTCAGCCCGCCTGCCAGCAGGCCCTTGAGACCGGCAAGCAGGACCAGTCCGCACAGGATCATCGAGGCGATGAAGCCGCCGACCCCGACCAGGGTCAGCGCCTTGCGGCCGTGCTTGTCGCTTTGACGTGCCCACAGTGGAGCCAGAGTGACCCACAGGATCGCCGACCAGGTGTAGGAAACCGTCACCCAGAAATCGCTGATCCCGATCTCCCGCCCGATCGCCGGCATCACCGACTGCAGCGCCGTATTCCCCGCCGCGGCGACCAGCATGGCGGCATAAAGCAAGAGGAAGTGCGGAGTGGTCAGTGCGCTGCCCGCCACTCGCGGCCTGTCTGGCAAAAACTGCATCCTGTCGCACCTAGGCCCGCGGGCCGGCGCGCGAAAGCCACCCATTTACCTTGCCAAGCGCTTAGCGATTTGCCAACGCCTGCCCGACCAATGACCCAGGGAGCCTGACTTGAACGCCACTCGAGCCAACCAGCTGAATGGCAAGCGCCGCCACGGCCTTCG
Source organism: Pseudomonadota bacterium (assembly GCA_030773115.1). Lineage (GTDB taxonomy): Bacteria > Pseudomonadota > Alphaproteobacteria > Sphingomonadales > Sphingomonadaceae > Sphingomicrobium. The sequence continues at coordinate 2,093 of JALYNQ010000011.1, forward strand.
TGCCGGGCGTGGCCGCAAGAGCCCGCGTTGGCAGTTCCTGCAGGGCTTCCTCAAGCATCCGGTGATGGTCGGATCGATCATTCCGTCGAGCAAGATCCTGATCGACAAGATGCTGAGGCCGGTCGATTGGGCGAATGCGCGGCTGTTCGTCGAATATGGTCCGGGGGTCGGCACCTTCACCCGCCCGATCCTCGAGCGGCTCGGGCCGGACGCCAAGCTGATCGCGATCGACACCAACCCGGATTTCATCGACTATCTGAATGGCGACATTGACGACGACCGCTTCATCGCGGTCCATGGCTCGGCCGCGGAGGTCGAGAAGATCATCGCCGACCATGGCTTCGACCATGCCGATTACGTCCTGTCGGGCCTCCCCTTTTCGACCCTCCCGCCCGGCGTTGGCCATGAAATCGGCGCTGCAACCGGCCGGGCGATCCGCGATGGCGGAGCCTTCCTGGTCTATCAGTTCAGCCCCAAGGTGCGGGACTTCATTGCGCCGCATTTCGAGCGGATCGACCGCGGCTTCGAATGGATGAATGTCCCGCCGGCGACGCTGTTTTGGGCCTGGCGCGAACGCGAACGCGCTTAGGGTCTCCTAAAGCCGGCCCAGGTTGAGCCGGCGGGTGATAGTATAATCGGCGGTGGTCACCAGGAAAAAACTGATCGCCTGAACGATCCGCATCCACCAGCTCGACCTCTTGCGATGCAGCTCCGCGGTGATGGGCAAACTCTGTGCGACCTCCTGCGCGAAATAGCTCCGCATCATGCCCGCGAAGGCCGGGTCGTCCACGCGAAGCATCATCTCAAGATTGAGATAGAGCCCGCGGATATCGAAATTGGACGAACCGATGTGGACGATGTCGTCGAGCACCATCAGCTTGGTATGAAGCTTGGTCGGTTGATATTCGTAGATCTCGACGCCGCGCCGAAGCAGGTTCTTGTAGGTGTAGCGGGCCGCGGCAATAGTCGCGTGATTGTCCGACTTGCCGGCCATGACGATGCGGGCCCGCCCCGTCTGGGCGACCCGCCCGATCCTCCTCAATATCGCCCAGGTAGGAGCGAAATAGGCCGCGATCATTTCCACGTCCCTGCTCGACAGCAGGTCGCGGCTGGTGGCCCGCGCCCAAGGCGACAGGCCACGCGTCGGCCCGCCAAAGGTCCACTGCAACGGCCCGTGGCTTTCGTTGAAGCGATGGATGAGGCGATTGAGCGCGCGGATCTTGCCACCTCTTTCGAGAGTCCAGGCGGTCAGCTCGTCATAATAGGACGCGAGCCGCCCGGCGGCCGGTCCCTCGACAAGCAGGCCAAGGTCCCGCCAGGCCCCGTCCTCGATCGTGCCAAAATAGCTGTCGTCGACGTTGAAGCCGCCAATGAGCACCAGCTTCTCATCGGCCATGGCCATCTTCTGATGATTGCGGATGAGATAGCGCCGGCCGAGCGTCGGATGGAAGCGGGCATAGGTGAGGCCCTTGCCGATCAGCGCGGTGAAATATTCGTCGGGCGTATATGCGCCGAAACTGTCGATCAGCAGCGAGACGGCCACCCCACGCTCGAGCGCCCGCTCCATCGCCTCATAGACCAGGGTTCCGGATTGGTCGTCCTTGTACATGTAATAGAGCAAGCGGACCGAGCGTTCGGCGCCGTCGATCAACGCCAGCAAGGCTTCCAGCCGCTCCGGCCCGTCGGGAAGCAGGGTTAGCCGGTTGCCGTCGACCTCGACGGTCCGGTCGCTGGGCGGATGGGCGGCTTCGGCCATCGGCACAGTCTGGAGGCGCGCCTCTCGGCTTGCAAGGCGACCAATGCCTGATTTCATTGACTCTGGAGGGCCTTCTCCCTATCTCGCGGCCCTCCCACGGATTTTAAGGCAAGGCGGAGCGACAATGGCGCGCGTGACGGTCGAAGATTGTGTCGACAAGATTTCCAACCGGTTCGATCTGGTATTGATGGCGGCGCAGCGCGCCCGCCAGATCTCGGGCGGCGCCGACCTCACCATCGACCGCGACCGCGACAAGAACCCGGTCGTCGCCCTGCGCGAAATTGCCGAAGCGACCGTCAGGCCGAAGCACCTCGAGGAAGCGATCGTCGGCAACCTGCAGCGCGTCCGGATCGACGAGGACGACGAGACGGACGAGCTGGCGAGCCTCAGCGAATCGGCCGAGGCGCTGCGCCTGACCGCCGCCGCCCCGCCGCGCCCGACGCCGTCGGGCGGCGACTACGAGTAATCGGCTGCAAGCATAAGATTGAAGAGGGCGGCTCTCGGGCCGCCCTTTTTTATTCGAACTTGTCGCCGTGCTTGAGGCTGGCGCCGGTGGTTCGGTTGACCCACATCATGTCGCCCAGCTTCAGCTCGCGGCCGTCATGCGCCTGGACGCAGATCCGCCGCACGGGCTGCCCGTCGCGCTTGTCGGCAAGGAAAATCTCCTGGCAGCCGTGGCCCCAGTCCTCACCCCATTGGCGCAGCGCGAGCACCACCGGAAGCAGCGCCTCGCCCTTGGGCGTCAGCGAATAGACCACCTTGCGCCGGTCGGCGGCGTCGGAATTGCGCTCCAGGATGCCTCCTTCGACCAGCTTGGCGAGCCGATTGGATAAAATGTTGCGGGCGATGCCGAGTCCGGCCTGGAACTGCTCGAAATGCTCGAGGCCGTTTAGAGCGCCGCGAACGATGAGGAACGCCCATCTCTCGCCGATCAGCTCGACTGCCGGCGGCAAGGGGCACCGCAATGCGGCTGCCTTGAATGCTTCAATGTCCGGTTCGGCCTTGATGGCCTGTTGTCGATTCAACGCTTTGACCTCTCCCGACGCCCCTTATGCACAATCGGACGCAAAATAACAGTTGCAAGATGCAACGAGGTTCCGCTAAATAGTTTCATCCTGAAACGCAAATATCTGAGGCAAAACATGAAACGCGCCGCTGCCTTCATCGCCGCTGCAAGCTTCCTCGCCGCCCCGGCGTTCGCCGCCACCTATTCGGCCAAGCCGGCCGCCGCGCCCGCCGCCGCCAAGATCATCGGCAAGGACATCAGCTGGGCTCGGGCAGGTGATACGTACCGCGGCTCGACCGAGGCCAGCCGGCCGCTGATCCTGTGCCAGGACCTGGCCAAGCGCGCGGGGCGGCTGGATAGCTTTGCCGCCGACGGCCACGCGCTGTCGACCGAGCAGCTGGCCAGGTGCAACACCGCCGCCAAGGATGGCGCGCCGGCCGAGCTGGCCAAGGTCAATTAAGCTCCCCGAGCCGCGCCTCACGCAGCGCTGCTTCCTGAAGGGCTGGCCCCTCCCTCGAGGGCCAGCCCTTTTTCGCGCTTGCGAAGAGGGGGCCGCGTCCCCCACATTGCGCCTGTGCTGAGACAGTATGAGCTGGTCGAGAAGATCCGGGCCTATGATCCCGACGCCGACGAGGCGCTGATCAACCGCGCCTATGTCTTCTCGATGAAGGCTCACGGCGCCCAGATCCGCGCCTCGGGCGATCCCTATTTCTCGCACCCGATCGAAGTCGCCGGCATCCTGACCGACCTCAAGCTCGACGATGAAACTATCGTCACCGCCATCCTCCATGACACGATCGAGGACACGGTTGCCACCCCGGAGCAGATCGAGAAGCTGTTCGGGGCCAACGTCGCCCGCCTGGTCGATGGGGTGACCAAGCTGTCGAAGATCGAGGCGCAGTCGGAAAATGAGCGGGCGGCGGAGAATCTCCGCAAGTTCTTGCTGGCGCTGAGCGACGACATCCGCGTGCTGCTGGTCAAGCTGGCCGACCGGCTGCACAATATGCGCACCCTCCACCACATCAAGGCGGAGGAGAAGCGCCGCCGCATCGCCAAGGAGACGATGGATATCTATGCCCCGCTCGCCGAGCGGATCGGCATGTATGAGATCATGAACGAGATGCAGGGGCTGGCATTCCGGCAGCTGGAGCCCGACGCCTATGCCTCGATCACCCGGCGCCTGAAGCAGCTCCACGAGCAGGGCGGCGACCTGGTCAACCGCATCGGGCTGGGCCTGCAGCTTTACCTCAGTGACCATGGCCTCGAGGCCGAGGTCACCGGCCGCGAGAAGCACCCCTTCTCGATCTGGAAGAAGATGGCCGAGCGGCACATCAGCTTCGAGCAATTGTCGGACGTGATGGCATTCCGCGTGATCGTCGACGATCCCGACCAATGCTATCAGGCAATGGGCCTGATTCATCAGCGCTGGCCGATGGTTCCCGGCCGCTTCAAGGATTATATCTCGACGCCCAAGCGCAACGGCTACCGCTCGCTGCACACCACCGTCATCCACGACAGCAAGTCGCGCATCGAAATCCAGATCCGCGACAAGGCGATGCACGCCCAGGCCGAGCGCGGGCTGGCCGCCCATTGGGCCTACAAGGAGAAGAGCCCGGTCGAGGAAGTGCGGATCCCGTGGATATCGGACTTGGTCGAGATCCTCGACCATGCCGGCAGCCCGGAAGAGCTGCTCGAACATACCCGCATGGCCATGTACCAGGACCGCATCTTCGCCTTCACTCCGCGTGGAGAGCTGATCCAGCTGCCCAAGGGCGCGACGCCGGTCGACTTCGCCTATGCTGTCCATACCGACCTCGGCGACCAGACGGTCGGTGCCAAGGTCAACGGCCGGGTGGTGCCGCTGAGGACCATCCTCGAGAATGGCGACCAGGTGGAGATACTGGCGTCACAGGCCCAGCACCCGCAGCCGAGCTGGCTGCGCTTCGTCGTCACCGGCAAGGCCCGCGCGGGCATTCGCCGCTTCGTTCGTCACAAGGAGCGGGACGAGACGATCGAGCTGGGCCGCAAGATTTATGATGAGATTGTCGCCCGACTGCCGGCGCCACTGGCGTCCGATGCTTTGAAGCGCGCGCTCAAGACATTAAAGGTCGAGGATGCGGAGGCGCTGATGATCAAGATCGCGCGCCGTTCCATTTCCGACCCCGAGCTGATGGAAGCGCTGATGCCCGGCTCGGCCGGCGGCGACGTCGCGCCACGTCCGTTGGGGCAGCGTACGGCCATTTCGATCAAGGGTCTGACACCCGGCGTCGCCTATGACCTCGCCTCATGCTGCCATCCGATCCCGGGCGACCGCATCGTCGGCCTGCGCCGCGAGGACGAGGGGATCGAGGTCCATGTCATCGGCTGCGACAAGCTGGCCAGCGGAGTCGACGCCGACTGGCTCGACCTCGCCTGGGGCGAAGGCTCGGACGGTGGCGCTGCGCGGCTGATGATCATCCTGCGCGATGTCGCCGGTGCGCTGGGTGAGATGGCCAGCATCCTCGGCGCCAAGGGCGCCAATATCGTCAACCTGGTGCTGGCCCACCGCGACGGCAGCTTCCACACCTTCCACGTCGACGTGGAAGTGCATGACCTGGCCCATCTGCACAGCCTGATCGCCGCGCTGCGTGCCGCCGACGGCGTCAGCCAGGTCGAGCGAATTTAGGCCGTCGATTGAAGTCGCCGGCCAAACGGCGTTAGACCGACGCGATGGAGGGTAGCTCGGCAGCGGGGGCGCGACAGCCATTTCGCCTTGACTGCTATCTGATCGATCCGCAGCGCAATCGCGTGACCGGCCCCGGGGGCGAGACGGCACTTCAGCCGAAGGTGATCGATGTCCTGTGCGTCCTGTCGGAAAGGCACGGCGAGGTCCTGTCGCGCGACAAATTGATCGACCAGGTCTGGGGGAAGGAGTTCGGCGCCGATGAAAGCCTGACGCGAGCCATTTCCCAGCTGCGCAAGGTGTTCGACGACACACGCGGCGAGCCCCGCATCATCGAAACCATTTCGAAGCGTGGCTATCGGTTGATCGCCCGGCCCGTTGCCGTGGGCAGCAAGCAGCGTCGTTCCGGAAGGCGGATGGCACTGCTGATAGCGGCGCTGGCGGTCGCCGTCGCCGCCTTGATCGGCCTGGCATTGGTGACTTCCCAACCGACCGGCAACGAACCTCCGCCCATCCGTTCCGAGCGCACGGGCATCGTCGTGACGGTGGAGCCGTTCAGCAGTAACGATCCGGCGCTGCCCGTGCGCGGCCTGGGGGACGAGCTCAGCGCCGAGATCGCGCGCAGCCCGCTAATCCGCGCCAGAAGCGGCAGTGCTCCCCAACCGTCCGGGCCCAGCGCGCTACAGTACCGACTCCGCGGCGCAGTTCATCGCGTCGGCGAGCGGCTTCGAATTGGCGCGCAGTTGATCGATGCGGCTTCAGGGGAAGTCGTTTGGAGCGGAACATACGATCGGCCCCATGACCGCCATTTTTCCACTCGGGATTCGATCGTCGCAGCAATCAGCGCGGATTCAATGCTGCCCGTGCTGACCGCAGCGAAGAACCGGCTCTCTCGTAAGCCGGCGACCTCGCTCGCGCCGTGGGAAGCGGTCTTGCTCGTCACCTGGGTTCCCGGGGACGAGGGGCGCCCAGCTGGACCGCCGCATGAAGACTCCTACTGGCTTCAGCGTCACGCCTTGGGGATTGATCCCGACTACGCGCCGGCACATGCATTGTTCGCCGAGCTTGCGGCCTATCACGCGCTGTTCGACCCGCCCTATGACGCAGCCCAGAAGCTGGCGAGAGCGCGAGCCCATGCCAACCGCGCGATTGAACTGGCGCCCTATGACGCCGAAGTCCTCTACCAATTGGGGCTCTATTACCGGTTCAGCGGCGATCGCGATCGCGCGCAGGCGATGCTCGGGCGTGTGATCGATCTTCAGCCGAACCATCCGCTGGCGCGCATCGAGCTCGATTTCGTCCGCGGCCAGTGCGCCGCCGACCCCGGGCCGCAAATCGCCAGCCTGACGGCGCGCATCCAGGAGTTTCCTCGGTCGAGCCCCGCGCGCTGGGTTGCGCTGTCGCACCTCTCCTCAATCTATCTTGCCCAAGGCGACTTCGAGCGAGCCCGCGATGCGGCGCTCGAGTCGCGCCGGATCATCCCCATGACCTGGACGGCGATGACCCTGGCAGCGGCCGACGCGGCGATCGGCCGCAAGGCGGAGGCGGCCAGCGTCATCGCCGAGCACCGCCGCGAATGGCCCAACATGGACCTCAGCTACTTCGCCGAGCGCGTTGCCCCGCGCTGGTGCCTCGGCGGTCCCCGTACGCCCGACGCGCAGGCAATCTTCCGCAAGCTCGCGGACGCGGTCCCGCAGCCAGGGAAATAAATCAGGAAAAATTCGGCTAGCGGTCAGGACGTCCAACGCGCCGTCGGCGACCAGGGCTGCATGAATTTCGCCCAACCCTGCGTGGCAGCTATGCTGCTCATTCTTTCCGGAACCGCGTCGGCGCAGCAATCCGCTGCTCCGCCAATTCAGGCGCCTATCGTCTATGATGCCGCCTATTACGCGCGATATTCACCCAGCACCGCGCTCGATATGGTCCGGCAGACGCCAGGCTTCACGCTCGAGGAGACGGGCGAGCGCCGCGGCTTCGCGGGGGCGAGCGGCAATATGCTGGTCGACGGCGAGCGGCCGATCGCCAAGAGCCAGACGCTCGCCAACATCCTCCAGCGCATCCCCGCCGCGCAGGTGCTGCGGATCGAGGTCCTGCGCGGGGGCGAGGCCGGCGCCGACGCGCTGGGGCACGCGACGATCGTCAACGTCGTGCGCACGCGTTCAGCCGGACAGGGAGTCTATCAGGTCGGGACGGAATATGCCGGGCGAGCGCCGGTGCCGAACGGTTGGGCGTCGTGGAGCGGTCGCTTCGGGACTACGGACTATAGCCTGGGAGCCAATGGCTACAGCCTGATGCGCAACCTCCCCGGAAATCGCCTGCGCCTTGATGGCGATGGCAGTCTTATCGCCACGCTCGAGGAGCAGTCGCCGCGCGAATTCTACGAAGTAGCGGTCAATGCCGAAGTCAGCCGGCCGATGCTCGGCGGCCAGGTGCGGGCGACGGGCAAGGCCTCTCGCTCGCGCTATCACCAGGATTCGACGCTCGCGACGTTCAGCCCGTCCGGCTTGCAGACCGAATTTGAACTCAACCCCTACACCGAGCGCAAGCGGACTCTGGAAGGCAGCCTTGCCTATGACCGCCCGCTGGGTGCCTGGGACCTCTCGCTCTCCGGGTTGCTCACGCGCAGGCGGTTCACGAGCGACACGCGCTCGAGCCATAGCGGCGTTGCCGGGCAGATCGATTCCGTCTTCACCCAGGCGATCGCCCGCCGCTCCGGAGAATCCATTGCGCGCGTCAGCGCGTCGCGGACTCTTGGCTCCGAGCACCGGATCGAAGCGGGCGCCGAATTCGCGCTCAACACGCTGGCTCAGCAACTTGCGCTGACGCTCGATCTCGGCAGCGGGCCCTTTCCGATCCCCGTTCTCAATTCCAACCTAGCGGTCAAGGAAAGGCGCGGCGAAGCCTATGTCGTCCATAACTGGACGCCGGGCCGCTGGTCGGTCGAAACGCGACTGACCAACGAAGCGTCGCGCCTGTCCTTCAGCGGCGACACCGATCAGTCAGTTCGCCTCGCCTATGTGAAGCCGTCGCTGCAGGTTACCCGCAGGCTTGGCGGACAGAACCAGCTCCGCGCCCGTATTTACCGCGACGTCGGCCAGCTTGATTTCCTCGACTTCGTGTCCTCGGTCTCGGTCGTCGACGAACAGATCAACGGGGGCAATCCCGACCTGCGCCCCGAAACCTCCTGGCGCGCCGAGACGACGCTCGACCTTCGCTTCGCGGGCGATGGGGCAATTGGTCTGACGCTGTTCCGTTATTGGCTGTCCGATGCAGTCGACCTGATCCCCGCGGGGCCGTCGGAGGCGCGGTTCGATGCGCCGGGCAACATCGGCAAGGGCAATGTCGTCGGGGCTCAGTTCACGCTGCGGCTGCCACTCAAGGCGCTTCTGCCGGGGGCCTCGCTCTCCGCCGAGGGTATGTGGCGCCGGTCGCGCGTAACCGATCCATTGACCGGTGAGCGGCGCAGGCAGTCCGACCATGACCATCACAAGTTCAAGGCCGAATTTCGTCATGACCTCGCCAAGCGCAGGTTTGCCTGGGGCGCGCGCTACACGGTCAAGCCGGAGAAGCTGTTCTACCGCGTGAAGGAGATCGAACGGAAACGCGAAAGCCCCTCGCTCGATCTGTGGATCGAAACGACCGCCATCGGCAGGCTGAAAGCGGGGCTGACCGTCGGCTCGCTGTTCGACCAGGCGGAGCGGCGGAACCGCACCTTCTTCGAGCCCGATCGTAATGGATCGATCGGTCACATCGAGCGCAGCCGAAACCAACCGGGACGATGGGCAATCCTCACCCTGTCCGGAAGCCTCTAGTTGACCTGGCCCATTTGCACAGCCTGATGGCCCCGCTCCGCGCAGCCAACGGGGTCAGCCAGGTCGAGCGATTTAGCCAACGCCCAGAACGACCGTCCAGCGGAAGGCCAGCGCCTGCGGGTCGCCGGACAGACGGTCGATAGCTTCAGCGATCAGGCTTTCCTTGGGATCTGCGTCCTTCAGCAGGAAATCGACGTCGTTGAGCGGCTCGCCCGGAAAATACATTTGGGTGATGAGCCTGTCCGAAGGCCCATGGATGTCGAAATGAATGTGCGGCGTTCTGACGCCGATCGGCGTGTTGTAGTCCTTCGGCTTGACCGAACGGAATTTGAACTGGCCGTCGCGGTCGGTTGCAAGTCGGGCAAACCCCTGGAAGTTGGGATCAAGCGCGGCTGGATTGGCACGATCGCCCGGATGGTCGTAACGGCCGACGGCATTGCACTGCCAAAATTCGACCCGGGCATTGCGGACCGGGTTGCCGCGCAGGTCGACAATGCGGCCGATAACGTTGATCGGTTGGCCCTTCGCCGTGCCGTTCCTGCCCTTCACCCGCGTCAGATCGGCGTCATGGTCGGCAGGTCTCAGAACTGGATAGAAAGGTCCCATTTCCTGGCCGGCGGTCGGAATTAGCTTCTGGGCGTTCGCTGCGGATACGGATGCAACAGCCGCGGCGCCGACCACGAGGTTGCGCCTGGTGACCAGCATTGCAAATCTCCCCCTTGGGAGACTGCCGTTTACGCCTGTGAAGACAGCGAAGCTAGCTGTTTCGCTCGGGCGCCCGGCGAACGGCGTCGGCGCCGCCCCCGGCCAGCACCGCAAGCGTGACCAGGTCGGAGGCGCTAGCGGTCATCGATGCGATCTGGACCGGCAGGCTCATGCCCATCAGATAAGGTCCGAGCGCAATCTCCCCGCCCAAGGCCCTGATCAGCTTGGAGCTGATGTTGGCGGATTGCAGCCCCGGCATGACCAATATGTTGGCCGGGCCGGTCAGGCGGGTGAAAGGATAATATTTGGCCTGCATCTCGTGGTTGAGCGCCACGTCGGGTCCCATTTCGCCTTCATATTCGAAGTCGGTCTCAAGCGAGTCGAGCAGCTTGACCGCATCGCGCAGCTCCTCGATGTGGCGGCCGGGCGGATTGCCGAAAGTGGTGTAGCTGATGAAGGCGACGCGCGGTTCCTGGCCCATGCGGCGCGCAAATGACGCGGAACGCATGGCGATCGCCGCATATTGCTCGCCGGTCGGCCGCTCGGTCACCGCCGTGTCGGCTATCAGAACCGTACGGCCGCGGGCTGAAACGACATGCACGCCGAACGGTGTCGTGCAATTCTCGTCGTCGATCACCCAGCGGACCTGACTCAGCGACTGGCTGAACGGGCGAGTGGTGCCGGTAATCATCGCATCGCCCTCGCCGAGGGCGAGCATTGCCGCGGCGAACGTGTTGCGGTCCTGGTTGACCATCCGCTCGACGGCGCGGCGCAGCATTCCGTGGCGCTGGTGCTTTTCGTAGATGAAGTCGACGGCGCGGCCGACCAATGGCGAGTTGCGGCTGTTGAGCACCTCGTAGCTTTGCGGATCGTCGACGCCGAGCGCGGCAAGCCTATCGTAAACATCCTCGCGGCCGACCAGCACCGGCGTGCCATAGCCCCCTTCGCGAAAGGCGATCGCGGCGCGAAGGACATTCTCCTCCTCGCCTTCCGCGAACAGCACGCGCTTTGGATGAGCCCGGGCCGCCTCGTAGGCGAGGCTGAGGATCGACGCGGTCGGATTGAGCCTGGCCCGAAGCTGCTGGCGATAGGCCGCCATGTCGGCGATCGGCTTTCGGGCGACGCCGCTCTTCACCGCCGCGTCGGCAACGGCACAGGGGACTATCTCGATCAGCCTGGGATCGAACGGCGCTGGAATGATATATTCTGGGCCAAAGCTGTGGCTGATCCCGCCATAGGCGGCGGCCACTTCCTCGGGCACGGACTCGCGGGCTAGCTCGGCCAGCGCGTTTGCGGCAGCGATCTTCATTTCTTCGTTGATGCCGGTCGCGCGAACATCGAGCGCTCCGCGGAAGATGAAGGGGAAGCCGAGGACGTTGTTGACCTGGTTGGGGTAGTCCGAACGGCCGGTGGCGATGATCGCGTCGGGCCGGACCCGCTTGGCGTCTTCGGGCAGGATTTCCGGGTCGGGGTTGGCCATGGCGAAGATGATCGGCTGCTGGGCCATCGCTTCGACCATGTCCGGCTTGAGCGCGCCGGCGGCCGACAGGCCGAGGAACACGTCGGCACCGACCAGCGCTTCCTTCAGCGACCGCGCCTCGGTCGGCACCGCATGGGCTGACTTGAACTGGTCCATGTCGCCGCGCCCCGGATAGAGCGGGCCCTTGCGGTCGCACATGATGACATGATCGTGCGGCACGCCCATCGCCTTGATCAGCTCGGTACAGGCAATCGCCGCAGCGCCGGCGCCATTGACCACGACGCGGATGTCCTTGAACTCGCGCTCGGTCAGATAGCAGGCGTTGATCAGGCCGGCGGCGGTGATGATCGCGGTGCCATGCTGGTCGTCGTGGAACACCGGGATGTTCATCCGCTCCTTGAGCGCCTGCTCGATGATGAAGCAGTCGGGCGCGGCGATGTCCTCGAGGTTGATGCCGCCGAAGCTCGGGGCGAGCAATTCGACTGCCTCGATGAACCGTTGCGGATGGGTCGTGTCGACCTCGAGATCGATCGAATCGACATCGGCGAAGCGCTTGAACAGCACCGCCTTGCCTTCCATCACCGGCTTCGAGGCCAGCGCGCCGAGGTTGCCGAGGCCGAGAATTGCAGTGCCGTTGGAAATAACCGCGACGAGGTTTCCCTTGGCGGTGAGGTCATAAGCCTTGCCGGGATCGGCGGCGATCTCCTCGACCGGCACGGCGACGCCGGGCGAGTATGCGAGGCTCAGGTCACGCTGCGTCGCCATCGGCTTCGACGCGATGATCTCGATCTTCCCGGGCCGGCCCCGCGCGTGGAAATCCAGCGCCTCGGCGCGCGTGAATTTGACGTTGCTCTCGCTCATTCGCTCTCCTGTCGACGCGGCTTTAGGCGTGGCGCCGAGCCAAGGGCAAGCACCGGCCGGTTCAGAAACTTATTCCGGGCCTCAGCACCAGCTGGAAGAAGATCAGCAGGGCGATCGCCGCCAGCGCCAATGGCTTCAGTCCGGCCGGCGGCTGGCCCTGGCCCTTGATGTTGCCCGAGCGGAACGCCGCCAGCTGCATCCAGCCATAGCCGAACAGGGGCACCAGCACCGGCGCGGACAGCACCTCGATCAGCTCGCGCGGCACGCGATAGAGGATGATGATCGGCAATGCGGCCAGTGCGGCAAGGCCGGCCATCCGCAGCAAATAGCCGAATCGGGTGCGGGCGCTGGCCACCGGCGCTGCTTCCCAGGCGGTGGCAAGAAAACGCCGGCCGAGCCAGAGGCCTGCGAAGGGCATGGCCGCCAGCGCGGCAAGCGCCATGATCGCCTCGCCGACCGGCCCGATTCCGAGATAGTCGTAAGCCCTGCCCATGTCGTTTTCAGGCACGATTGCGCCCACGATGAACTGCGGAAGCGACTGGAACAGGCCGTTGAAGGCCATCCACAGCGGAAACAGCGCAGGCCGCTGCTGCCTTGCGACGATCCAGCCGAACAGCAGGCCGCTCAGCAGGATGGCGAGCGCGCCGGTCCCCTGAAACAGCTCGGCGATCTCGGCTTCGCCATACCAATTGTGGTTGTTGTGATAGAGGATCGGTCGAAGCCCCGGCACCATCGCCTTGGGCAGCACCAGGAACAATTCCTGGATGAAAAAAGTCAGGTTGAAGGCCAGCACATAGGCCAGCATTGAATGGACGACCGGTCGCCAGCCGATCCGGCCGGGGAAGACAACCTCGCCCGGCGTCCGAAGCCGCAGGATGAGCGCAAAGGCCCATGGAAACAGCAGGCCGAAGCCGGCGAACAGGATGGTCAGCACGATTTCAATCATGGCCAAGTGATAGGGCATTCCGAATGAAGTCGTTAGACCTTACGGTGGCGATATGACCGACCCCAAGCCGGAATCGCCCGATCCAATCCCCGCACGCCTGCTCAAATATTTGCCGGTGCTGATGATTGGCAATTTGCTGATCAGCATACCGACCTTCGTCATCTCGATGGCGCTGGCTTATGCGACCTTCGTCCAAGCCGAAGCGACAAGGAAAATTCAGCTTTCCGAAACCTGGCCCTATGTTTCCTACGGGACCAGCAACATCTCCGATGAAGGCGTGCACGAAATCACCTTCATGCTCGGCAATGACGGCATGGGCCCGGCGCGGTTGAAGCAGCTTGAATTTCTCTATGACGGCCGACCGATGAAGAATCCGCGCCAATTCCTGCAGCTGTGCTGCGGCGATTCCCGATCGAGCCCAACCCAGTTCAAAAGCTCCGGCTTCGAAGTCGTGCTCCGGCCCGGCGAAACGACTTATTTCATTGGCCTGACCAAGAAGCCTGAAAATACCGCCGTCTGGGACCGGCTCAATGCCGAGCGATGGAAGGTGGCAGTGCGCGCTTGCTATTGCTCAATCTTCGACGACTGCTTTGTGCTCGACACCCGCCGGGCCGACCCGCAGCCGGTCAAAGCTTGTCCTGCGAATTGGGCAAGGTTCGAAGAGCGGCCCTTCCCGACGGTCCGGCCGCCGGCTCGAAATTAGCCAAGACTCCTCTCGCCCAGCTCGCCAATTCGCTCTACCAATTGGCCAATGGCCCGAGCCGACGATCCTTCGCCCAAGCAGACGCCGATGATGGCGCAATATCACCGCCTCAAGGCCGAGGCGGGCGATGCGCTGCTGTTCTACCGGATGGGCGATTTCTTCGAGCTGTTCTTCGACGACGCCAAGGCGGCGGCGGCCTGCCTCGACATTGCGCTGACCAAGCGGGGCGCGGACGGCGGCGAGCCGGTGCCGATGTGCGGCGTGCCCGTCCATGCGGCGGAGAGCTATCTGGCGCGCTTGATCCGGGCCGGCCACCGCGTGGCCATCGCCGAGCAGGTCGAAAGCCCGGCCGAGGCCCGCAAGGCGCGCGGGTCCAAGGCCCTGGTCGAGCGCGCGATCATCCGGCTGGTGACACCCGGCACGCTGACCGAGGAGACTTTGCTCGACAGCGGCAGCGCCAACTGGCTCGCCGCGGTCTGCCGCGCCGGTGACGAATGGGCGATTGCCGCAGCCGATATTTCGACCGGGCGGTTCGAGCTGGTCGCCTGCGGCCCCGGCGAGCTTCAGGCCGAGTTGGCGCGGCTGTCGCCCGCCGAGACCATTGCGGCGGACAAGGTCCCCAGCATCGCCACCACGGCCGGCAAGGGCGGGTTCGACAGCATCGCCGGCGAGCGGGCCCTGAAGAGCCGCTTCGGTGTCGCGACGCTCGACGGCTTCGGCGCGCCGGGCCGGGCGGAGCTGGCCGCGGCCGGCGGCCTGCTGACCTACCTCGATGCAACCCAGAAGGAATCGGCGGCCTTCCTCGGCGCGCCAAGGCGGGTCGCGCGGGCGGGCCATATGGCGATCGATCCCGCCACTCGCGACAGCCTGGAAATCTGCCGCACGCAGACCGGCAGCGTTGCCGGCAGCCTGCTCGGCTGCATCGATCGCTGCGTGACCGCGCCGGGCCGCCGCTTGCTGGCGGCCGACCTTGGGGCGCCGCTGACCCAGCCGCAGGCGATCGAAGCCCGGCTGGCGCTAGTCCAGTGGTTGCATGAGGCGCCGATCCGCCGCGGGCGGGTGCGCGATGCGCTGAAAGCCATGCCCGACGTCGGCCGCGCATTGGGGCGACTGGTGGCGGACCGGGGCAGCCCGCGCGATCTCGCCCTGCTGCGCGACGGGCTCTTGGCCAGCGCCGCGCTCAAGGCGGACCTGGAGGCCGAGCCGGACCGGCCCGACCTGCTGATGGCATTGCTTCCAGACCTTGGCGGCCACGCCGCGCTGACCGACAGGCTGGCGGCCGCCCTGGTGCCTTCGCCGCCGCTCGATGCGTCCAAGGGCGGCTACATCGCTGAAGGCTATGACGCCGCGCTCGATGCGTTGCGGAGTGCTTCGTCCGATGGCCGGCGGGCAATTGCCGCGCTGGAGGCGCGCTACCGCGAGCTGTCCGGCGTCGCCACGCTCCGGATCCGCCACAATGCGGTGCTCGGCTATCATATCGAGGTCAGCGCCAGGCATGCCGACAGGCTTATGGCGCCGGATTCCGGCTTCACCCACCGCCAGACCCTGGCCGGCGTGGTCCGGTTCAACTCGCCCGACCTTCACGCCGAGGCGAGCCGGGTGGTGGAGGCCGGCGCGCATGCCCTTGCTGCTGAGGCGGCCCATTTCGAGGAGCTGACCGCGCTTGCGGTGGCGGCCGCTCCGCGCATTGCCGCGACGGCCGACGCCATCGCCCGAATCGACGTCGCCGCCAGCCATGCGACACGCGCCGCCGAGGGCGGCTGGTGCCTGCCCCACCTGACCGAACAGCCGTGCATCGAGCTGGAAGCCGCGCGGCACCCGGTGGTCGAGCAAGCGCTCGCGCAAGAGGGCGAACGCTTTGTCGCCAATGATTGCTCGCTAAGCCCCAACGATCGGCTGTGGCTGATCACCGGGCCCAACATGGGCGGCAAGTCGACCTTCCTCCGCCAGGTTGCGATTGCCGCGCTGCTCGCCCAGGCCGGCAGCTATGTGCCGGCAGCGCGGGCGAAGATCGGCATTGTCGACAAGCTCTTCTCGCGGGTCGGCGCCGCCGACAATCTCGCCCGCGGCCGGTCGACCTTCATGGTCGAAATGGTCGAGACGGCGGCAATCCTTGCCCAGGCGACGCCCAACAGTCTCATCATCCTCGACGAGATCGGCCGGGGCACGTCGACCTATGACGGGCTGGCGATCGCCTGGGCTGTGGTCGAGGCGATGCATGACCAGGTCAAGGCACGGACCCTGTTCGCGACCCATTATCATGAGCTGACCCGGCTGGCCGACCGGCTGGAGGCGCTATCGCTGCACCATGTCCGGGCGCGCGAATGGAAGGGCGAACTGGTGCTGCTGCACGAGGTCGGCGATGGACCCGCCGACCGCAGCTACGGCATTGCGGTGGCGAAACTGGCCGGCCTGCCGCCACTCGTGCTGGCCCGGGCCAAGGCCGTACTGGCCAAGCTGGAAGCAGGTCGCGACGCCACCGGCGGGATCGCCGCTGGCCTCGACGACCTGCCGCTGTTCGCCAACCAGGCCATCGAGGCGCCGACGGCCGATCCGCTGGCCGAGGCAATTGGGGCAATCGACCCCGACGCTCTTACTCCCCGCGAAGCGCTCGAAGCGCTGTACGCGCTCAAGCGGCTCGCAGCGGAACGCTGATGCGTCAGCCGCCGCGATTTGCGCTGATCCCCGACCGGCGGGCCATCATTGATCGCCGGGCGCTGGCCGAGCAGCTGCGGGACCTTCCGGCAGACCAGCTTCGCGACAACACGACCGGCACGTTGCGGGACGCGCTGGACAAGGGCCGCCAGGAGATCGCCCGTCGCATTGCAGCGGAGCCAGGGCGCGGCCGCGTTATCGCTGCATCCTATTGCTTTCTTGCCGACCAGCTAGTCCGCCTTGCCTACGACCAGGTTACGCTGCGCATCCACCCGCGCCCCAAGGGTTCGTCCTGCCGGGTGTCGATCGTCGGGCTCGGCGGCACCGGCCGCGGCGAGATGGCGCCGTTCAGCGACCTCGACCTGATGTTCCTGGTTCCGGAACGGGGCGCACCCTGGTGCGAGCAGGTGATCGAAACCCTGCTTTACATCTTGTGGGACCTGAAGCTGAAGGTTGGCCAGTCGGTCCGGACTCCCAACCAGGTGGTTGCCGCGGCGAAGGAGGACGTGACTGTCCGCACGGCGCTGCTCGAGGCGCGGTGGATCTGGGGCGACGAAGAGCTTCATGATGAGGCGATGCAGCGCTTCCGCTCGAAAATCGTCGCCGGAACGGCCCGCGAATATGTTGCCGCCAAATTGGCCGAGCGCGATGCGCGGCATGAGCGGATGGGCGACAGCCGCTATGTGGTCGAGCCGAACGTCAAGGACGGCAAGGGGGGATTACGCGATCTGCACACCCTCTACTGGATCGGCAAATATGTGTTTGGGGTCGAACAGCCGGCCGAGCTGGTCGAAAAGGAATTGTTCAGCGCGGCGGAATATCGCCGCTTCGAGCGGGCCGAGCGCTTCTTCTGGTCGGTCCGCTGCCACCTGCACCTAATCGCCGGGCGCGCCGAGGAGCGGCTGGGATTCGACATGCAGCGGCAGATCGCCGAGGCGATGCGCTATGCCGACCGGCCGGGCAAGTTCGCGGTCGAACGGTTCATGCAATTCTATTTCCTCAATGCGAAAAACGTCGGCGACCTGACCGGGCTGTTCCTCGCCCAGCTCGACCAGCAGATGGGCGACAAGGGCCGGCGTTTCGCACTGCCCACCTTCAAGCGGCGGCCGAAGCATCTTCATGGCTTCATCGTCGATCGCGGGCGGCTATCGATCCCGACCGACGACTGGTTCAGCGTGGACCCGGCCCGCCTGCTCGAGCTGTTCGCTCTGGCCGCGAAGGAAGGGATGGAGATTCATCCCAACGCGATGCGGGCGGCCACGCGCGATGCGCGGCTGGTCGACCAGGTCCGCGACGATCCGCGGGCCAACGCCTTGTTCCTGGACGTGCTGACGGCGCAGCTGAAGCCGGACCTGGCCCTGCGATGGATGAACGAATCAGGGGTTTTCGGCCGCTTCGTTCCCGATTTTGGCCGCGTCGTCGCCCAGATGCAGTTCGACATGTACCACCATTATACGGTCGACGAGCATTCGATCCGGGCGATCGGGTTGCTGTCGCGGATCGAGCGCGGCGAACTGGCGGAGGACCATCCGCTGTCGACGGCGCAGTTCAAGCAAATCGTCTCGCGCCGGGTACTCTATGTCGCAGTGCTGCTGCATGACATCGCCAAGGGCCGGGGCGGCGACCATAGCGTGCTCGGCGCCGAGGTGGCGATGCAGCTCTGCCCGCGGTTCGGGCTCGACGAGGCTGAGACCGAGACCGTAGCCTGGCTGGTCCGCTATCATTTGCTGCTGTCCAATACCGCCTTCCGCCGCGACCTGGCCGATCCGAAGACGGTCGAGGATTTTGTCCGCACCGTTCAGAGCCCTGAGCGATTGCGGCTGCTGCTGATCCTGACGGTAGTCGACATTCGCGCAGTCGGGCCAACCACCTGGAACGACTGGAAGCGGCAATTGCTGCGGACCTTGTTCGACGCTGCGGAGGAGCGGCTACGGCTCGGCCACAAGGAACGCGGCCGGCACGAGCAAGTCGAGGCGCGGCAGCAGCAGCTGGCCGATGCCCTGCCCTGGAAAACGTCGGCGATCCGCGCCCATAGCCGGCGCTTGCCCGACAGCTATTGGCTGGCCGAGCCTCCCGAGTGGCAGCACGCCAACGCGCTGCAGGTCGCGGCAGCGGAGGCCCATTTCGGCGATCCGGAACCGTCGGTCGTGGCGGCGCCCGATCCGGTGTCGGGAATGACCCGTGTTTCGGTCTTCGCACCGGACCGGCCGGGACTTTTCTATCGGATTGCCGCTGCACTGAGCGGCGTCGGCGCCTCGATCGTCGACGCACGCATCCACACCACGCGTGACGGCATGGCGCTCGATAATTTGCTGGTCACCGACGCCAGGGGCAAAGCTTATGAGGATACGCGGTTGAGAAAGCGGCTGGCCAATGCCGTCGACAAGGCGCTTCGGGCGACGGACGAACCGTCGCTTCCGGCGATCGACAAGCTGCCAAGCCGGCAGCAGGCGTTCCGGGTGGCGCCGCGCGTGCTGGTATCAGACAAGGCGTCGAGCCGGACCACGGTGGTCGAGGTCAATGCTCGTGACCGGCCAGGACTGCTCGCCCGGTTGGCGCATGTGATCCACGGCGCCGGCCACGAACTGCACTCGGCCCATATAGCCACCTATGGCGAGCGCGCGGTCGACGTCTTCTATCTGACCAGCGTCGACGGCAGGAAGCTCAGCGAGGCCGAGGGCCAGTCACTCCGCACGCAATTGCTTACCGCTGCCGGGGCGGGCGGATAAGCGAAAGGGCCCGCCGATCCTGGCGAGCCCTTCCCCTTCAGCTGCTTGGAATCAGCCCCGTTCCGGCGTCGCCGGGGGCGGCGGCGGCGGGGGTGGCGGCGGGCAAGTGCCCGTCGCCAGGATTACTGAGCCGTCCGGGCAGGTCTGCGTTGCCGGCGGAGGCGGAGGCGGAGGCGGAGGCGGGGGCGGCGGCGCTTCCGCGACCCGCTCCGAAGGCCCGAACTTGCCGCGCAGCGTGATGCCGAAGGTCCGCGGTTCGCCGAGGAAGGCGCCGAACAGCTGGGTCGAACGCGGGATGAAGCCCGCATCGACCGCGCGGATCGTGCCCGAGCCCTGGATCGGCGCGTCGAACGCGACTTGCATATAATCCTTGTTGAACAGGTTCTGCGCCCACAGTTCGACCGCCCAGCGGTCGTCGGGGCCGCGGATGCCGACACGAGCATTCACGACGGTGAACGAGTCCTGGACCTTCTCGATATCGAGGTCCGAGCCGGTGTTGAAACGGCTCTGATGCCGGGCGTCAACATAGACCAGGCCGCGCAGGCCGCTGCCGCCGATCGGCGGCATCCACGATGCCGAGCCGGTCAATGTCACCGCGTTGGAGTTGGACACGCGGCGTCCCGGCAACTGGAACAGGGCGTTGGTCAGCGGCTTGCCGTTGGCGCCGACCAGGTCGTCGCGGTAGCGGGTACTTGAATAAACGAAACCGAAATTGGCGGTCACATTCTCCATCGGCCGAGTGAACGCTTCGATCTCGACGCCATAGTTCTTGACACCGGCCCGGGTTCCGCCCTCGCAGGCACCGGTGAAGGGACTGTTGTCCTCATCGGCGTCGCCGAGATCGTTCTTGCAGCTGTTGACGTTCTCAACCACGAAGTTGAGCCCGTTGAAGGTATTCAGCTGGAAATCCCGGAACAGCTGGTGGAACAAGGCGACGTTGAGGTCGAAACCCAAGCCGTTGTACTTCATGCCCAGCTCGATCGCGTCGTTGATCTCCGGCTTGAACTCGAGATCGTTATTCAGCGACGCGACACGTCCCTGGCAGCCCGCCTGAGCGGCACTGACGCAAATTGCGCCATTGCCTGAGACCGGATCGGCGCCCGGCGGCGGGAGAGCGGTGTTGGCGCGCCACAGCGCCGAACGGTCGAGATTGTAGCCGCCGGCCTTGTAGCCGCGCGAGTAGCTCACATAGGTAAGGACATTGTCGGTGGGCTTGAACGCGAGGACGACGGTGCCCGACAGCTTGCCTTCGCTTTTGCTGTCTTCGGCAACGAAGCTTCCGCCTGGGACGCTCGGGCTCACGCAGGGTAGGGCCTGGAGCGCCGCGAACGGGCTGCCCGAAATGATCGTGCACAGCGCGTTGGTATCCGACAGATCGGCGCGCAGCTTCTTTTTCTCACGCGTGTAGCGGGCGCCGACCGTCAGGCTGAGCTGGTCGGTGATGTCGAAGATATTGTGGGTGAACAGCGCCCAGTTGTTGCTGCTCTGCCGCCAGCTGTCTTCGATCGCCTGGCCATTGAGAGTAAGGTTCTGGCCGGTCAGCAGCCGCCCGATGTTGGCGAAACCGCTGTTCGTCCCGAACGGCGGAGCGCCGAAATTGACCACGCCGAACGGCGGCCCAAGGTTGATCGGCAACTGTGCGAAAGCCGCAAGGACCGGCGCCTGGGCGCCCGCGAAGGGCAGCACCCCGCCGGCAACCAGCGGATTGAAGCAAGTCGGCGAAACGCCGGGCGCCAAAATGCTGTCGGGAATTGCTGGAGAGGCGGCGAAATTGGCCGCGACCAGGCAGTTGGCATAGCGGGCGTAATCCTCGCCATAGGCAAGGTTGTCATCCACTGCGAGCTTCTCGTTGGCGTAATAGCCGCCGACCAGCCAGTCGAGCTTGCCCCCGAACGCCTCGCCCTGCAGGCGAAGCTCCTGGGTGAAGGTCTTGAAGCGGTTGAAGGCGCCGCCGTCGTCGTCGCGGAACAGGATGTCGAGGTCGTTGAAGTCGGCATCCTGGCCGCGGATATATTTGTTGTAGCGGTAAGCGGTGATCGAGGTCAGCTCGGCCCCGCCGAGATCATAGACGACCTCGCCCGACAGGCCGTAATCCTTGACGTCCGAACGATAGCCGCGCCCCGGCGTGATCGCCGTGTCGCGTTCGAACGTATCGTCGCTGATGGTTGCGCCAAGGGCGCGCTCGATCGCGGCGATGCTCGATGGCTGAACCGTGCCGTCATAGTCGAATGTCGGGAGATAGGGTGCGCCGCAACATTCTTCGTCGCGCTTCGAATAGTCACCGACGATGCGGACTGACAAGTCGCTCGACGGTTCGAACAACAGCTGTCCGCGCAGCATCCAGCGATCGCGATTGTTGATGTCGCGGCCCGAGATGACATCTTCGAGGAAGCCGTCGCGCTTCATCCACACGCCGTCGATGCGCGCGGCAATCGAATCGGTCAGTCCGCCGGTGGCATAGGCCTCGGCACGCCGAAGGTCGTAATTTCCGACCGTCAGCTCGCCGCCCATCTCGGTCTTGAACTTGGGCTTGGCGGTGATGATCGAGATGAGGCCGGCCGACGCGTTGCGGCCGAACAGCGTGCCCTGCGGCCCGCGCAGCACCTCGATGCGGTCGACCGCGCCCAGTTCGGTCAGGCCGACGCCGGTGCGCGAGCGGTAGACGCCGTCGATGAACACCGCGACCGAGCTTTCCAGGCCGGGGTTGTCGCCGACCGTGCCGATGCCGCGGATGCGCGCCACGCCGGCGCCGGCTTCCGAAGAAGTGGAGGACACCAGCAGCGACGGGCTGACCTGGGTCAGCTGGCGGATGTCGCTGGCGCCTGAATTCTGCAGCGTTTCAGCGGTGACGGCGGAGACCGCGAGCGGAACGTCCGACAGCGCCTCGTTACGGCGCGTCGCGGTGACGACGATCTCGCTGGTATCCTGGTTGGCGGTGTCGACCTCGACATCCTGGTCGTCGACCGCGGCTGCCTCGGCCGTGGCGCCCTGGGTGGGCTGGGCCGTACCGGCGTCGGTATCGGTTTCCTGGGCATAAGCCGGCATCGAAAGCGCGAACAGGCCAGCAGACAGCAGCCACGTCGACTTGCGCATCATATTCTCTCCCCGTTTGGATTTTCTTTTTTCTTTGGGGAATGGATTAATCGAGTGGCGCCCCGCTGCAAAGCAAAGCCCATCCCACTCCCGAGAAAAACGGCGGACTTGCGACAGAAATGTCACATGACGCGGCGCAACATGAAAAAGGCGCGGCTGCCGTAGGGGCAAGCCGCGCCTGTTTGAACCGCGCTGGTTCGCTTATTACTTGGGCGAAATCACCATCAGCATCTGCCGGCCTTCCATGCGCGGATGCTGCTCGATCTTGGCCTTTGCCGCAGTGTCCTCGGCGACGCGCTGAAGCACCGCCATGCCGAGCTGATTATGGGCCATTTCGCGCCCCCGGAAGCGCAGCGTCAGCTTGACCTTGTCGCCCTCCTCGAGAAACTCGAACACCTTGCGCATTTTGACCTGATAATCATGGTCGTCGATGTTCGGACGCATCTTGATCTCCTTGATCTCCTGCGTCTTCTGTCGCTTGCGCTGCTCGTTGGCCTTCTTTTGCGCCTCATATTTATAGCGGCCTATATCGAGGAACTTGGCCACGGGCGGATCGGCGCCGGGGCTGATCTCGACCAGGTCGAGGCCGACTTCCTGCGCTTGTTCGAAAGCTTCACGCGTATACATTACGCCCAGATTTTCGCCATTCTCGTCAATCACACGCACCTTCGGTGCCTGGATGAACTGATTATAGCGGGGGCCGGAAATCGTCGGCGGCGCCAGCGGGCGGCGCGGGGTGGGCGGGGGTATAGCGCAATCTCCTAGAGTCGTTGGTTCAAGCGGGCGAATTAGGCGCTTCGCCCGCGGTTGAAAAGGGCGGGCCGCTGCAATTGGCCATTTTTACCGATGGTGGTCAGTTCCGCAGGTCTGGCGGAACCGCCTCCGCGGCAAATGCAGCGACCGCCTCGTCCACAGTCATCATCTTCTGATGCTCGTCGGAGCTCAACCGTCGAACCGCGACCGTCCCCTCTTCGGCCTCGCGCTTGCCAACCACGATCAGCAGCGGGACCTTGGCCAGGCTATGCTCGCGCACCTTGTAGTTGATCTTCTCGTTGCGCAGGTCGGCCTCCGCCCGCAGCCCGGCCGCCTGCAGCCTAGCCAGCACCTCGCGCGCATAGTCATCGGCGTCCGATACGATCGTCGCGACCACCGCCTGCACCGGCGCCAGCCATAGCGGGAACTTGCCGGCATAGTGCTCGATCAGGATGCCCATGAACCGTTCGAAGGTGCCGAGGATCGCGCGGTGGAGCATCACCGGGCGATGTTTCTCGCCATCCTCGCCGATGTAGTTCGCGTCGAGTCGTTCCGGCAGCACCCGGTCCGACTGCATGGTGCCGACTTGCCAGGTGCGGCCGATGGCGTCGGTCAGGTGGAATTCCAGCTTGGGCGCGTAGAAGGCGCCCTCGCCGGGCAGCTCCTCCCAACCGAAGTCCGGCGTTGCGCGGCCCGAGGCAATGACGGCTTCGCGCAGCTCCCGCTCGGCCTGGTCCCACATCTCGTCGGTGCCGAACCTTTTGTCGGGACGAAGCGCAAGCTTGATCGCATATTTGTCGAAGCCGAGGTCCTTGTAGACCTCATCAAGCAGGTCGCAGAAGCGCTGCACCTCCTCGACGATCTGGTCCTCGCGGCAGAAGATATGGGCGTCGTCCTGGGTGAACTGGCGGACCCGCATGATGCCGTGCAGCGCGCCGTGCGGCTCGTTGCGGTGGCAGCAGCCGAACTCGGCGAGGCGGATCGGCAATTGCTTATAGCTGGTGATGCCCTGCTTGAAGACCAGCACATGGGCCGGGCAGTTCATCGGCTTCAGCGCCATCCAGTCGCCTTCGCCGCTGATCACCGGACCCTCTTCCTCGATGTTGGGCACCTCGTCCGGGACGACGAACATATTCTCGCGATATTTGCCCCAGTGGCCGCTCTTTTCCCATTGGCGGGCGTCCATCAGCTGCGGGGTCTTGATCTCGACATAGCCGGCGGCGTCGAGCTTGCGGCGCATATAGGCCTCAAGCTGGCGCCAGATGATGAAGCCGTTGGGGTGCCAGAAGACGCTGCCATGCGCCTCGGCCTGGAGGTGGAACAGGTCCATCTCCTTGCCGATCTTGCGATGGTCGCGCTTGGCTGCTTCCTCGAGGCGAACCAGATGCTCCTGCAGCTGCTTCTTATTGAGCCAGGCGGTGCCGTAGATGCGGCTCAGCATCGGGTTGTTCTGGTCGCCGCGCCAATAGGCACCCGAGACATGGGTCAGCTTGAACGCCTGCGGGTCGAGCTTGCCGGTCGAAGCGAGGTGCGGCCCGCGGCACAGGTCGATCCAGGCGTCCTCGCCGCTGCCGGAGCGGTACATGGTGATCGGCTCGCCCTCGGGGAGCTCCATCACCCACTCGGCCTTGAACCGCTCGCCCTGCCGTTCGAACAGCGCGCGAACATCCTCGCGCTGCCACACTTCGCGATTGAGGTGGAGGTCCTCGGCGATGATCCGCCGCATCTCCTCCTCGATCGCCGGCAAATCCTCATCTGTGAACGGGCCGCGGTCGGGCGCGGGGGCGAAGTCGTAGTAAAAGCCGTCCTCGGTTGCCGGACCGAAGGTGATCTGGGTGCCGGGGAACAGCCGCTGCACCGCCTCGGCCAGCACATGGGCGAAGTCGTGGCGGACCAGCTCCAGCGCCTCTTTCTCGTCCCTCGAGGTGATCAGCGCCAGCTCGGCGTCAGCTTCGAACGGGCGGGTGATGTCGCGAACCTCGCCATCGACCCGAGCCGCCAGCGCGGCCTTGGCCAGGCCGGGCCCGATCGCCGCGGCAACATCGGCCGGAGTCGACCCATGCGGCATTTCGCGCACTGAACCGTCGGGCAGCTTGATCTTGAACATCTCGGACATGGGCTTGGCACCTAGTGCAGCGCAGCAAGGGCTTCAAGCGCCGGCCGATTGTCGTCCCTCGACACGGGGCGCCTTTGCTTAGATGGGTCGCGTCAAGGAAACTTGACAAATAATAGCTAGATCGGTAAAGCTACCTTTACACAACGTAAAGGAAGCTTGCTATGGCACTTTACCGCAGCCCGGCTATTCGCCGTTATGCGATCCGGCTGATCATCCTGATGAGCCTTTATCTCCTCAGCCTGTTCATTGCCGTGCGGGCGTTCCGCGCCGACGCCGTGTCGGGCGTGCTGGCTTATGGGCTTGCGATCCTTCCGGCATTGCCGATCATCGGCGTTTTCTGGGCGGTGATACGCCTGCTGGTCGAGGAGCCCGACGAGTTCATCCGGCTGCTGCATGTCCGCATGTGCCTGTTCGCCACCGGATTTTGCCTGACGATCATGACGATCTGGGAATTCCTCCAGAATTTCGATCTGGTTCCGCCTGGCAATGGCGGCTTTGGCGCCGCCTTCTTCTGGTTCATCGGCTTTGGGTTCGGCGGTCTATATAACAAGCTGACCATGGGCACGACGGGATCGTGCGGATGAACAATCGCCTCAAGATCCTGCGCGCCGAGCGCGACTGGAGTCAGGGCGACCTCGCGGAGCGGCTCGAAGTGTCGCGCCAGAGCGTCAATGCGATCGAGACCGGCAAGTACGATCCGTCGCTGCCGCTCGCCTTCCGCATTGCCGAGTTGTTCGGGCTGCCGATCGAGGAGATTTTCATGTCACCGAGCCATCGGCAGTCCAAGGCGATCTGACCGGGCCCGGCCATGTCAACCGCTTCCCTTCCCAGCGCGCTACGCTACGGAGGGCAGCCATGCAAACCGCAGAACTCACCCCGACCGACCTCGCCTATTTCGATCCCGGCGACGGCCGCCGCATCGCCTATCGCCAGCGCGAGCCGAAGCCCGGCTCACCGACCGTCCTGTTCCTGCCCGGCTATGCGTCCGACATGGAGGGAGCGAAGGCGGAGGCGATCGACGCCTTTTGCGCGCCGCGCGGCGCCGGCTGCCTCCGCTTCGACTATTCGGGGACCGGCTCGTCGGGCGGCAAGTTCGCCGAGGGCACGCTTGCCCGGTGGCTTGACGAGGTGCTGGCGGCGATCGACCTTCTGACCGAGGATCCTCTGATTCTCGCCGGCTCGTCGATGGGTGGATGGCTGGCGCTGCATGCCGCGCTGCGGCGCAAGGACCGGGTCAAGGCGCTGCTCGGCATCGCCGCCGCGCCCGACTTCACCAACTGGGGCTACACAGGGGAGGAGAAAGAAGCGCTGGTCCGCGATGGCAAGCTGGAACGACCCAACCCTTACGGGCCCGAGCCATCGGTCACCTGGCGTGGCTTCTGGGAATCCGGGCAGTCCCAACTTCTGCTCTACAATCCCATCGACCTCACCATCCCGATCCGGCTGGTCCATGGCGAGCAGGACCAGGAGGTGCCGATGGGCGTGCCGATCAAGCTGATGGCCGACTTGCGTTCAGCCGACGTGCAGCTTCGCCTGATCAAGGGTGCCGGCCATCGCCTGAGCGAGCCGCACGAGATCCACGCGATCCTGGTCGAGCTCCACGGCCTCATGGAGCGAATCGCATGATGTTCCTGTTCGTCGCCACCGCGCTTGCCGCCGCCCAGGCGCCCGCCGGCGCCTGCCCGACGGTGCTGACCCATGAGGCGCAAGCGTGCCGCGCGCTCGAGGCGAGCAAGGCGGGCCGTTTCGCCGATGCCGCTGCGGCGTTCGAGCAGGCGGCGGATCTGGCGCAAGGAGCTGACCCGGCGCGCGACCGGGCATTGGCCGCTGCGGGCAATATGTGGATTGCCGCGGGGCAGCCCGGCAAGGCCGCCGTCTCATTGGACAAGGCCCTTGCCGGCGGGGGGTTGAAGGCCGAACAGCATGGCCTCGCCCTGCTCGATCGGGCACGCGCGGCAGAAGCCCAGGGAGACCTGAAGACCGCCCGGGCGAAGATCAACGAGGCGGCCAAGACGATCGGCGAAGACCCCTATCTCTGGTATTTCTCGGCCGCGATCTCGCTGCGCGAGGAAGACATCCCGGCCGCCAAATCGTCAATCAATCGGGCGCTGGCGATGGTTCCCGATTCCGCCGAGGTGCTGTTCGAGGCGGGGCACATCGCCAAGGCCGGCGGCGAGGACGCTCAGGCGCGCGACTATTGGACGAGGGCAATCGCCGCAGACCCCAACGGACCGACCGGCAAGGCCGCGCGCCAGGCGCTGGCGATGACCGATGCACCGCTCGCCGTCACCAATCAGGTCGCGACGCGGCCCGATGGCGACGGCGAGGGCGGGAAGGCGCCCGAATAGCCTGACGGCCGGCTTTAGCCCGCGATGTCGTAATCGATGGTCGTCACCACGCGGACCTTCTGAAACGGCGAGCTTCCACCCGACGATCCGCAGTCATCGCATTTCTCGCCGTCCCGCGCGCCGACCGAGAAATAGCCCTGGCTGGCGGTCTTGATCTGCCCGACCGATGCGCCGCTATCCCGGGCGAACTGGTCCGCGCTGCGCCGCGCATTGTGGGTCGCCTCCGCAATCATCTCGGGCTTCAGCTGGTTGAGCCTGGTGAAGGTGTAGCTGATGCTGCTGCCGGAAAGCTCGACGCCATTGCGCAACAGTTCGGCCTGGGCGGCATAGGCCGCGCGGGCCTTCATCACGTCGCCCGTCCTGAGCTGGATCGAACGGCGAACGGTCAAGGTTTCCGGGCCCACCGGATTGCCGTCTCGGTCGGTAGGCTGCGCACGGCTCAGCGAAACATCGCTGTCGGTAACATCCCCCGGGCGGAAACCGGCGCGCTGGAAGAAGGCGCGAACCGCTCGCGCCTGCTGGTCGACCGATTGCTGAACGGATCCCAGCTCGGTGCCCTCATGGGAGAATGCGATCGACCAGGTCGCCAGGTCGGCGGTGACATTGCGTTCGGAAACGCCGCGCACCGTTACCGACCTCTGCTCGGCCAGCTTGTAGCGCCTGAAACCGTCGCCCAGCGCATATCCGCTGGTCGTCAGGCCTATTGCGAAGATTGCCACTGCGCCGAGCAAAACGGCGCGGTCACCTTGAAATCGCTCTAACATGGAACGACTCTCTCGGTTCGTCGTCACTTTAAAGACGGCCACCGGTCACGATTGCCGGTCACGGACCGTCGACGAACCGTGCATATATAGCGATGAGTTGAGCGAGGTCGAAATGAAATTTCTCCATTCCATGCTCCGCATCTCCGATCCCGACGCCACTGTTGCATTCTTTCAACTGCTCGGCCTGGAGGAGCGGCGGCGGATGGAGGTGCCTGAAGGCAAATATACGCTGATCTTCATGGGCGTCCCGGGTGACGAGGGCGGCGAGGTGGAGTTGACCCACAATTGGGATGAGAGCGGCTATTCAAGCGGCCGCAATTTCGGCCATCTCGCCTTCCGGGTCGACGACATCTACGCCACCTGCAGCAAGCTGATGGATCATGGCGTCACCATCAACCGGCCCCCGCGCGACGGGCATATGGCATTCGTCAAATCGCCCGACGGAATCTCGATCGAGCTTTTGCAAAAGGGACATCTCGAGCCCGCCGAACCCTGGGCCTCGATGCCCAATACGGGCAGTTGGTGAGCCGCTGGCCGGATAATCGCTTCCTGGAGCTCGTCGGGTGCGGGCACCCGATCATCCAGGCGCCGATGGCCAATGCCGGCGGGGTCGAGCTGTGCGTGGCGGCGATCGACGGCGGCGCGCTCGGCTCCCTGCCATGCGGCATGCTCTCCGCATCGCAAATTCGCGAGCAAGTCGGTGAGGTTCGTGGCCGCACCGTAGGGCCGATCAACCTCAATTTTCTTTGCCACCAAATGCCGCAAGATGCCGATGATTTCGCATGGCGGCAGCTATTAGAGCGCTATTATGATCGGATGGGCGTCGAAGCCGTGGAGCCCGGCCCCATGCGCCTACCGTTTGACGATCGGGCCTGCGCGGCGGTCGAAGAGCTCAAGCCGGAAGTCGTCAGCTTCCATTACGGCCTGCCCGCCAGGCCGCTGCTGGATCGCGTCAAGGCGAGCGGCGCCCTTGTCCTGTCGAGTGCGACCACCGTCGCGGAGTCCCGCTGGCTGGAGGAACGCGGAATCGACGCGGTCATAGCCCAGGGGTTCGAAGCCGGGGGCCACTCGGGACGTTTCCTTGGATCCGATCCCGCCGAGGCGCTTGGACTCATCGCATTGCTGCCGCAGATCGTCGACGCGGTTTCGGTACCGGTTATCGCAGCTGGCGGGATTGCCGACGGCAGAGGCATTGCAGCTGCCTTCGTGCTAGGTGCGAGCGCAGTGCAGATAGGAACGGCATATCTCATGGCACCCGAAAGCCTGATCGCTCCGGCGTTCAGGCAATTGCTCACCGAACGCCCCACCATAATGTCCAACCTTTACAGTGGCGGCCTGGCCAGAGCAGCGCGCGGCCGGCTTATCGATGAGCTCGGCGCTATTCGTGAGGAAGCGCCGCCGTTTCCGCTAGCAACCGCAGCGCTCATGCCGCTCTGGCGGGCGGCCCAGGAACGAGGCGATTGGGAATTCCTGTTGCCGCTGGCCGGCCAATCGGCTGCGCTGGCCGCCCGATTGCCGGCCAGTCAGCTGACCGAAAAGCTCACGGCCGACGCTTTGTCGATCCTCGGGAGCAATGCCAATGCTTGAGATTGTCGCGGTCCCGGCCTTCGCCGATAATTATCTGTGGCTGGTTCACGATCCCGACAGCGGCGAGACCGCGGTGGTCGATCCCGGCGACCCGGCCCCGGTGTTTGCCGAAGCCGAGAAGCGCGGCTGGCGGATCGACAAGATCCTCAACACCCATTGGCATCCCGACCACACCGGCGGAAATCTGAAGATCAAAGAAGCAACGGGGGCGACCATCATCGGCCCGGCCGGAGAGAATGGACGAGTCCCGGGCCTCGACGTGGCGCTGAAGGAGGGCGACCGCGTTTCGATCGGCAATCACGAGGCCGAGGTGTGGGAAGTGCCGGGCCACACGCTCGGTCACATTGCCTATGTCTTCCGGGAGGACCACGTGGCTTTCGTCGGCGACACGATGTTCGCCATGGGATGCGGCCGGTTGTTCGAAGGCAGCCCGGAACAAATGTATCATTCGCTTGGCCGCCTGGCCGAGCTGCCCGACGACACCAAGCTCTATTGCGCCCACGAATATACGCTGGCCAACGCCCGCTTCGCGGCGCACGCCTTCCCCGGCAACAAAGAAATCGCCGAGCGGCTCCGTCATGTTGAGCAGGAACGGTCGATTGCACGCGCGACCGTTCCTACCACTGTTGGCGAGGAAAGGGTCACCAACCCGTTCCTGTTGGCACGCGATGTCGAACAATTCGCGGATTTGCGCGCGAAAAAGGATGAGTTCCGTTAGGCCGAAGTTCAGGCTGATGCGTTATAACGGCAAGATAATCTGAGGAGAGTCGTCATGAACCTCCGCACAATGGGCCTGGTCGCAGCCGGCGCGGCAGCGCTGCTGGTCAGCACTTCATCGGTGCCCGCGCAGCCGAGTTCCAGCCCGAAGGCCACCCAGAAACTAGCCAATGCCCTGGCCGGTCGCACGCCGGGCACCCCCGTCAGCTGCATTTCCGACCGTGCGCGCATGCAGATCGTCGACGATTGGACCATCCTCTATCGCGATCGCGGCACTGTCTATGTCCAGCGGCCGCGCGGCGGCTGCCATGGTCTGTCGAACAACATGTCGCTGATCCGCAATCAGTTCGTTACCACGCGCCTGTGCCGCGGCGACATCAACCGCATCGTCGACCTGCGTACCGGCTTCGGGACCGGCGCCTGCGTCTTCAGCGAGTTCGTACCCTATCGGAAACTGGGATGATCTGCGGAGACCGGAAATGGCATTGAGAACCAAGCTGATCATCGGCCTGGCCAGCGCCGCTATTTTGGCGTCCTGCACGACTGCCCCAGCGGAGGTCACCCGTAGCCCCAAGGCGCAACGGGAGCTGGCCGAAGCGCTGGCGGGCCGAGTTCCCGGCAAGCCGGTGACATGCCTGCCCAGTTACCGCTCCGACAATATGCAGATCATCGATGACTGGACCATCCTCTTCAGGGACGGCCGCACCATCTATGTCCAGAATCCGCGCGGCGGATGCCCGGGCATCGGCACCCGGCGCAACGTGCTTGTCACCCGCCTGTTCGGCACCAATCAACTGTGCAGCGGCGACATCAGCCACCTGGTCGATCCATCGAGCGGGATTGGCGGCGGCGCCTGCGTGTTCAGCGAGTTCGTGCCCTATACCAAGCCGGCGGGATAAGGGGGTAAGCCCCGATGGGCGCAAAAATATCTGTTAATTTGGCAGCCGGTACTGCGGTCCTGTTGGCCGCTTGCTCGACCGCCCCGGCACAGGAGTCGCGCAGCCCGGCGGCAGCCAGGGAACTGGCCAACGCGCTAGCCGGCCGCGTCGCCGGACCGCCTCGGCGCTGCATCACCACCTATCGAGCGACCAAGGTCACGCCGATCGACGACTTCACCATCCTCTATGACCAGGGCAGCACCATCTATGTCCAGAATCCGCGCGGAGGATGCCCCGGAATCGGCAGCGGCAGCGACATATTGGTCACCCGGCAAACCACGAACCAGTTGTGCGATGGTGAAATCGCCCAGACGGTCGACCTGACCTCTCGGGTCGAGCGAGGGGGATGCGTGTTCGGACCGTTCGTGCCCTACAGCAAGCCCAGATAGCGACTACCGCTTGTACAGCGAGTCGAGCCGCTCGGCATAGGCCGCGCCGATGACGTGGCGGCGGATTTTCATTGACGGTGTCAGCATCTCGTTCTCGACCGAAAATTGCTCGTCGGCGACGATGAAGCGCCTAACCTTCTCGATGACGCTGAGTTCAGCGTTCACCCGGTCGACCGCCTTTGACAGCGCCTTGTGCATCGCTTCCGGATCGTCCTTGAACCTCTTGGTTTCCTCGGGGTCCGGGACCAGCAGCGCCACCAGATAGGGCTTGCGATCGCCATGGACCATCGCCTGCAATATCTCGGGCTGCAGGGTCAGCATGCCCTCGACCCGCTGCGGCGCGACATTGTCGCCCTTGTCATTGACGATCAGGTCCTTCTTGCGGTCGGTGATGACGATCCGGCCCTTGTCATCGAGATGGCCGACGTCGCCGGTCGCCAGCCAGCCGTCCTGAAGCACACGCCCGCTTTCGTCCGGATTGTGCCAATAGCCCTTCATCACCAGCTCGCCGCGGACCATGATCTCGCCGTCGGATGCAATACGCACCTCGGTGTTCATGAGCGGCGGGCCGACCGTGTCCATCCGAATGCCGGCCTTGGGGCGGTTGCAGCTGATCACCGGCCCGGCCTCGGTCTGGCCATAGCCCTGCAGCATCGGCAGCCCCATCGCCTGGAAGAACAGCCCGACATCGGGATTGAGCGGCGCACCGCCCGAAACCATCGCCTTCATCCGCCCGCCGAACCGGCGCTTCACCTTGCGCCGAAGGGTCAGCGACAGGATGCCGTCCATCGGCAGGTCCCAGGGGACCGATTTCCCGCCGTAGCGCTTGGCCTCGATCGACAGGGCGCGGCTCATCAGATAGGCGGGCAGGCCGCCATCCTTTTCGACCTGTTTCATGATCTTGGCGCGCAGCATCTCGAACAGCCGCGGCACGACGACCATGATCGTCGGCTTCACCTCCTCAATGTTGGCGGCGAGCTTCTCGAGGCTTTCGGAGTAATAGATCTGCGCTCCGAGCGCGATGGGAAAATGCTGGCCGCCGGTATGCTCATAGGCGTGGCTGGCCGGCAGGAACGACAGGAATATTTCGTCGTCCCAGCCGAAGTCGGTGGCGATGATGTCGATGCAGCCTTCGACATTGTGCAGGATCATCCCGTGATGCTGCATCACGCCGCGCGGCGCGCCGCCGGTACCGCTGGTATAGATCAGGCAGGCGAGGTCGTCGCGCCCGACGCTGGCCATGCGCTGCTCCAGCTCACCAACGTCGGCGGGGCCCGACACCAGCTCGTCCCAATGATGGAATTGGGCGACATCGGGCGACTGGCCGGTGATGATGTCGTCGATCGAAATGACATGGTGGCATTCCGAAGCGAACAGCACGGCCGGCAACAAATTCCTGGCCAGCTTCTGGGTCGATACGATCACCGCGCTAGCGCCGCTATTGGCCAGGATATGCTGATGATCCCGAGTGGTGTTGGTGGTGTAAGTCGGAACCGTGACGCAGCCCGCCGCCATGATGCCGAGGTCGGCTATCAGCCATTCGGGCCGGTTCTCGCTGACCAGCATGACCGGATCGCCAGGCTTGAGACCGATGCGGACCAGGTTGCCGGCCAATGCCGCTACCTGCCGGGCCGCCTCATTGTAGCTGATCGGCCGCCAGGTGCCGGTGCGCTTGCTCCACAGGAAAGGCTTGTCGCCATTCTCCCGGACTCTCGTGAGGAACATGCTGACGAGGTTGGGGAAATGTTCGAGCTGGGTCCGAGCCACGCTTTGTCCTCCCTGCGGCGCCTCTGCCGGGCGCTCGAGTGCCGCTGTTTAGCGGATTGGCGTGGCGACGCCAGCCGTGGCGCGATGGACAAGCTTCGTGGGCGTCGCCTAAGTCGGCGCGCATGTCTCTGCTTCGCATCCTGATCCTGCCGATTATTCTCCTGCTCGGCTCCTGCGCCACGTTGGCACCGTCCGCCCCATCACAATCCAAGGAGCAGGGGTTCGTCATTGCCGCCAATCCGCTGGCGGCTCGGGCGGGGATGGAGGTGCTGGAGCGCGGCGGAAGCGCGATCGACGCAGCGATCGCCGTCCAGGCGATGCTGTCGCTGGTCGAGCCGCAAAGCTCCGGAATGGGCGGGGGCGCGTTCATCAACTATTATGAGGCCTCGTCGCGCAAGCTGACCATCTACGACGGCCGCGAGACGGCTCCGGCTCAGGCCGCGCCCGGCATGTTCCTCGACGCCACCGGTAAGCCCTTGCCGTTCGACCAGGCTGTCTTGAGCGGGCGGGCGACCGGCGTCCCGGGAGTAGTCGCCACGCTGGCGTTGGCGCACCACGAACATGGCAAGCTGCAGTGGCGGACCCTGTTCGGATCGGCCGAGCAGACCGCCGACCAAGGTTTCATCGTCAGTCCGCGGCTGGGTCGCCTTCTGGCCGGCGACTATGCAGAGAACAGCGCGCCCGACGTGGTCGCCTATTTCCGCGACACCGATGGCAGCCGCATGACCGCCGGCGATCGCCTTCGGAATCCGGCCTATGCCGCCTTCCTCCGCCGCCTGGCCGCTCAAGGGCCGGCGGCCATGTATGCCGGCGAGACGGCCGCGCGGATCGTAGCGAGGACCCGCGCCGCGCCGCTCGGCGGTTCGATGACCATGGCCGACCTCGCCAATTACCGACCGGTCAAGCGCGAGGCACTGTGTCGTCCCTGGCGCGTCTACATCGCCTGCGTCCCACCGCCGCCGTCGAGCGGGGTCGGGCTGCTGCAATTGCTGATGATCCTGGAGCGGACCGACATCGCCAACCGGGGCGCCAGAGATCCGCGGGCCTGGTTCCTGTTCGCCGAGGCCAGCCGCATCATGTACGCCGACCGCGACCGCTATGTCGGCGATCCGGCCTTCGTGAAGGTGCCGGTCGAGGGCCTGCTCGACCCCGCTTATCTCGCCTCGCGCCGGCGCTTGATCGGCACGACCGCCGGCCCGCCGCCTGAGCCAGGTCGGCCCGAGCTGGCGCCGCTGATGGCCGCGGACCGGACACTCGAGCCGACCGGAACCTCGCACTTCATCGTCCGCGACGCGGCCGGCAACGTCGTGTCGATGACCACCACGGTCGAATCCATTTTCGGCAGCGGGCGGATGGTCGACGGCTTCTTCCTCAACAACCAGATGACCGATTTCTCCTTCGCGCCAGTCGACGAGGCGGGACGGCCGGTGGCCAATGCCATCGCGCCGGGCAAAAGGCCCCGCTCGTCGATGACGCCGCTGATCCTGCTGACGCAGGACGGCCGTTTTGCGGGTGCGATCGGCTCGGCAGGGGGCAACGCCATTCTCGCCTATGTCGGCAAGTCGTTGGTCGCATCGATCGATTGGGGCCTGCCGATGCAGCAGGCGCTGGCCGCGCCCAACCTCGTCGCCCGGGGACCGCGCTTCAACGGCGAGGTGACGAAATTCTCGCCAGAGCAGCTCGCCGCGATGCGCGAGAAGGGCATCGACCTCAAACCTGGCCAGGGCGAGGACAGCGGCGTCCACGGGGTGCTGATCCGCGACGGCAAGGTCGACGGCGGCTACGACCCGCGGCGCGAGGGCGTGGTGCTGCTACTCGGGCGCTAGGCGGTACCAACCGCCTCGGCGATGCTCGACATGCCCTTCTGCTCAAGCCGCTTGGCCAGCCCCTTGGCGATCCGCATCCCGATGCCCGGGCCTTCGTAAACCATCGCTGAATAGAGCTGCACCAGGCTGGCGCCGGCCCGAATCCGTTCCCAGGCGTCATCGGCGTTCTCAATACCCCCGACCCCGATCAGCGGGATTTCGCCGCCGCTGGCGAATCGGAATTGTCGCAACGCTTCGAGTGCAAGCGGCTTCAGGGGCGCGCCGGACAGGCCGCCCGCCTCTGCTGCGTGCCGCGACCTGAGCGGAGGGCGGGAGACGGTTGTGTTGGCGACGATCAGCGCGTCGATCCGATGATCGAGGGCGGAGCGGACGATCCGCTCTGCGTCTTGCGGCTCAAGGTCGGGCGCGACCTTCAAGAAAATCGGCTTGCCGCTGCGGACCTCCCGGATCGCCGAAAGCAGCTCGTCCAGCACTCCTTGATCCTGCAGGCCGCGCAGGCCCGGCGTGTTGGGCGAGCTGATGTTGATTGTCAGGTAACGTGCAACCGGCGCCAGCTTGCGGATGCCCCCGACATAGTCGGCGATGCGATCAGCACTATCCTTGTTGGCGCCGACGTTGACCCCGATCACGCCATGGATCCGCGTCAGCCTCCGCAGCCGCCCGATGGCCGCTTCCTGGCCCTCATTGTTGAAGCCCATGCGGTTAATTACCGCCCGGTCCTCGGCCAGGCGAAACAGCCTCGGTTTGGCATTGCCGACCTGCGGCCTGGGCGTGACGGTCCCGATTTCGACGAAGCCGAACCCTGCGCCGAGCATCGCCTCGGCAACTTCCCCGTCCTTGTCGAAGCCCGCGGCGAGACCAACCGGCGATGGGAAGTCGATCCCCGCGACGGTAGTTCGGAGAGATGGCGGGAAGTGCCGCGGCGGGTTGCGATGCGCAAATTTCAAGGCGCCGATCGCCGCGCGATGCGCAATCTCGGCGTCGAGCATGAACGCGAAAGGACGGATGAAAGGGTAAAACCGCATTTATAGCTCGTCATGCTGAACTTGTTTCAGCATCCATTCTGGATACCTCGCTGCACCTTCACGAAAATGGACCCTGAAACAAGTTCAGGGTGACGGTGTGTTGTTCGTCGAAAAGACTTTGCGACCGGCACCTCAACGGCCATGGTTCGCGGCGATTCCCCAGCCCAGGAGCCTATCGTGACCCGCTTCGCCCTGCTCGCCTCCGCCGCGCTGCTTGCTGCCGTTCCGCTTTGCGCACCGATGGCGCAGCCTGCGCCAGCCACTGCGCCGGCCAACCAGTCCGCCGCCCTCAAGCAATTCTTCGAGGAGTATGACAAGGCCGAGCTGGCCCTGTCGCCAATCAGCAAATCCTATCGCGGCATCAAGGATGGGGATTATGGCAAGCTGGACGAGTTCAGCGATGCCGCCGCGATCCGCAACCGCGAGCTCGATCGGCGCACCGTCGACGAGATGGTGCGGCGATTCAACCGCGCCTCGCTCAATGCTGAAGACCAGTTGAGCTACGACCTGCTGCAATATCGCAACCAGCGGTCGGCCAGCATCTTCCCTTATCGCCGCTACGGCTATGTGTTCGACCAGATGAACGGGGCGCAGGCCGACATCCCCGCCTTCCTGATCAATATCCACCGGATCGAGAATGAGCAGGATGCGCGCGATTACATCAGCCGTATTCGGGCCACCGCCGCCTATCTCGACGGCGCGATCACCGAAGCCAAGGAGCGCGAGAAGCTCGGAGTTCTACCGCCCAAATGGGTCTTCCCGCAGGTGATCGAGCAGTCGCAGAACCTGATCAAGGGCGCGCCGTTCGACAATGGCCCGGACAATGACGTGTTCGCCGACTTCAAGACCAAAGTCGGCAAGCTCAGCATCCCGCAGGCGTCGAAGGACGCGCTGATTGCGGAGGCTCGCACTGCCCTGATCCAATCGGTGGGACCGGCCTATCAGCGGGTGATCGCGACCCTGCAGGACCAGGAGAAGCGCGCCGGCAAGGATGACGGCATCTGGCGCTTCGCCAACGGTGCCGAGATGTACCGGGCGCTGCTCGGATTCTACACCACCACCGACCTAACCCCTGACCAGGTGCATGAGTTGGGCCTGGCCCAGGTCGCGCGCATCCATGGCGAGATGGAGGCCATCAAGCGGAAGGTCGGCTTCCAGGGGACGCTGCAACAATTCTTCGCCCACATCCGCGACGGCGAGCAATTCTATTACCCCAACACGCCGGCCGGGAAGCAGAAATATGTCGACGAGTCCAAGAAGGCGCAGGAGCAGGTTGCGGCGCAGCTGCCGCGCTACTTCGGCCGGCTGCCCAAGACCGAGCTGCTGATCAAGCCGGTCGAGCCGTTCCGCGAGAAGAGCGCCGGCAAGGCTTTCTACAACGACCCGCCGCCCGACGGCTCGCGGCCCGGCATCTACTACGTCAACCTCTACGACATGAAGAACATGCCCTCGGTCGAGGTGGAAGCGCTGTTCTGCCACGAGGGCATTCCGGGCCACCATCTGCAAGGTGCAGTATTGAGCGAGCTGCCCAAGGGCGCGGTGCCGCCGTTCCGCCAGTTCAGCGGCTATACGGCGACCGACGAGGGCTGGGGCCTCTACGCGGAGAAATTGTGCAAGGAGATGGGCCTTTACCAGGACCCGTACCGCGACTTCGGCCGGCTCCAGCTCGAGCTGCACCGCGCCATCCGCCTGGTGGTCGACAGCGGCATCCACCACAAGCGCTGGAGCCGCGAGCAGGCGATCAAATATGTCGAGGACAATAGCGCCGATGCCAAGGGCGGCATCGTCAAGGCGATCGAGCGCTACATCGTCTATCCCGGCCAGGCGACCGCCTACATGGTCGGCAAATTGAAGATCGAGGAGCTGCGGGCCAGGGCGAAGGCGGAGCTCGGCACCAAGTACGACGACCGCGGGTTCCACGACACGGTCCTCCTGGCGGGTTCGATGCCGCTGTCAATGCTCGAGAAACGGGTTGGTGAGTGGATTGCCAGAGTGAAGGCTTCCTAACCGAGGGAGCGCCGCAGGATATTTTGGTTTCACGCAAAGGCGCGAAGGCGCAAAGTCCAATTCCCTTCTTCGTGCCTTAGCGCCTTTGCGTGAATTAATCTCATTGGCGTCTTGCGCCACGTTGGTTGTTTTTCGCCACGCAATGGCCTAAATCGGACTGGAAAGCTCCGATTAGCACCATGCGACTCACCCATCTTGCCGATTATGCGGTCGTGCTGATGACCGCCGCCGCGCGACGTGACGCGGGCGCGCGGCTGTCCGCGACCGACCTTTCGCAGGAAACCGGGGTGCCGCTGCCGACCGCTCAGAAGCTGATGCAGCAACTCTCTGCGCACGGGCTGCTGGTCGGTCAGCGCGGCCAAGGCGGCGGCTATGCGCTCGCGCGGCCCGTCGGCGAGATCAGCCTGGCCGATATCGTCGAGGCGGTCGAAGGGCCGATTGTGCTCACCATGTGTGCCGATGGCGTGAACCACGACTGCGCATTGGATGCGCACTGCAAGGTGAAGCCGCATATGAGCATTGTGGGCGATGCGATCCGGACTTCGCTGAAAGCGGTGAGCCTGGCACAGCTCAGCTCCCCGGCGAAGGCCGGGGTCCAGGAGCGCGATAGCGCTGCTGGCGCAGCGCCCTGGGCCCCGGCCTACGCCGGGGAGCAGGGGGTGGCGTCATGAACGAAGCCCTCAAGAACCAGGAAATCCGCGAGAAGATCGCGCAGGACTATGAGTGGGGCTTCTCCTCGGACATCGAGCAGGAGTTCGCGCCCAAGGGCCTCAACGAAGACACGGTCCGCTTCATCTCCGCCAAAAAGGGCGAGCCCGAGTGGATGCTCGAGTGGCGCCTCAAGGCCTATCGCGCCTGGCTCGAGATGGAGGAGGTCGACTGGGCCAAGCTGGACATCCCCGAAATCGACTATCAGGACGCCTATTATTATGCCGCGCCCAAGCCGCGGCCCAAGCTCGGCAGCCTCGACGAAGTCGATCCCGAGATCCTGCGGGTCTATGAAAAGCTCGGCATCCCGATCGAGGAACAGAAGGTGCTGGCCGGGGTCGAAGGCGCGCCGCGGATCGCGGTCGACGCGGTGTTCGACAGCGTCTCGGTCGCGACCACTTTCCGCGAGGAATTGAAGGCCGCCGGAGTTATCTTCCTGTCGATCAGCGAGGCGATCCGCGAATATCCGGAACTGGTCCGCAAATATCTCGGCAGCGTCGTCCCGCAGCGCGACAATTATTTCGCCTGCTTGAACAGCGCGGTCTTCTCCGACGGCACCTTCGTCTACGTGCCCGAGGGCGTGCGCTGCCCGATGGAGCTTTCCACCTATTTCCGAATCAATGCCGAGAATACCGGCCAGTTCGAACGCACCTTGATCGTCGCCGACAAGGGCAGCTATGTCAGCTACCTCGAAGGCTGCACCGCGCCGATGCGCGACGAGAACCAGCTGCACGCCGCGGTGGTCGAGATTTACGCGCATGAGGACGCGGAGGTAAAATACTCGACCGTCCAGAACTGGTATCCGGGCGATGCTGAGGGCAAGGGCGGCATCTTCAACTTCGTCACCAAGCGCGCGCTGTGCGCCGGAGCGCGGTCGAAGGTCAGCTGGACCCAGGTCGAAACCGGCAGCGCGATCACCTGGAAATATCCGAGCTGCATTTTGAAGGGCGAGGACAGCGTCGGCGAATTCTATTCTGTCGCGCTGACCAACAATCGCCAGCAGGCCGACACCGGTACCAAGATGGTCCACATCGGTGCCGGCACCCGCTCGACCATCGTTTCCAAGGGCATCAGCGCCGGCAAGTCGAACAACACCTATCGCGGGCTGGTGCGAGTACTTCCGGGCGCGGAAAATGTCCGCAACTTCACTCAGTGCGATTCACTGCTGCTGGGCAGCGACTGCGGCGCGCACACCGTGCCCTATATCGAGGTCAAAAACCCGACCGCGACCATCGAGCATGAGGCGACCACCTCGAAGATCAGCGAGGACCAGCTGTTCTACGCCCAGATGCGCGGGCTCGACACCGAGAGCGCCGTCGCCCTAATCGTCAACGGTTTCGCCCGCGAGGTGCTGAAGCAGCTGCCGATGGAATTCGCGGTTGAGGCGCAGAAGCTGCTGGGGATTAGCCTTGAGGGGAGTGTAGGATGAGTTTGCTTCTGTTCGTAGCGGCACTTGCACCGCCTGCGAATTCCTCGCCGCCTCGGATCATCACACCTCGCGCAGAATGGCGCATCTGCACGCGGCAATCAGCCATCGAGCAGCTGAAAATTCGCCCTTTGTCGATCGAGTCTGAAGCTGTCGTCAAAAGGGCATTCGAGGAATGTGCCGAAAAAATGAAGGCAGTGTCGCGCACCCAATCGCCGGATGACATTCACGACCTACTGGAAGAGCAACGACGCCTGATCCGTCAGGACGTCGAAATCTTCTTCATCGACAACGTGACAGGGCACATTTGATGCTTCGAATTGAAAACCTCCACGCGACCCTCGCCGGCAAACCGTTCCTCAACGGAATCGTCGAATGATGCTTCTGTTTCTCCTCGCCTCCGCATCAGCGGAACTCGACGCGCTCGATCAAGCGGTGGCGCGGTGTGATCGGGCGGCGTCGACGCCGGCGTTCGCTGCCGAGTCCGAGCGCCGCAGTCAGTTCCAGCTCGACGCCTACAAGGAGCAGGAGGCGATCGTCGCCGCGCGGCTCGACCTCGCCCAGCGCCGGCGCGAATTTCGCGAGGCCGCCGCGCCGAAGAAGGCTTCGGCCGACGAGCAAAACCTGGCCCTCGAGGACGCGCTGATTGAGGACCGCCAGCGCGCGCTCAACGACCAGCGCATGCTCGAGGGGCTGCGCCGCGAGGCGATGGACGCGATGCGCCGCCACTTCCTCGCCCATTGCGCGACCGGGAAAGACAAGAAGTGACCATGCTAGAGATCACCAACCTCCACGCCACCGTCGCCGATAAGCCGATCCTCAACGGTCTGACGCTGACAGTCCCGACCGGCGAGATCCACGCGATCATGGGCCCCAACGGCGCGGGCAAGTCCACGCTGGCTTACGTGCTCGGCGGGCGGCCCGGCTATGAAGTGACCGAGGGTTCGGTCACGCTGGACGGTGAGGATCTGCTCGCGCTCGATC
>JALYNQ010000012.1 GCA_030773115.1 Pseudomonadota bacterium
CGCAGGAGCAGATGGCGGCATCGAAGGCAGTCAAGAGCCTGGAAGCGGACATCGTCCGCGGCGCGATCCTCAAGGAAGGCCGCCGCATCGACGGCCGCGACACCAAGACGGTCCGCCCGATTGAGGCGATGGTCGGCTTCCTGCCGCGCACTCATGGCTCGTCGCTGTTCACCCGCGGCGAGACCCAGGCAATCGTCACCACGACGCTCGGCACCAAGGACGCCGAGCAGATGATCGACGGGCTGGAAGGCCTCTCCTACCAGCGCTTCATGCTGCACTATAACTTCCCGCCCTATTCGGTCGGCGAGGTCGGCCGCTTCGGCGCGCCGGGCCGCCGCGAAGTCGGCCACGGCAAGCTCGCCTGGCGCGCGCTTCGCCCGATGCTGCCGAGCGCGGAGGAGTTCCCCTATACGATCCGCGTCCTCAGCGACATCACCGAGAGCAACGGCTCCTCGTCGATGGCCACCGTCTGCGGCGCCAGCCTCAGCATGATGGACGCCGGCGTTCCGCTGCCCCGTCCGGTGTCGGGCATCGCCATGGGCCTGATCCTGGAAGGCAAGGATTTCGCGGTGATCAGCGACATCCTTGGCGACGAGGACCATCTCGGCGACATGGACTTCAAGGTCGCCGGCACGGAAGCGGGCATCACCGCCCTGCAGATGGACATCAAGGTCGCCGGCATCACCGAGGAGATCATGAAGGTCGCCCTGAGCCAGGCCAATGAGGGCCGCGCCCACATCCTGGGCGAGATGGCCAAGGCGCTCGATCATACGCGCACCGAGCTCAGCGCCCATGCGCCGCGGATCGAGACGCTGCAGATCCCCAAGGACAAGATCCGCGAAGTGATCGGCACCGGCGGCAAGGTGATCCGCGAGATCGTCGCCACCACCGGCGCCAAGGTCGACATCGACGACGAGGGGCTGATCAAGATCAGCTCGTCGGACTTGAGCCAGATCGAGGCGGCCCGCAGCTGGATCACCGGCATCGTCGCCGAGCCGGAAGTCGGCACCATCTACACGGGCAAGGTCGCCAGCATCGTCGATTTCGGCGCGTTCGTGACCTTCATGCCCGGCAAGGACGGTCTGGTCCATGTGTCCGAGATCAAGAATGAGCGGGTCGAGAATGTCCGCGACATTCTGAGCGAGGGCCAGGAGGTCAAGGTCAAGCTGATGGAAGTCGACCAGCGCGGCAAGGTCCGCCTGTCGATGCGGCTGGTCGACCAGGAAACCGGCGAAGCGCTGGAAGACACGCGTCCGCCCCGCGAGGACCGTGGTGACCGTGGTCCGCGCGGCGACCGTGGCGATCGGGGTCCGAGGCGTGAAGGCGGCGGGCGCGATGGTGGTCGGGGCCGTGACGACCGTGGCCCGCGCCGCGATCGTGGTCCCCGTGAAGGCGGCGATCGTGGCGACCGTGGTCCGCGCGGCGAAGGCCGTGGCGACCGCGGCCCCCGCCGTGAAGGCGGCGAGGACAAGGGCCCCGCGCCCGAGTTCGCGCCGGCATTCCTCAACCGGGATGACAACGACTAAGCCTTAGTGGTCATTCCCGCGAAAGCGGGAATCCAGCTAAGCTGAAAACGAGAAGGCCCCGCAGCGATGCGGGGCCTTTTTCATTGGCCTTTGTGGCCCGATAGTTGAAGCGCCTCCGGATCTTCGCCTCGATTAGTGCTTTCGCATCAGCCGTGTTACGAGGACCAATCGCGCGAATTCGTCCTTGGTAGGCTTGCGCGGCTGAGAGTCATTCGGTGCTCCCGCTTACTGGAACGGAGCACATCATGGACCTCCCCTACTTCACCCAGCGCCATCAGACCTCGCTCGCCATGTCGCGCGAGGCGGCCTGCGCCGGCTCACGCATCGCCCATCGCAAGATGGCGGAGGCCTATGCCGCGCTGATCTCGGCGGCGAGGCGGTCTTCGAGCAGCTCGACCCCGGTTTGCGAGTGTTGCTCATGAACCCGACGATCGGGACCGTCGAGCGGGCCTTCCAGCTGGCCGAGCATAGCAGCAATGTCGAGCAGATCAGGAACCGCCTCAGGAAAGAGGGCTATTCCGGCGTCGACGCGCACCTCTCGGGCGCCAGCATCCGGTCTGAGCTTTCGAAGATCATCAAGCGGGCGGTTTAGGGGGCGGTTGGCTAACGACGACAGCAGCCGGCGACGTGGAGGCGGTGAGCGGCAGCAGCGCGAGGAGGTTGGTGAGGCTGAGTTTGCGCGGGCGTTCCTCAATCGGGATGACAACGACTAATAGCCACGCGCAGCCTGTCCGGGCGACAGGCGAGCATGGCTATGTTCCCCGGCGAAGGCCGCGGTCCAGTCTAAAAACAAGAAGGTCCCAGCAGCGATACGGGGGCCTTCTGCGCACATGCTCTAGCCGCTGCCCGGGGTCACTCGTAGCCGCGCGACGCGCGATCAAGTCGCGCATGTGTCAACGCCCGTCCTTTGCGATTTTCATTGATGAACCAGCCGGCTCCCATACCGACTAGTGCCACCACTACCCCAAGAATTTTGCTAATCAGGAAGAAGGCGAGCGCTCCAATCACTAAGCCTGCAACGCCAATCATGTCCCCTCGCTTTCGATCATAAAGCGTGCCGGCACTGTCACCGAGAGTAGCGCCGCCCGCTACTGCCAGCTGTCGAAAACTATCATCTGGTGCGAGCCTGCCAGCGTCAACCTCGCGTGCCGTGATCCGATCGAGCATGATCGGATTGATGCTGCCTCCCTCCATCGCTTCGATGTTCAGGAACAGCTTGTATTCCCCTTCAGCGATCCGGCGTATTTCCGCGCACTTTTCAGGCGAATAGCAGTCCTCGGCAACGGCAATGAGGTTCCGATGCGCCTCTAGGAGCGTGACATACTCTTCCTGCGTCTTCGCTTCGTTGTGCAACCGGGCGATCTCTTCCCGGAAGGTCATCCAATCACCGCCTTGGGCCATGCGTTCGTGGACCGAAGCTATTTCAGGATTCATGGCCTTGCCCCCTTCTTCGATCCGTTTTCGCCGCGGCACCGAATTTAGCGCTCTGCTTCGTAATGGCTTTCACTTTTGCCCCAATTTTCTTCATTTTCTCGCGAGTTTGGGGACCCAGCTTCAAGGCCGGCAACTCGGTTCGTAAGAACTCCGGCATACTCTCGACAACGAGCGGGGAG
This sequence comes from Pseudomonadota bacterium, assembly GCA_030773115.1. GTDB lineage: Bacteria > Pseudomonadota > Alphaproteobacteria > Sphingomonadales > Sphingomonadaceae > Sphingomicrobium. The sequence goes on from JALYNQ010000012.1 coordinate 3,140, forward strand.
TGCCACTCTGCTTCGCGCTCTTCGATCACCACTTCCACGGATTCGGAAATGTCCGCCACATCGTTAGCGCCGGCTGTGACGGTCAAGATGCCAGTGACGGGCAGTTCACCAATCTGCCAAAGCACCACTTCTTTCTCATGTGTTCGATTGGGTTGAAAGTCCTTGCAGCCGTATTGCCCGAAGGTGTCGCCTAACTTCGGTCGATCAATCCAAACCATCTTCGTAGGGTGCGGTTCTTTCAGATTGATCGGCTCCAAAAAGTCGTGGCGCGACAGATTGTATAGGCCGCGAGGCTCTGGCTCTTTGGGCGGCTTCGGGAACGGGCACATCTTCCTAATGTCGCTTGCCTCGGCCGCGAGTTCGATCCCATCTGAAGTTTCCAGAGTGACATGGAAGTTAGTCGCCGAAACACTGCCCTTGTTCATAGTCGTCACGCGAACGATCGGGACGGCAACCCAAAAGGGCAGTTGCTCATGCAGCCGCTGAAAGAAGTTGCGCGCCCGCTCTTCAAAGCCATCGAAGTCATCGTGATACCTATCAACCTGATTCGATGTCAGATACTGCCCGCTCACGGCCAATAAGGGATGCGCTGCGGAAGGTGATCCGCGGGGATACTCGGCGAGATAGCGGTTCACGATGCGGTCAACGGCCTCGCTAGCTAGCGGCGGCACGATTGGCCGGTAAAGGGTCAGCTTCCCGGATGGATCTCGGCCGTCTATCTCGATCGAGAGTTCCGGCTTGGTCGAAAGGGCTTGCTTGAGTTGGCGTTGCAGCTCTCCGATCTTGCGCTGATCGTCGGAGGGTTCAGGCTCAAGAAGCCAATCCTCAAGCGGCTCGTATGCGTTCAGACCGTGATCGTGAGCCCCGATCCGGGGGCCGGTGTCATGGGAGAAAACTGCCGCGTCGTGGCCGTAGGTTACGGCTGCCGCGACTAATCGATCGTCGTTGCTGCTAGGGTCTAGAGCATCCAGCGCTTCCCAATCAGGCCTTTTGATGCGCGGAATCTCCAGCGTGACGGCAACCGGTTTGTTCTTGAGCGTAAGAGTGCGGTCGGGAGCCTTGGAGGCTTCTGCGATCAGATTCAAAGCTAGGCGAGCGCGGTTTCGCCGGCGATCGCTGTTGCTTGTCTTATGCTTACCAAGCTCCTCAATGACGGGCTTCGCGACCATGATCCGCACATGCTTCACGCCGGGGAAGAGGTCGCGCCAAGGTATATCTTTAAGGTCACGGACCTGAATAAAGCCGTTCGTGTCGACGAAGAGAATGGCACTCGTCATACCGGCAGGATGGCGGCTACAGGACTCTATTGCAATGTATCGATCTGCGCAGACAATACCACGGCATGACGTTGTCGGGTTTTAGTTGGCAGCGCGTCCAGATTCTTATGCCGATTTGGCAAGTCTGAGGACTGCGCGGAGGAGGCTATTGGCCGACGGGTGTCCCGCTGCTTAACGAACAGGTTAAGAATGGAGTTGATCGATGACTAATCGTAGCTTCACCGCTCCGCAGCAGCATTTGCGGTGGCTCTGCGCGACGCTGGATTAGGAGGCCCAATGTCTGAACTGCCAGCCCCATACGACGAACTTGATCGCGAAATTGCCCGGATGGATTTCGAGGCCAGCAGGGATCAGGCCGCCGACCGCCTACGCTTCCAGCACGAGATCGGAATGGCAGCCGTGAAGTCGATCATGTTCGCCAATGGTGGCGCGATCTTGGCGCTGCTCACGTTCATCGGGAACCGGCAGGGAACCTATGATAAGGCCGACCTAAAGATAGCGTTTCAGTCATTCAGCATCGGCATGCTGTGCACTCTCGCTGCCTACATCGCAGGCTACTTCTCCCAAGGTCAACTATCCAATTTCGACACGACCAATTCGTGGAACTATCAGCTCGACATGAAGGGCGAGAAGCGCGCCCACGATGGCAAGTGGGAGGGCAACTTGGGCACATGGTTTCTCGCTGCAGGTATAGGTCTCGTCCTTGGAGGACTAGCCTTCTTTGCTCACGGCGCCTTCGCCGCTTTGGAAGGCGTCCTCGCCTAGCGAAGTGCATCGTCACGAAGTGAATTCGTGACGTCAGTCGGGTTGCCCTCGCTTAGCTCGGTTCCCGCTGGCCGGGCATTTTCCTTCTCTACGCGCTAGCTCCCGTTTCCTGCGGAAACGCTCGCCTGCGCTCGGCGGAAAATGCTGTCCTACAGCCCCTGATCCGGCATAGGTGAGTTGCCTCTCAAGGAAGGTGGATCCCGGATCCCTGATTTGCATCAGGGCAGGCAAGTCCGGGATGACGGCTCTGGACTTCGATCGGGACGAACGGAGGCAGAATGTCCGCAAAAATATCCGGGACGCATCGGAAGGCGTTCCTCCAAGCTCTGGCCGAGACCGGGAATTATGTGATTGCCGCCGCCGAGGTGCGGGTGTCGCGCGACTGGGCTTTTCGGCTCCGGCGGCGTGATGCCGAGTTCGATGCGGCCTGCCGGGAGGCTCGGGAGAAGGCGCGGGTGAGGTTGGCGCGTCCCCACACGCCCTCGCGCGGCAACTACTTAAGTTCACAAATCGGGCCAAAAAAGGCGCCAAGCTCCATGAATCTTGTGAACCTAAGCGGCGCGTCGCGCTCGCTCGGCGGCGGAACAACCCGGAATCCTATCAACCTCATCACGTTCGGGAACCGCCTCTTCTCGGCTTCCCGAGTCAACTTCATCAACTTCGCACCCGATTTGAAGGAGGGCACAAACAAAGCATCACTGCGAACATTGGTGAACATTCGAAGTGACAGGGATGTCGGCGGCGGATCGATTAGCCGGAGCGCGCTAATCCTTCGGCGGCACCCGGAATTCGAACGCGTCGTTGGTCTGCGTCGTGGTGGTCGACTTGGTCTTCGAATAGCTGTCGATCAGCGTACCGCCGGTCCTGCGGAACTCGAACTTCAGCGAGGTCGAGGTGGCGGTGACGAACAGGGCGCCGAACGCGCTGTTGTAGCGCTTGACGCTGCCGGCGACCGGCGCGTTGAACCCCCGGCGCGATTTGCCGCCGAGCCCGCTGACGAAATAGGGGATCTTCACCCCGTCGCGGTTCACATCCTTGATGAGGCGTTCATAATCATGGTCGTGGGCGGAGAGGACGGCGTCCGCGCCCCAGGCCTCGAACGGCCATTGCATGTAGCCGGTCGAGCCATGCTGGCTGCCGGAGCTGAACGGCGGGTGGTGGAAGAAGACGATCTGCCAGGGCGAGGTGGAGGCGGCCAGCTTGCCCTTGAGCCACAGCGCCTGCTTGGAGGTGGCGCTGGTCCCGTCCGGTTCGGTGTCGCTGTTGATGGCGAAGAAATGGACCGGGCCGCGCTTGAACTCATAGTAGCGCTCGTTGCCGGGCAGCGAGAAATAGGAGCGATAGGCCGACGCCAGGTTGCCGCCGCCGCAGGCGTCGTCAAACTCATGATTGCCGAGCGCCGGCCACAGCTTTCCATTGGCCTTTTCGGTGAGGTAGTTGGCGTTGATCTGGATCGCGAGGGGCACCGAGCCATAGCAAAGGTCGCCGAGCATCAGGATGAACTGGGCGCCGCGATTGCGAACCAGCCTGGCGACCTCGGCGCTGTTGGACGTGTTGCCGATGTCGCCGAACGCGGCGAACTTGATCGAGGTTTGGGCAGACGCGGGCGCGGGCAAGGCGATCGGCGCCAGCCCGAGCAGCGCCCAAGCTACCCACAGGGCGGAAGAACGCATCCGCATGGCGGGTGGCTAGACGCCTCTATTCCCGCCAGCACAACCCGGCTGTCGGTCAACGATCCCTATTTTCGGGCAATTCAACGCCAAGTAAACAGGATTCCGTCACGTCAGCCGGATCGGCTGGCGCGAACCGGCGGCCGGCCTTCGCCTCTTCTATACTTGCTCGGGCGCTCAGCCTAGTTGCCGCCCCTTCCGTCATAGACATCGTGGCCGCTGTGATAGGTCCCGGCGTGAAGCTTGCTGTTAATGTCCAGCGCCCGGTAAATCAGGCAGTGTCCGACGATAGCGGTGAGCACGAAATAGGCGGCGACGATATAAGCGACGATCTCGCCCCAGCCTTCGAGCGAAGTGGTCAGTGCGAGGAAGGCAAGCAAAGCCGCCACGCACAACCTTGCTACCCGATCGACCGACCCAACATTCTTGACCATAAACTTCCCCCTTCCGCGGTGGACCCCGGCGCGAATTCCACGCCCTGGTTGCGACGGTTGCGCAATCGCCTGCTTAGGCTCGAAGCTCAGTTGCCCCCTCTGCCATCGTACACATCATCGCCGCTGTGATAAGTGCCACCGTGGATACAACTGTCAACATCGAGCAGCCGATAAATGAGGCAGCTGCCGAGAAGCGCGGTGATGAGGAAATAGGCCCCGGCGACGTACAGCCCCATGGTGAGCCAATAATCCACGGTTGAATTGGCGGAGAGGACCACGCCTGGCGCCCAGGCGAGGAAAATCAGGAAGCAGGCCAGGAGCGCCCTGGCAATGCGATCCATCTTGCCGACATTTTTGACCATAAACGACGCTCCTCCACGGTGGGCCCGGCGCTTATTCACGAGCAGTGCCGGCGTGCGGTGCAGGCGGCCGAAACTCCAGGGACCGTCGCGCTAGCTCCACCATAGCGGTAATCGCGGTTAAGAGCCAATCCGGCCGCATCTTGCCCCGACGGTTCCTCAACGCACGGCGCTTTGCGACCGTTCCGCCGTTTCCGCGGTGGCGCCGGCGGCGTTGCCAAAATGCCGCGCCTGGCGCGGATCGAGGGCGGGCTAAATCCATCCCGCCGCGATTGCCGTCAGGCCCAGCCCGGCGATCAGCAGCGTCTCGAAGATCATCAAGGCGACCGGCCTCCAGCCGATTTCCACAATCTCGCTGAAGTGGGTCCTGATCCCCAGCGCGGCGATCGCCGCCACCAGGCACCAGCGCGAGGCAGTGCTGCCGGCGTCGCGGACGACTTCCGGGATCGGCACCAGGCTGTTGATCACCACCAGCGCTGCAAAGGCAGTCACGAACCAGGGGAGCAACGGCGGCTTCCGGCCTTCACCATGCCCGCCGTGCGACCGTGCCCACAGGCCGATGGCGACGATCACCGGAAGCAGCATGGCGACCCGCATCAGCTTGACCACGGTCGCGGTGTCGCCCGCCTCCGGCGAGATGGCATAGCCGGCGCCGATGACTTGGGCGACGTCGTGGACGGTCGCGCCGATGAACAGGCCCGCCTGGTGATCGCCGAACCGGAACAACTGCGAGACGATCGGGTAGAGGATCATGGCAACGGTCGAGAGGGTCGACACACCGATGATGGTGAAGCCGGTCAGCCGCTCCTTTCGCTCGTCCGGCGGCAGCGCAGCCGAGACGGCCATGGCGGCCGATGCGCCGCAGATGGCGGTCGCTCCGCCGGTGAGCAAGCCGAATTCGGTTTTGAAGCCCATCGCCTTTGCCGCCCAGACCGAGGCGAGGATCGTAAGGGTCACGACGCCGATCACCAGCGCGACCGGCTGCCAGCCGAGCGCCGCAACCTCCCATAGCGTGATGCGGAAGCCGAGCAGCGCGACGCCAAGGCGGAGCAAGGTGCGGCCGGCAAAGCTGATGCCCGGCTTGCAGCGGTCGACGTCGCTAATGAAATTCATCGCCATGCCAAGCAGCAAGGCGAACAGCATCACCGGCCCGGCATAATGGTCGGCGAGAAATGCGGCCGCTGCGGCAATGACCAGGGCTGCCAGCAAACCGGGCCAGATGTCGCGAGCAAGCGCCAGCGAGCGGCGAGATGCGGTCAATGAGGCCCCCCGGGATGTGACGTTATGCTCTATGCAACGCTTGGCGCCGGCATGCCAGCCGAAGTCGCAGAGCGCCTGCGGCCGCTAGATTCCCTAGCGAGCCGCGCTCCCGCCAATCCCCCCGATTGGCTGGGAGCGCGGCTCATGGAGCTGAGGGGAATCGAACCCCTGACCTCTGCTGCGCGATTACGAAAACTGGATCGGCTTTTCGCAGTTTCACGTCATTTTGTTGCGGCACCACTGGGCTACCTAGGCATAAATCGCTCTATTTGCGATACGCCTGCGATACTCAATGGCGAGCGCCGACTTGTAAGCCGGTCACTGCCGACAAGTAGCGATTCAGCAGGTCCCGCCCGGCAGACGTCATGACCGCGCGTAGCTGCCCCGCTCCATGCTTTGAGCCGGTGATCAGTTGCCGCTTTTCCAGCTGAGAGAGCCAATGAGTCAGCACCGGGAATGACACGCTGACGATTGAGCCAAGCTTGTCCAGAGTGAGCTCGCACCGCTCATCGGAATGGAGCGCGAGCAGAATGTCCCAAGCCGTTTCCTCGACGGGCGCGGGCGGCAGTAACGTTGCCGCGGTGCCATTGCGCGGACTGAGGTCCATTTGCCATTCGTAGTTCATTGCAGAACTCCATTGGTTTCAATGCCGAGGAATCGGGCCAGGGGTGACGCCGGCCGGGCGAGCTGCGATCGATTTTGCCGAGCGCACAGTTCGGGGTGCCGATCGAGGAATTGGAACAGGGTTGCGCCCATGTAGCTGGCACTCACCTGGATAATGTTCGCTTCGCTTGGCCAGCCGCAGAGTCGTTCCAGTTGTCCGATCGGACTCAACAGCGGCTCGATCCGAAAAATCGTCGCCTCGCGCCCGCCTGCGATTACCAGCAGATCTTCCGCTGTCCCGTCGGGACCGACGAGCACCGGTGCGGATACATATTCCTTCCCGGCATCCCAATGCGCCTTCACGATCCGGTCCGAGCATTCGATGCTGACGGTGCTCGAACCGATGTGGATCGCTGTCTCCGGCAGGCTTTGGGCGACTCCGCCGGGACCGAGGATCAATGCCTCTGCGACCTCATCCGTGGGAAGCATTGTGAACACCGCGTCGGCCCAACGGCAGGCATCCTGGACGCTATCTGCTACCTTACCGCCTGCGGATTCGAGTGACTCAGGGATTTCTCGAGCGGGGTCGTACAGCGTGAGCTGATGGCCCGCCTTGAGCAGCCTGGAGGCCATCGCCTTGCCAATGGTGTCAAAACCGATGAACCCCACACGCATGGCGCGCTTGCGCGGACTCGCCTGGAGCGCCGGTTCTACCGCTTCACATGCAGGCATTCCGAGCGGGAGGCTCATCGACATCCACCATCTCCCTTTGCAGCGCGGCAGAATGGTGCCGCATCAAGGATAATAGTGTAAGAACGATGCCGCGCCTGCTCCATCGGACTGACGGTTAGCGCTAACATATCGGTGGGTAGGAGTGGTAATACTTTGGTATTAAATCGGCGTGCGTACTCTGCCGAGCGTTGCTTCAGTCGGCCGATCCTGGACCGCAATCGGCCACGGCATCCGGTGAGGATGCGAGGAATGAACATGACCGAGTTGAATTCGACGGTCGTAGTGATTGAGGATGATGTGTCCGTTCGCGAGTCTCTCGCCAACCTGTTCAGGTCGGTCGGCCTTGACGTTCAGCTGTTCTCGTCCGGATCCGAATTCCTGAAGTCCGGCCGCCCGGAATCACCGGCCTGCCTCGTGCTTGACGTGAGATTGCCCGACGCGAGCGGCCTTGACGTGCAACGCGAACTTGCTGCGGCGGAAATTCGGGTGCCGGTCATCTTCATCACCGGCTACGGCGACATCCACATGTCCGTGCAAGCGATGAAGGGCGGCGCGATCGAGTTCCTCACCAAGCCGTTCCGTGAGCAGGATTTGATCGATGCCGTTCAACTTGGTCTAGCTCGCGATCGCGCCCAGCGTGACGACGAGCAACGCCTTGTAACGCTGAAAGAAAGATTTGCGTCGCTGACCCCGCGCGAGCGAGAGATTATGCACCATGTCGCACAGGGGCGTCTGAACAAGCAGATCGCATTCGACATGAACATCAGCGAAATCACGGTGAAGGTTCATCGCGGGCAGGTAATGCGCAAAATGAATGCGACGTCGTTGCCCGAATTGACACGCATGGCCGATCGGCTCGCCAACGCGGGGATAAGGTTTGAGACGGCGCCATAGCGGGAGAGGAATCCGGCGATCAGATGGCAGCAAGAGCCAAGGTCCGAAAATCCCTAGAGGTGCGTGCACGCCGCAGGTCGGTGCGGATCCACGGCACGATTGCGCGCGACCTGGGCATCCAAATCGTCTCTGGCCGGTACAAGCCGGGGGAGGTGCTGGGCGGCGACATCGCTGGCGGCGGCCGGCTGAACGTGCCGCGGACCGCCTATCGCGAGGCGTTGCTGATCCTCGCCGCCAAGGGGCTCGTGGAATCGGACGCGAAGACCGGCACGCGGGTCAGCCAGCGCGCGGCCTGGCACCTGCTCGATCCCGATGTGTTGAGCTGGATCTTCGAGTTCGAGCCTGACGAAGATCTGACTGCCAGCCTATTCGAGCTGCGCAAGCTCGTCGAGCCGGAGGCGGCTGCGCTAGCCGCGCAGCGGCGTACCGAAGCCCATCTCCAGCAAATGGCCGAGGCGCTCGACGGCATGGCGAAGCACACATTGGCCACCGAGGAGGGCCGCCTCGCCGACCAGAATTTCCACGCGGCCTTGCTCGACGCGTCGGACAATCCATTCCTGGTGACGCTGAGCGGCGGCATCGGCGCGGCGGTTGCCTCGACGACCATCTTCAAGCAACGCAACGCTCCGTTGCGTGACCCGATTCCAGATCACCAGCGAGTGTTCGACGCCGTCGCGAAGGGAGACTCGGCTGCGGCCCACAAGGCGATGGCGGAGCTGATCGACATGGCGCTCCTTGATACGGTCCTGGCAACGAACGCCGACATCGCGGACCGCACGCGCGCGAAGGAGTCGTTGCAACAGGTCCAGTCCGATTTGGCGCGGTTCAATCGGGTCATGTTGATGGGCGAAATTGCGGCTTCCATTGCCCATGAAATCAATCAGCCGATTTCTGGCGCGATCACCAACGCCAATGCCGCTTTGCATTGGCTCGCCGCGGACCCCCCCAATGTGGGGGAGGTACGGAAATCGCTCGAGCGCATCGTCAAAGACGGTTACCGGGCGAGTGACGTCATCGCCCGCGTTCGCGCGCTCGCCAGGAAGACCCCGCCGCGTAAGGATCCGCTCGACATCAATGAGGCCGTTGGCGATGTTCTGGCCCTGACCGAGCGCAAACTGCAGAGCAATGGGGTGAAGGTAACGGTCCGCCTGTCCCGCGACCTGCCGCTCATCCGCGCCGACCGAACTCAGGTCCAACAGGTCATCTGCAATCTCGTTGTGAACGGGATTGAGGCCATGAGCAGTACGGGCCGGGATCACCGCCAACTTTCGGTCATTACCGGGCCGGATTCATCAGGCATATTCGTGGAGGTTCGCGATAATGGCGCGGGCTTCCAGGCCGCGGAACGCGAGCGGCTGTTCCAGTCCTTCTACACGACGAAGGCGGGAGGGATGGGCATGGGGCTCTCGCTCAGTCGCTCGATCGTCGAAGCCCATGGCGGCCGCTTGTCCGCCGAACCCAATGAGCCGAACGGAGCGATCTTCCGGTTCACCTTGCCGGTAGAACCCACGACCGTGGATTCGAAGGCGTAAATTTGGCTCCCCGGTCCGTCCGAAGGTCATAGCCAACCTATACGCAGATATAGTTGCTCGAGCGGTGCGGCTGCGTGATCGTTTCCAGCGGGCCGCATTGTCGATCCCCGGGTTCAATGGTGCGTGTGCACTTTCCCGCGTACGTCAACCATCTCATCCGGGGCATCATAGGCTGGGCATGAAAAGCGTGATTGCAATCGTGGACGATGACAAGTCCGTTCGGGACGCCCTGGCCAGTCTCATGAACTCGCTTGGGTATGAGGCCGTGCCCTACTCGTCAGGCGACGAGTTCATGGAATCTGCCGAGCGTGGCCGCACTGCATGCCTCATTGCCGATGTGAACATGCCGGGAATGACCGGTCCGCAACTGCATCAACGGCTGATAAGGTCCGGGGAACGGATTCCGACGATCTTCGTAACCGCTTATCCGGACGATGGGGTGCGCACGAGCGCCGCGCAGGCGGGCGCCGACTGCTACTTGACCAAGCCGTTCCACGAAGACGAATTGCTTGCGTGTGTCCGGTCAGCTCTCAAGCGTTCCACCTAGCAAAGGCATAAGTCGGGCCGGCAAAGCTGATGCTAGGGTTGCAGCGGTCGACGTCGCTAATGAGGTTCATCGCCATGCGGAGCAACAGGGCGAACAGCAACACCGGCCCGGAATGCCGGGCAGCCTTCGTCGCTATCGATACGGGGCGCCTGGCTTGCCAGCCGAAGTCGCAGAGCGACGAAGGCTGGTGGAGCTGAGGGGAATCGAACCCCTGACCTCTGCAGTGCGATTGCATGAATGAGTGGTTTTTCGCAGTTTTGCGTTCCTTTGCTGCGGCGAAAATCGAGTTCTGAACCATAAATCGAGCTGTTCGCGATACGCGTGCGATACGCGTCCCAATGAGTTCTGCGCAATGACGGCTTTGCGCCCATTGCGATCGCCCGAGCGGCTGCAGCCCACAGCCCAATCCCGCCATTCATTCAAGTCAATCGGGGCGGCTGAGAAAGTGCGATCGGTCAACCCGCAACGTCATAGCGGGATCAGTTCCGAAATAGTCGCCTGGTCAGCCCCCCAAAGTCACGCCCAGAATCCGGTCGGGTAGCGGACTTGCCGCCGGTCAAGGCCCTTAGCGGCGCTGTTCGATCGAGCGGTAATAGTCAGCCAGGACGTCAAACGTCTGCTTGCGGACACCGGTCTCGGAAATAAGGCCCTTGCGGTTCCAGCCTTGCTGATAGATCGGGTGCTGTCGCCTGGGCGAGCGGAAGTCCTTGAGGATCCAGGGGGCCAGTCCGCGCAAGAAGGGTATCTTCGCCGCCATTGCCAAGGTCTGCCGGTAATATTCCGCCTGATATTCCTCGCTGAACTTGTGCGAGTTGGCAGGATCGTCGTGATAGCCGGCGAGCGCGTCTGCCCCGAATTCGGAGAAGATGAGCGGCTTGGCGTAAGGCGAGCGCCACTCGATCGAGGGAATGCTGGCGAGCGGGTCGGGCGTGTACCAGCCGTTGTAGGTGTTGAGCGACAGGACATCGAGGTCGGCGCCGAGGGGATCGTCGATGGTCTGGACGTTGCCTTGGCGTCCGGCGTACATCGCCGCCGTGACCAGTCGGGTGTCGTCGAGCGCCCGCACGTCGGCGACCAGTGTGCGCATGAAGGCAGTGCGGGAGTCGCTCACCGGAGTCTCGTTGCCGACGCTCCAAAGGATGATCGACGCGCGGTTGCGATCGCGCAGGATTGACTCGCGCTGCATCGCCCGCGCGCGCTCGAGCGTCGCCGGATTGGCGAACTCGACCTGCCAATAGACGGGGATCTCGCTCCACACGAGCAGGCCCAGCTCATCGGCGGCGCGAAGCATCGTTTCCGGGTGCGGGTAATGCGCGAGCCGCACGAAATTGGCGTGAAGGCCCTGCTTGGCCTCGGTGAGCAAGGCGCGCGCCGCGGCGGGCGTGATGGCGCGCGTCGGATCGGCGCCAAGCTCCTCGGCATGGATGTTTACGCCGCGAAGGAAGATCGGTCTGCCATTGAGCAGGATATCCTCGCCGCGCACCGTGATCGTCCGGAAGCCGATGCGATCGCGGAGCCGATCCTCGCCGCTTGTGACCTCGATATCGTACAAGTCCGGGCTTTCGGGCGACCAGCGCTTCAGACGGCGCGGCGCGGGCGCCGTGCCGGTCCACACGCCGTCCGTCCCGGTCCGACCGGACAGGGTGACACCGAGGGCCGGGATCCGGACCACGACCGCGCCGCCCGACGCAGCCGGGCCATTCAGCTTCACGGTCGCGGCGATCCGGTCGCCGCGCGTGAGCCGCACCCAGGCATCATCGACGAAGGTCGACGGCACCAGGACCAGCGAAACAGGGCGGGTGATTCCGCCGTAATTCTCCCAGTCGGTGACGATAGGGGGGACGTCGGTAGCGGCGCGTTCCGAATCCACGCCGACGGTGACGCGGTTCTGACCTTCCCGGAGCAGATTCGTCACTTCGAACGCGAAAGGAGTGAAGCCGCCCTCATGCTCGCCGGCAAACTTGCCGTTGACGTACACGTACGCATGATAATCGACCGCGCCGAAACGGAGGAAGGCGCGCTCAACGGGCTTGGGGTGTGAGGTGAAATCGCGTTGGTACCAGACCAGGCCCTTGTACCGGCGCATATCGGGCGTGTGGGTGACGAAGGACTGCGGCAGGTGAACCACGGGCGAGCGGTCGACGTCATA
>JALYNQ010000013.1 GCA_030773115.1 Pseudomonadota bacterium
ACCCTCCGTCAGCGCTTCGCGCTGCCACCTCCCCTCGAAATCGAGGGGAGGAGATTAGCTGTTCGCCGCGACGAACTTCTCGACCACCGGGGCGATCTTCTCGCGCCATTTGCGGCCGTTGAAGATGCCGTAGTGGCCGACGTCCCTGGCGAGGTGATATTGCTTCATCGCCGCCGGCAAGTGCTCGGCGAGGTCGAGCGCGGCGCGGGTCTGGCCAATGCCGCTGATGTCGTCGCGCTCGCCCTCGATCGACAGCAGCGCGGTATCCTTGATCGCCGAGGGGTCGACCCGCTTGCCGCGATGCTCAAATTCGCCCTTGGGCAGCAGGTGGCGCTGGAACACCACGTCGACCGTCTGCAGGTAGAATTCGGCGGTCATGTCGCACACCGACAGATATTCGTCGTAGAAGGCGCGGGTCGCATCGGCGCTCTCCTCGTCGCCTTCGACCAGATGCCTGAACATCTCCCAATGGCTGACGAGGTGCGAGCCGAGGTTCATGGTCATGAACCCGGCTAGCTGCAAAAAGCCCGGGTACACCTTCCGCCCAGCCCCCGGGTAGATCATCGGCACGGTGGCGATCACGTTGCGCTGGAACCAGGAGTGCGGCCGCTCGGTCGCCAGCGTGTTGACCGCGGTCGGTGCGCGGCGCGTGTCGATCGGGCCGCCCATCATCGCCAATGTCTTTGGAGTCGCCGGATGCTTGTCGGCATTCATGATCGCGGTCGCAGCGAACGCTGGAACCGACGGCTGGCACACCGCCAGCATGTGCGGCCGCTTGCCGGTCGCCGCCAGCACGGCCTCGGAGAAGTCGATCAAATAATCGACATAGTCGTCCAGGTCGAAGTCGCCTTCGCCCAGCGGCACCAGCTTGGCGTCGCGCCAGTCGGTGATGAACACGTCGTGCGCCGGCAGCATCCGCTCGACCGTGCCGCGCAGCAGCGTCGCATAATGGCCCGACATCGGCGCAACGATCAGCAGCGGCTCGCCTGCTTCCGCATCGACCTTCCGGAAATGCTTGAGCTGCCCGAACGGCTTGCGAACCGAAATATCCTCGTCGACCGCGACCGTCTGCTTGCCGACCAGCACTTCGGTAATGCCGAACTCCGGCTTGCCGCGCGGCGCCGAGGCATGGGCGAACACCTCGAGCCCAGCGGCGACCATCGGGCCCATCGAGCTGTAACCGAACGGGTTGGTGGGATTGTTGAGCCATCCGGCGCCAAGCCCGGCCAGCCTGCTCGCGCTGGTCAATAGCGAGCGCTGCACCTCATAGGCGTCGTAAAGCATCAAATTGTCCTGAAAAAGCCGAGCACGTTGGCCGGAATGTGGGGCCGGATAGCGCTAACAGCAAGCAAAATGCTGCGCTGCACCCTCGCATTGCGGCAATTGAGGCAAAGCGGACACACTGCTAACCGGCCTCCATGGCAAGCCTCCCCGAACGCCCGAAGGGCAAGTCTCTTTCCGATCTTGGCATGGTCTGGAGCTTTGCCCGCAACTATCCCGGCCACATCGCCTGCGCCGCGATTGCGCTGTTGGTCGCGGCCGCCGCCACCTCGGGCGTGCCCTATGCCTTCAAGCTGATCATCGATCGCGGTTTCTCGGGCGGCGATATCGCCCGCTGGTTCCAATATCTGCTGTTCCTCGTCCTGGTGATGGCGCTGGCCACCGCCGTGCGTTTCTATTTCGTCAGCTGGCTTGGCGAGCGGGTGGTGGCCGACATCCGCCTGGCGGTGCATCGCAACCTGCTGCGCCTCGCCCCCGGCTTCTTCGAGGAGAACCGGCCGGCGGAGATCACCAGCCGCATCACCGTCGACACGACCATCATCGAGCAGGTGGTCGGAACCACCGTATCGGTCGCGCTGCGCAACCTGGTGATGGGCATTGCCTGCGCCGTGATCCTGTTCGTGCTGGCGCCCAAGCTGGCCGCGATGATGCTGATCGGCATCGCACTGATCGTGCTGCCGCTGACCATCCTCGGCCGGCGCGTGCGCGCCATCTCCAAACATAGCCAGGACCGGATCGCCGATGTCGGCACCGTCACCGGCGAGGTGCTCGGCGCGATGAAGATCGTCCAGGCCTTCAACCAGCAGGACCGCGAGGCGGAGCGCTTCACCAGCGCCACCGAAGCCGTGTTCAGCACCGCCCGCAAGCGCATCGGGCTTCGCGCGCTGATGACCTTCCTGATCATCTCGCTGGTATTCTCGTCGATTACCTGGGTGATCTGGCAGGGGGCGGTGGACGTGTCGGCCGGCGTGATGACCGGCGGCACCATCGCCGCATTCGTGCTCTACGGCGGCCTGCTCGCCGGCGCCTTCGGGGCACTAAGCGAGGTTTACGGCGATCTGCTCCGCGCCGCTGGCGCATCGGAGCGGCTGAACGAGCTGCTCACCGCCGAGCCGGACATCACGGCGCCGGCCGAGCCGACGCCCCTGCCCGTCCCCGCCGAGGGCCGCCTCAAGTTCGAGGATGTCACCTTCCACTATCCGACCCGCAAGGACATGTCCGCGCTCGCGGGCTTCAGCCTCGAGGTTCGGCCGAACGAGCGGCTCGCCGTGGTCGGGCCGTCGGGCGCGGGCAAGACCACCATCTTCCAGCTCGCCCAGCGCTTCTACGATCCGGAACAGGGCCGCATCCTCCTCGACGGGGTCGACCTTCGCGACGCCGATCCCGCCGATGTGCGCCAGCGCATCGCCATGGTCCCGCAGGAAGTGGTGATCTTCGCCGCCTCGGCCCGCGACAACCTCCGCTATGGCAATTGGGACGCGACCGAGGACGAGATTTGGGAGGCGGCGCGCGATGCCAATGGGGAAAGCTTCCTCCGCGCGCTGCCGGAAGGCCTCGATACCTTCATGGGCGAAGGCGGGGCGCGCCTGTCAGGCGGCCAGCGCCAACGCATCGCCATCGCCCGTGCCCTGCTTCGCCGCGACGCCCCGCTGCTGCTGCTCGATGAGGCCACCTCGGCCCTCGACGCGGAAAGCGAGCGGCTGGTGCAGGAAGCGCTCGACCGGCTGGTGGCGGGCCGCACGACCATCGTCATCGCCCACCGCCTGGCCACCGTCCGCGCCGCCGACCGGATCATCGTCATGGACCATGGCCGGATCGTCGAGGAAGGCGACCACGGCAGCCTGACCGCGCAAGGCGGCCTCTACGCGAGGCTCGCGCGGCTCCAGTTCGACGGAATCGCGGCTTAGAATGGGATTCTTCGAAAGACTGCTTTCGACCCATTTGCGGACATTAGACGCGAATGGCCCCCATCGACGGAGGCCATTGTAGCGCTGCTGGTTCGGCCTCTACTTGTGAGCTGCCAACACGATTGCAGCAACCGCTATTGAAGATGATCCGGTTGCAGCAATGTCCTGGGCCCGCCGGACTGCGCGCTTCATCTGCGGTCGCGCTCCGTCCCATGCAAAATCGCGGCATTCAATCATGCCGTAAAAGTCGAAGGCATTCCCGACTGCTTCCTTGCAGACCGAGCGTACGGCACCCGCGACGCGGTGATTTAGCGTCTTTTCGCCGGTGCTCGTGGCCAGGTTGAGATCGGCATAGCCTACGCGTCGGGTGGGAATATCTGCCGGCGCCACAACCACCACCGGCCGTTCCTTGGCTGAAGCTGCTGGCGCCATGGCCATGAGCCCCCCAGCGGTCACCGCTACCGCGGCACACATCGATAGCATTTTACTATAAGTCATGACCAACAATCCTTTCAGCCCCCTTTGGGCGAAGGCTTGGTGCCACAAGGCGCGATCGAGTTAATTAACTTTTCGTTAACCGATGTTATCGATGTCGACGAGTTCAGGCCCCTTCGACGTAATGACCTCCGTTGTCGCCGAATCGGCGCGAAGCCGCTCCAATGTTTCCAAAACCTGACTCTTGGCCACTCGTTCGCAGCTTCCATCCTTAAGAGTTACGACCCAGTGGCCACTTTCGCGGTACATGCGCTGGATGAAATCGTGGCGCACGATCGCCGAGCGGTGGAGCTTGATAAAATCCTCGCTGACCAGGCGATCCGCCAGAGAATGCATCGTCGCATGGACCATCCAGCTGTTACCGCCCGAATGGACGCGCATGTAATCGCCCTCGGCGGTAATCTTGTCGATTGACCCGGTCTCGATGCACCTCAGGCCGTCATCGCACGCAACCCAGAGCGGTTGAGCCGCCTCATCCTTGCGAATGTAGCGCTTGCACACGAAACTGGCTTCAAATCGACTGACGAGGCTCGCCAGGGGCTGGGCTATCGACTTGATCCGCTCGTCATACGCCGCCATGTCCGGTACCGCCGCTTCCACCATGAAATCGAAGGCGCCGCGAAGCTCGACCGAGTGCAAAATCAGCGGGCAGGCGATGACCACGTCCTTGAAAGCCGCGATCTCCTTGGGCGACGCGCGCCGGTCAAACACGACACAAACGATGACACGGAGATCGTCGGGGCTGATTGTGCGGACGAATGTCATTTCGAGCCGATCAGCAAACGAAACACGGGAACTGTGGTGCGGCGCCCCATTTTGCTGCTTCCCGAGAGGAATGCTTAACCGGCGAGAATCGCTGGCAAATACGCCTAATTGGCGACGATAGCTACCGATCCCATCAGGAAGTCGGAATCGAATGCCACCTTCGACCCGTAGCGGACATGAGCGCTGCAAATTCGGCATCACGGGCAACCCAGATAATCCGGCTATAACGGGTCCGCATGACAACCATGCCGTCTCGGCAGGCGGCATTCATCGCGCCATGCTATATGCGGCGGGCCATGTACCTGACGGACTGCAACCGCCGCGCATTCATGGGCCTTGCCGCGGGCATGGGCTTGGCCGGCATAGCTGTTCTGACCAGCGGCCGGGCCGAGGCGTCGTTCGAGGTCCAGCGCAGCCCCGCACAGTGGCGCCGGCGCCTGGGCGCGGCGCGCTATCACATCCTCCGCGAAGCCGGCACCGAGCGGCCCTTTTCGAGCCCCCTGCTCAAGGAAAAGCGCAAGGGCATCTACGCTTGCGCCGGCTGCGGCCTGCCCCTGTTCAGCTCGGCCGCCAAATATGACAGCGGCACCGGCTGGCCGAGCTTCTGGAAGGCGCTGCCCAATGCCGTCGCTTACAGGCGCGACCTGTCGCTGGGAATGGTCCGCACCGAGGAACATTGCCGCCGCTGCGGCGGGCATCTCGGACATTTTTTCGACGACGGGCCGCGCCCGACCGGCAAGCGCCATTGCATCAACGGCCTCAGCCTGACCTTCAAGCCTGACCTGTCCCGAGGCGAAGCGCGCAGTCCATCCGGGGGATGGACGAGCACTGCAGCGTCGAGGGCCTGAATGCTGATTTTCCTGCTCGCCTATCTGGGCGGTATCCTCACCATCCTCAGCCCCTGCATCCTGCCGGTGCTGCCATTCATCTTCGCCCGCGGCGACAAGCCGTTCCTGACCAACGGCCTGCCGTTGCTGGCCGGGATGGCGGTCACTTTCGCGCTCGTTGCCACCCTTGCCGCAGTTGGCGGCGGATGGGCCGTGACCGCAAACAGCGTTGGCCGGGCGATCGCGCTTGCCCTGTTTGCGGGATTCGCGCTGCTGCTGATCTTCCCCAGCCTGGCGGAGCGCGCCATGCGGCCCCTCGTCGGCCTGGGTGAACGATTGTCGAGCCGCGCCGGCGAAGGCGGCGTGCTGAGCTCGGCGCTGCTAGGATTGGCCACGGGGCTGTTATGGGCGCCCTGCGCCGGTCCGATCCTCGGTATCATCCTGACCGGTGCCGCCCTGTCGGGCGCCAGCGCGACCACCGCCGGCCTGCTCCTCGCTTATGCCCTCGGCGCGGCGACGAGCCTTGCCGGAGCGCTGCTCGTCGGCGGCAAGCTGTTCCAGGCGATGAAGCGCTCGATTGGCGTTGGTGAGGGAGTGCGCAAGGCGCTCGGCTTGCTGATGCTTGTCGCCGTCGGCACCATCGCCCTCGGCCTCGACACGCGGGTCCTCGCCCGGCTGTCGACGGCCCAGACCTTTGCCTTCGAGCATCGCCTGGCCCAGCTGCTGGGCATGCAAGACGAGGAGCTAACCACCAAGACTGGCGGCACGCTCCCCGTCGAGGGTGCGCTGCCGTCGCTGGACGGCGCCGTCCTGTGGCTCAATTCTCCGCCGCTGACCCGCGAACAGCTGCGCGGCAAGGTCGTCCTGGTCGACTTCTGGACCTACAGCTGCATCAACTGCATCCGCTACATCCCCTATGTTCGCGCCTGGGCCGAGCGGTACCGTGACCAGGGCCTGGTTGTGATCGGGGTGCATTCGCCGGAATTCGCATTCGAGAAGAACCCGGCCAACGTCCGCAAAGCTGTTGCGGATTTCGGGATTGGCTACCCGGTCGCGCTGGACAACAATCTCGCTATCTGGCGCGCTTTCGACAACCGCTATTGGCCGGCAAGCTACCTCGCCGACGCCCAGGGGCGGATCCGCTATCATCATTTCGGGGAAGGCAGCTACGACAAGACCGAAGGCGCTATTCGTGCGCTGCTGGCGGAAAGAGGGGCGAAACTGGGCGGCAAAGCCAGGGTTAGCGCAGCCGGCGCCAGCGCCGCCGCCGACTTCGCTTCGATCCGCAGCCCGGAAACCTATCTCGGCACCCGGCGCGCGGCGAACTTTGCTTCCCCAGGCGGGCTGCGCCCAGGCACGAACAACTATCTCCTCCCTGGGAAATATTCGCTCAACCATTGGGGCCTGGATGGCCGTTGGACGGTCGAGCCACAGCGTTCAGTCTCGCAATTGCCCGGCGGCAAGATCTCCTTCCAGTTCCGCGCCCGAGACCTGCATCTGGTGCTTGGAAGTGCTTCCGGCAAACCGGTCCGCTTCCGCGTGCTGCTCGACGGGAAATCACCCGGCACCGACCGTGGCATGGATATAGACGCCGCGGGCAGCGGCCGGCTGACCGATCAGCGCCTGTACCAACTGGTTCGCCAGAAGAATCCGAACCGCGAGCGCCTGTTCACCATCGAATTCCTCGACTCCGGCGCCGAGGCCTACGCCTTCACCTTCGGCTGATCAGGCAGCCAGCTCGAACGCGTCCAGCTCGCGGTCGCACGCCTCGCGCCATTGCTGGCGGCGGCGCTCGGCCAGCGCGTGCTGAAGCGCATAGAAATGCTGCGCCGGATTGGCGCGGAACGAGGCGGGCAAGCGGGCATCGTTTCGAAACAAATGCTCGACCTTCTGCAAGCCCATTTTGCGATCCCTCGCCTCCCCCCGCGCAAGCGCCTTCGTTCCCAGCAGCGGGTTGGCCGCGCGTCCGAGCCATGTTGCGCCAATTGCCGACCAGGCGGCATTCAGCGACCCCTGATCCGCCGCCGCGAGTGCGTGCAATTCGCTCTCCTCGACGAGCGATGAGATAGTCTCGTCGGACACCGCTTCGCGCGAGCGCCTCGCGGCGTGACAGCCATCGAGGGCGCGAAGCAATGCCGGGGGCAGCCGCTGCTCCGCCTCGCTGTGCAGCGCCGGCGTCGCGCTCAACCGGTATGCGAGATAGGCGGCGGCGCAGCGAGACCGGGACGCCTCACCCAACGCCTCGGCCAATAGGGTCAGTGCCCGCTCCGCTTCCTCGCGGCGAGTGAAGAGCCAGCCCCAGCGGTCGACCCGTTTGGCCAATGCCTCGATTCCGTGCGCGATACTGATCTCGCGCCGCGCTTCGGCCAGCGCCCATTGGTGGGCCCCGCGCGAATGATCGAACAAATGGTGCAGGACCATCGCCCGCTGGACATGATCGCGCGGCCGTCCGGAAATCGCCGCGACCTCTTTCTCCAATTGTTCGATCAGTCCCTGCTGATGGGCGGCGATGATGTCCATCGCGCCGGGCTACTCGAGACCGGTTGAAAAGCGGTTACCCGCCGTCAGAAAACTTGGGCATACTGCTCGTTGCCGGCAAAGCCGAAGCGATCGGCACCGCTGCGGGCGGCAATGCCGAGTACCTCGTCGACCCGTTGGTAGCGAGCCGCCGCATCGGGCCGGAAATGGACCTTGGGCTGCTTGTCCATCGCTGCAATCGCTTTGAGCGCACCGGCCAGCTGCGCGTCACTGATTGCCTTCTCGTTCCATCTCAGCTGCCCTTCCGCTGAAAGCCCAAGCTCATTCTTCAGCGGCTCGATCTCTACCGTCTTGCCCTGCTTCGGCAACGCCATCTCCACCTGATGCGACTGCATCGGCACGGTGATGATGAACATGATCAGCAAAACCAGCATCACATCGATCAGCGGCGTGGTGTTCATTTCCGACATGGGCATCATGTCGCCTGCGACATGCCGATTGTCGTTCGCGGGAAAAACTGCCTGAGCCATCGCCAGCCTCCTCCATTGCGCAACCGTGATGATATATCATCGGTTCCAATTGGCAATAGCGATAACCAGCATAGAAAAAGGGCGGCCCCTAGAGGGAACCCATCAAAGTACTACTTTGATGGGACCCTTGGGACCGCCCTGTCTCTCGCCGAAGCTGCCGGACCTAGAAGACCGACATATAGGCTTCGTTACCGACGAAGCCCATCTTCGAAACCTTCGCCTGCTTGGTCACGGCCAGCACCTCATCGACCAGCACGTAACGGGCCTCGGGCTCCGGCTGCAGGTGCAGCTCGGGGATCGGGTCCATCTGCTGGGTGACGTCCAGATACTGGCGCAGCTGCGTCAGGTTCACCGGAGCGCCGTTCCACAGCACAGCCCCGCCCTGGGTCACGACGATCTTGTTCTTGACCGGGTCGATCGGCGGCGGTGGGTTCTGGCTGCTGTCTTGCGGCAGGTCCAGCTTCACCGCGTGGGTCTGCGGCGGGATGGTAATGATGAACATGATGAGAAGCACCAACATGACGTCGATCAGCGGCGTCGTGTTGATGTCCATCATCGGCTCGCCTTCGACGTTCGAGCTCGTGGTTTGCATCGCCATGGTGGCTTGCTCCTAACTTACAGCCGCTCGACCGGGCCACCGGCCGCGGGCTGCGAAATGAAGCCGACGCGGGCGAAGCCTGCGCGCTGCATCGTGAAGACGGTGCCGCCGATGCACTTGTACGGCGTATTGATATCGCCGCGGATATGCACTTCCGGCATATTCTCTTCGGTGATGTTCTCGACACCACCGACGGCCTTGATCTGATCTTCCAGCGCCTTGACCGCGCGGTCGAGCAACTGCTCGTTGGAGACCGGCGTCAGGTTCCAATAGACCTCGCATGATCCGCCCGGGCCGCCACGAACCGTCAGGGAGACGTTCTCCGGCTTGGTTTCGGTTGGCTCGTTGCGGACTTCCGGCAGGGTGATCGGCACCGACTGGACCACCACGGGAACGGTGATCAGGAAGATGATCAGAAGCACGAGCATCACGTCGACGAGCGGCGTGGTGTTGATGTCCGACATGGGGACGTCTTCGCCCGTGTCGTGCTCGCCCACTTGCATTGCCATGAGGCGTCAATCCTTCTTCGTTCAACTCATCCCGGTCCGGCAGCCGCGAGGCCGCCGAACCGGGAAACTATCGCTTAGCGCGCTGCCGTCGCAGTCGGGGCCGGACGGGCCGGCTGCGCCGGCTTGGCCGGACCGCCGAGCGCCGGCTTCACCGCGCCGTTCGACATCAGATAGCCATGGATGTCGTTGGTGAAGGCCGCGAGATCTTCCGAAATCGACTTGTTGCGGCGGATCAGCCAGTTGTAGGCGAGCACCGCCGGAACCGCGACGACCAGGCCGAGCGCGGTCATGATCAGCGCCTCGCCGACCGGACCGGCGACCGTCGAAATATTGGCCTGACCCGACGCACCGATCTTGATCAGCGCGCGGTAGATGCCGATGACGGTGCCGAACAGGCCGATGAACGGAGCGGTCGAACCGACCGTCGCGAGGAAGGCCAGGCCTTCGCCCAGGCGATTGGTGATCGCGCCCTGCGAGCGGGCCAGCGAGCCCGCCATCCAGTCATGCTGGTCGATCGGGTCGGTCAGCTGCCGGTGCTGGTCCTGCGCAATCAGCGCGTCCTCGACGATGGCGCGGTAGGCGCTGCGCTGCTCGAGCTTGTTGGCGGCTTCGCGGAGGTTGGGCGCATTCCAGAAGCTGGCGCGCACCTTGTTGGCCTGGCTCATGATCTTCTGCTGCTGAAGCAGCTTGGTGAACAGGATGTAGAAGGAGAAGACCGACATCGCGACCAGGATGATGAACACGGTCCACGAAATCAGGCCACCCTCTTGGAGGGCCTGCATCAGACCATAGGGGTTGTCGCCAGCGGGAGCTGCGGCTGCAGCGAGCAGAATAGTGGGAGCTGCCATATGTTTGACTTTCCTATTGAAATTCTTGTTCGTTGACGTGGTTGAAACTTATTCTGATGGAATTTCCCAGCGGATGCGTTGGGTGTAGGTATCCGAAATCGGGTTGCCCGCCTGGTCCTTGGCCGGCGTGAACCGCGCCCGACGACGCAGGATGCTGCACGTCGTATTGTCGAGCGACGACGAGCCCGAAGAAGAGGTGATCGCGCAGTCCGACACACGACCGTCGGGACCGATGGTCAGCCGGACGACCGTGGTCCCCTGCTCCTCGTTGCGCAAGGCAGCGGCCGGATAGTCATCGTTCGAGAACAGTGCGACCAGATTGCCCCTGGCCTTGGCGGCCTGCGACACCCTCGGCGGCGGCGGGGCCGGCGGAGCGGGCGGGGCCGGCGCGGCGCGCGGGGTGATCACTGGCGGCGGCGCGACCGGGGTCGAAATGATCGGCGGCGCGACGGTGTTCGTGCGAACGATCGGCGGCGGCGCCACGATTTGCGGCGGCGGCGGAGTCTCCATCTTCTCCGGCGGGGGCGGTGGTTCCTCGGGCGGGGGCGGTGGTTCGTCCTCCACGTCGAAGGTTTTCAAATCCTCGGCGGCTTTCTTGATGACGTTATAGGCAAGGCCCGTCACCAGTGCGTAGCCGAGAGCAATGTGGATGAGCGCCACGATCACAATCGCCGCGGTGCGATTGGAGCTCATCTCTCTGCGTCTTGCGTAGGACATTAAGCCGCAAATCTCCTCGATGGTCGGATTCCGCGACCTCTCGGAGTTGGCGAAAAATGACGCGACCCGAGCTGTCGTGGAACCGCCGATGTATTAGTGTATCATCGGCAGATACGCGCCACCCTTAATGAAGCGAAAATGGCTGCGCAACGAATTTTGTTCCGATTGCGGCAATGACCGCGCGGAATCATGGCGCAGTCCGCGCCTTTCCCCTACGGCTCAGGGCGTTTCCCCTGCGAACGAAGCAATCTCCACGCCGACCCCCTTGGCGTCCGGATAGATGTCGGGTTTGACACTTTTAATTCGCAGCGCCTTGACGCCCCGATAGGCGGCGACCCTCTCGAAAATGGCGTGCACCAGCGATTCTTGCAGATTGTAACGTCGCTCCTGGGCAATCCGCGTCACCTCATTCTTGAGGTAATCGTAGTTCCAGGCGTGAACCGGATCGTCAGCCGGCGGCGCGGCGAAATCCTCGAGCCAGAGCTCGATCGAGATGAGCAGACGCTGCGGCCTGCCGACCTCGAAGTCGTGAAAGCCGATATCGGTCATCACTTCCAGCGAATCGAGCAGGATCTTGCTCTGCCGTACCTTCAGATGCGGTGGAATCATGCCCTGAAGCCTTACCGCCTCGTCGCTCATTTGGTCTCCATGAACTGCACATCTCGGGTCAGGCCCATGAAGCGCTGGCCGCCATCGATGGTCAGCGTCTGGCCGGTCATGCCGGGCGAATCAATCAGATAGCGCAGTGCCGACACGGCATCGCCGACCTCTATGCCCCGCCCCAGTGGATTGAGGTCATGGACCGCTTCGAAATTTTCCATCTCCTGGCGGCCGGAAGGCAGCATCAACGCCGGCGCGATCGCGTTGACGCGAATGCCCTTGCCCGCCAGGGCACGGGCGGCCAGCTCGCTAAGGCCGGCAAGCGCATATTTGGACAGGGTGTAGCTCAGGAAATCGGCATTCGGCGCTGCCAGCTTGGCATCGAGAAAATTGACGACCAGCGCCTCCCCTCCGCCATGGCGCCGGGCAAGTTCGTCTATCAGCAGCATCGGCGCCCGCGCGTTGATCCGAAGGTGGGAGTCGAACTCCTCGGCGCTGGCCTCGCCGAATCCGTCGAAGGCGAAGCGCGCGGCGTTGTTGACCAGCAGGCGGACGGGAGGCTGGCCCTCCACCATCGCGAAGATGCGCTGGGCGCAATCTGCCTGCGCCAGGTCGGCAACGACCTTGATCGCACCTTCCGCAACCTGGTCGTCCTTGTGGTGGACGTGAGCCACAACCACCCAGCCGTCGTCGAGCAAGGCACGGACAAGGGCCGCGCCGACGCGCTTGCCGCCCCCGGTGACGATCGCAGTCCGTTGTTCGCTGGCCATCCCACCCCTGTGTCATTGCGAGCGAAGCGAAGCAATCTACCCGTTGGACGTGGGATTGCTTCGTCACTCCGTTCCTCGCAATGACGAAATGAATGCCCGAGAGCCGCCCTCCGCTGGAAGCCTATGGCCTGAGCCTGGCCGAACTGGCGGCTGCGATCGAACAGCGCAGTGCTCCGCCGGTGGACCGCTGGAACCCGCCCCACTGCGGCCATTCGGGCATGCGCATCTCCCGCGACGGCACCTGGTTCCACGAAGGCCGGCCGATCAACCGCCCGGCGATGACCCGGCTATTCTCGACGGTGCTCAGGCGGGAACCTGACGGCAGTCACGAGCTGGTAACGCCGGCCGAACGACTGACCATCGACGTCGAGGTGACCCCGTTTCGCGCGACCCAGATGACCATGGCCGGTGAAGGGAAGAAGCGCCGAATCGGCCTGACGCTGGACAGCGGCGACGCATTGATCGTCGGTCCGGACCATCCGCTGACAGTGGTCGCGATGCCGGACGGACCGTCGCCCCGCGTCGCGGTTCGTCACGGCCTCGAGGCCGAGCTCACCCGCCCGCTTTATTATGAGCTGGCCGAGATCGCGATCGCCGAGGGCCACAATCCGCCGGGCGTCTGGTCGGACGGCGCATTTTATCCGTTGATCCCATGAGCCTGATCGAGCGCATCACGCTGGCACTGGCCAACGAGCCGCCGCATGACTTGCTCCCTGGCGACTTGGTCGAGGGGCATGAAGGCGACCACCGCCAGGCGGCGGTGCTGGTCGCCATCACTGACCGGCCCCAACCGGGCCTGATCCTCACTCAACGTCGCGAACATATGCGCACCCATGCGGGCCAGGTCGCATTCCCCGGCGGCCGGGTGGATGAAGGCGAGGATGTCGTGTCCGCGGCGCTGCGCGAGGCGCAGGAAGAGCTGGCCATCAACCCGGCTCTCGTCCGACTGCTCGGCGAAGCGGATCCCTATTGCACCGTTACCGGCTATTGGGTGACGCCCGTGGTCGGCGTCGTCCCGCCCAGCATGGAACTTGTTCCCAATCCCGATGAGGTGTCCGACTGGTTCGAGGCGCCGCTTGATTTTGTGCTCGATCCCATCAACCAGCGGCAAATGACCGCCGAATATCGCGGCCGCTTGCGGCATTATTATCAGATCGACTGGCAGGGCCGGCACATCTGGGGCGCCACCGCGGCAATGCTGGTCAACCTGACGCGGCGGATCAGGTCGGGCTCCCGATGAAGCTCGATCCCCGCGAATGGCTTGACCGGCCGGGCATCAAGCGGCTCCTGAAGGCGCTCGATGCCAAGGGCGGCCATGCCCGCTTCGTCGGCGGCGCCGTGCGCGATTTTCTGCTCGGCGAGCATCCCGGCGACCTCGATCTGGCCACCACCCATCCGCCCGACGAGGTGATCCGGCGACTGGAGGCGGCAGGCATCAAGGCAGTTCCGACCGGCATCGATCATGGCACCGTGACCGCGATATCCTCGGGCACGGTCGCCGAGGTGACGTCGCTGCGTGCCGACGTGTCCACCGATGGCCGGCGGGCCACCGTCGCCTTTACCGACGACTGGAGGCAGGATGCAGGCCGGCGCGACTTCACCATCAACGCCCTCTATGCCGATCCCTACAGCGGCGAGTTGCATGACTATTTCGGCGGGCTCGACGATCTGAAATCGCGGACGGTCCGTTTCATCGGCGAGCCCTTGCAGCGCATCGCCGAGGATCATCTGCGAATCCTCCGCTATTTCCGCTTCCATGCTCGCTACGGCCACGGCGACCCCGACCCGCACGCGCTCCGGGCCTGCACCGAACGTGCCAATGACCTCATGGCCCTGTCGCGCGAGCGGATTGCCGACGAGCTGCTGAAGCTGCTCGCGCTCGACGATCCGACGCCCACCATCCGGTTGATGCTCGACCGCGGCCTGTTCGCGCCGGTGGTGCCGGAGATTGAGGATGCCACGCCGCTCGCCGAGCTGGTTGAGGCCGAACGCGCGGCCGGGTTCACGCCTGATCCGCTTCGCCGTCTGGCCTCGCTGCTACCGCCCGAGCCGGAGATCGCGGGCCAGGTTGCGGGCCGGCTCAAACTGTCCAACAAGGCCAAAAAGCGGCTGATCAGCGCCGCCGACGCATCGCTCGGTCTCAATCCGTGGGCACTGGCCTATCGCATCGGCACAGAAGGCGCGGTCGATCGGCTGCTGCTCGCATCAAAGGAAACTGAGGCCCAAGGCATCTCCAGTTGGATTCCACCACGGCTGCCGATCTCGGGTGGGCAGCTGATCGCCCGCGGCGTGCCGGAAGGCCCGGAGGTGGCGCGCACGCTCAGGCGGATCGAGGACGCCTGGGAAGCAGCCGGCTTTCCGGAGGGCGAAGAATTCGAACGATTGGTGGCTAAGGCGTTGAATTAGGGCAGGATGATCGGTTCGAGGAACACCGCGCCCGCCTCATCGCCCACGGCCCAGCGAATCTGTGCTGGAAAGGTGCCATATTTGGGCACTTCGAGCTGAACCTGCTCGCCGATCTTCAGCGAACCGTCGGTTTCCAAGCGGCAACCCTCCCGGCTGATGTCGGTGACGACAACCGGGATCGTCCCGCCGTCGCTGTCGGTCAGCGATGCTTCAAAGCTCGTGTCCACGCGCGGCGCGCGCTTGATAAACCCCGGTTCCCTCATGTCAAAGCCCCGTTAACGCAACACTCGTCCTTAACATGGGTCATTAACAGGTCACGGCGAGTTTTCCCAGCCGATTGAGGACGGTCCGCTTGTGCCGAGAGGCGCTTTCGGTTCAGGATGAGCCCGGATGCGATACCGGGGCCCGCTGCTACTGCTGATCATTGGCGCAGCCACGCTGACGATCCGCGCGCTGCTGGACAGTAGGTTCGGGAACAGCACGCTGCTGTATCTGGTCGTGCCGTTCATCATTTCGGTAGCGCTTTATGGCCTGACCAAGCCAAGCGATCGTGCCGGCCTGGGCTGGCAATATCTCAATCATCTGCGCACGGCGACAATCGTCTTTCTGGCGACCTCGGCATTGTTGTTCGAGGGCTTTCTCTGCGTCCTCATGTTCATGCCGATCTACTATGTCGCGGTGAGCGTTGGTTATCTCTTCCGATGGATGTTCGACCGCGATGGCGGCACGCGGAATCTGTCGCTGTCCATTCCGGCAGTCGTTGCAATATTGGCCGCGGAAGGCCTGACTCCGGCGACCACCCCATCACGCAATGAAACGGCCACCTGGTCCACCATCGCCGACGCCGATGCCGCGACCCTTCAGGCCAATATGGCCAAGCCCATCATCTTCCCGCCAAGAGGCCATCAATTTTTCCGCATGTTTCCGCTGCCCGATCAGGTTCAGTCGGGCTCCCTGGCCGCCGGGGACGTTCATCGGCTGAGGTTCACCTACAAGAAGTGGTTCCTAGCCAATTACAGCCAGGGTTGGCTGCACCTGCGCATCGACGAAGTTGCTCCCCGCCATATCCGCACCAAGGTCATCCGCAACGACGCCTATCTGTCCCATTACATGGAAATTGACGGCACCGACGTCTGGTTCGACCCGCTGCCCGATGGCCGTACCCGAGTGACCCTGACCATCCGCTATCGCCGCCTGCTCGACCCGGCCTGGTATTTCGCCCCGATGCAGCAGCTCGCCGCCGAGCAAAGCGCACGCTACCTCGTCCAATCGATCATTCTTCGCCAAGCGGGAGAGCAAGCCAGTGGGGCATGACCTTCAAAGCGGCAGCTCGGCGTTCAAGGTCAATTCGCTGACCAATCTCGACACCGCCCGGCCCGATGAGGGCGAAGTGTTGTGGGATCCACCACGGTCCATCTGGAACATGGGATTCCTGATGGGTGCATTCATCCTCGGTCCCATTTTCTTCACCTGGGGCGCCTTCGCCCTTTTCCTCGGCCTGTCCGCGATCACGCTGTGCGCCGGGCACTCGGTCGGATTCCATCGCCGCTTGATCCATCGCAGCTTCGAGTGCCCCAAATGGCTGGAGCGTGCGCTCGTCTACATGGGCACGCTGGTGGGCATGGGCGGCCCGATCTGGACCATCGGGCTGCATGACAGCAGAGACTGGGCTCAGCGGGAGGAGAGCTGCCACTGGTTCCTGCGCCATGGCAAGCCGCTGTGGATCGAAGGCTTCTACTATCTGAACTTCAAGCTCAGGCTGACTCATCCGCCCGGCTTCGATCCGGGACCCGAGATCGCCGAAGATCGCTTCTACCGATTTCTCCAGCGCACTTGGATGCTTCACCAGTTGCCGATCGCACTTCTGTTATATGCCTTGGGCGGCTGGCCGTGGGTCGTGTGGGGCGTCATCGTGCGGGTCGCGGCCTGCACGACGATGCACTGGTTCATTTCCTATTTCGCCCATAGCCGCGGACCTCAGGACTGGCATCTGGTGGGCGCCGCGCTCCAGGCGCATAATGTCCCGCTCCTTGCCATCCCGACCATGGGGGAAAGCTGGCATTGCAACCACCATGCCTTCCCGGCCTCGGCCGCGCACGGGCTTTACCCCGGCCAGACCGACCTTGGCTTCCAGTTCATCCGGCTGCTCGAGAAGGCCGGGCTCGCCTGGAACATCAATCTTCCGTCGAATTTGCCGCCACGTCCGGGCATTCGGCCCGTAACTGAGCGTGCCTTGTCGATCGCTTCACCCGGACAGGCTGCAATTTCACCCTATCGGCCGGCAGATGTCTGACGAGATCATCGCTTTTCGTTCTGCCCACGGGCTCGACCTTGATCCCGAGCGAAGCCGTGTGTGGCTGGCCCAATTGGGCGGAATGATCATCCCGCTTCCCAATTTTCGCTGGCGTCGCGCAATCATCGGCCAACATGATCGTCATCACCTGGTCACCGGCTATCCGGCGACCTTTGAGGGGGAATTGTTCGTCGCCGCCTGGGAGGCGGGTGCGCGATGTTACCCTCACCCCTGCGCGCGGCTGCTGTGCTGGTCGCTGATGCTGCTCGGCCTGATGGTTCAGACGAGGGGCACGCTCGCCGCCTTCAATGCCGGTCGCATGGCCAGCTAACGGCGCCGGCTCCGCCAATATTCGAGCGCGGCTTCGGCCTCGAGCGGCTTGGCGAAATAGAAGCCCTGGCCGGACGAGCAGCCCAACGTCGCCAAGGTCGTCGCCAGCTCGACCGTTTCGATTCCCTCGGCGGTGGTCGACATGCCGAGCGCGTCGGCCAGGCTGAGCACCGCGCGGACAATGGCGACAGAATCGGGATCGCGCATCATGCCGGTGACGAAGCTCTTGTCGATTTTGAGCACGTCGATCGGCAGCCGCTGCAAATAGGCGAGGCTCGAATAGCCGGTGCCGAAATCGTCCATCGCCACGGTCGCGTCGAGCGCCTTCAGCGCCTCGAACACGCGGGTCGCGCGGCCCGGGTCCTGGACGATCGAGCTTTCGGTCAGCTCGAGCGTCAGCCGGTCGCCGGTCAGCCCGCTCGACTTCAGCGCATCCCCTACCACCTCGGCGATATTGTCGCGCGCGACCTGGATCGCCGACAGGTTGACGCCGACGTAGAGCGGCAGCTTCTCGCCGGCCCTCTCGTCCCAGCTGGCCAGCGTCTGCGCCGCCTTGTCCATCGCCCAGCGGCCAAGCTGCAGGATGAGGCCGCTTTCCTCGGCAACCGGAATGAATTCGGACGGGCTGATCTCGCCGCGATCGTCATGCTGCCAGCGGGCCAGCGCCTCGAAGCCGGCCACCTGGCCCGACTTGAGGTCGATCAGCGGCTGGTAGAACAGCTTGAGCTGGTCCTTGTCGAGCGCGCGGCGAAGCTCGGTCTCGATCGAGAAGCGGCGGCGGGCAAGGCCGGCTTCCTTCGGCTCATAGACCTGCGGCTTGCCTGCCGATTTGGCCTGCTTGACCGCGAACTGGGCGTTGCGGAACAGCTCCTCGGCGTCCTGCCCCGACTGCATCAGGGCGACACCGATGGCGCATTCTACGCGGATCTCCAGCTCGCTCAATTTGAATGGCGTGGTCATCACCTGCTGGATGCGCTCGGCCGCAGCCAGCGCATCCTCGACGCCCCGCTTGAGCCCGACCAGCACACCGAATTCGTTGCCGCCGGTGCGGGCCAGCACGTCGCCGCCGCGCAGCGCCGACATCAGCCGACGGGCGAAGGTGATCAGCAGTTCGTCGCCGGCGAGGCTGCCCATCGATTCGTTGATGCGGCTGAAGCGCAGCATGTCGACCACCAGCACGGCATGGTCATTGACCCGCGGATCGAAACCTCGCGCCTCGACCGTTTCGGTGAAGGACAGGCGGTTGGGCAGGCCGGTCAGGCTGTCGCGCAGCATTTCCTGGCGAAGGTTGTTCTCGGCCTGGACCTCGACGGTGCGGTCGACGACGCTCAGCAGGCAGCGCGGAGCGCCCATCGAATCCGGCTCCAGCGGCGCCAGCTTGAGCTTGAGGAAGCGCTTTTGCGGCCCCTCGCCTTCCGCCAGGTCCAGCTCGTCGGCCGCGGCCGATGGCTCGGCGAGATAGGCCCGCACGAACTCGCCGCTGCTGCTGTCGGCATAATGTTTGAACATCTGGGTGAAGGACATCGGATCGGCGTAGCAGCCGGCCATTTCGACGAAGCGGCGGTTGAGCGCGTGGACCCACAGCTTCTCTTCGCGCAGCCCGAAGATGGCGGCCGCGATCGGCAGCGCGTCGAGCAGCGCGCTATCGTCCGCCGGTGCACGGATGCCATGACCTTCAAAATTGGCCGCAGGACTCGCGCCTTTGGGCGCGGCCGAGCGGTTCGCTGCAGCCCGCATAGCCGACCGCATTAAACGGGACAGGTTAATGGGCCGTTTCGAGCGGGTCTAACTTAGATCATGAATCCGTCGGTTTTGCGGGGGCTGGAACCGCTTCGAACCTGTTCGAACGCGGGAAGCCGTTCGGCGCGATGCGGCCGCTGGCGCCGCGGATCGCGCGCCATGGCGTCAGGTCGGTCTCGGACCGCACCCGCCCGCTCTCCCCGCCCAGCGGCCAGCTGATCCCGTCGGCCAGCGAGAACGCCATCGCATCGCTCAGGCCGCCGTCGCGGTAGCGCTGCAGCTGCACGCCCGACCCGCGGCCGAGCTCGGGCAGCTCGTCGAGCTTGAATACCAGCATCTTCCGGTTCTCGCCGATCACCGCGACCGAATCCGCCTGTGCCCCAACCGGCCTGGCCACCGCCATCTTCGCCCTGGGCCGGAGGTTCATCAGCTGCTTGCCCTTGCGCGTCTCGGCCAGCACCGCCTCGCCGCTGGTCACGAACCCGCGCCCGTCGCTGCTCGCGACCAGCATCTTATGCTCCGGCCGAACCACGAACATGGCGATGATCTCGCTCTCCGCCTCCAGGTCGATGGTCAGCCGGATCGGCTCGCCGAACCCGCGCCCGCCGGGCAGCTTGTCGCCGCCGAGCGTATAGACCCGCCCATTGTCGGCCGCGACCAATAGCCGGTCGGTGGTCTGCGCATGGAAATGGATATGCGGCCCGTCGCCCTCGCGCCATTTGATCTCGGCGATCTCGGCCAGCGCGACATGCCCCTTCATCGCCCTGATCCAGCCGCGCTGCGACAGGATCACCGTGATCGGCTCCTTCTCGATCATCTGGGTCCAGTCGATCTCGGTCCGCGCCGTCGCCGCCACCGGCCGGATGTCGGTCCGCCGCGGGTCGCCGAATTTCTCCTTGAGCGCCGCCAGATCCTTCTTCAGCCGGGTCTTCTGCCGGTCACCGCTGTTGACCAGCCTGTCGAGCTCCTCCCGCTCCTTCTGCAGCGCCGCCCGCTCCTTGGTGAGCTCCATCTCCTCCAGCTTCCTCAACTGGCGGAGGCGCATGTTGAGGATCGCCTCGGCCTGGCGGTCGGTCAGCTCGAACTCGGCGATCATCACCGCCTTGGGCTCGTCCTCGGTGCGGATGATCTCGATCACCCGGTCGAGGTTGAGGAACGCGACCAGGAACCCCTCGACCAGCTCCAGCCGGTCGTCGATCTTGCCGATCCGGTGCAACGATCGGTTGACCAGCACCTCGAACTGGAAGTCGATCCAGGCGAGCAGCGCCTCCTTGAGGCTCATCACCCCCGGCGTGCGGGTCTTGTCGAGCACGTTGAGGTTGAGCGGGAACCGTACCTCCAGCTCGGTCAGCCGGTAGAGGCTTTCCTCGAGCAGCGCCGCATCGACCGTCCGCGACCGCGGCTCCAGCACGATCCGCACCTTGTCGTCGCTCTCGTCGCGGACGTCGGCCAGGATCGGCAGCTTCTTGTCGGCGATGAGGCTCGCGATCTGCTCGATCAGCTTGCCCTTCTGCACGCCATAGGGGATTTCGTGGACCAGCAGGTGCCAGCCCCCGCCCTTCTCGACCACCTTCTCGATCCGCGCCCGCAGGCGGAAGGCGCCGCGGCCGCTGACATAGGCTTTGGCGATCACCTCCTCGTCGTCGACCAGGATTCCGCCGGTCGGGAAGTCGGGGCCCTTGACGATGCGATGCAGCTCGCGGTCGTCGATGCGCTTGTCCTCGATCAGCGCGACCGCGGCGTCGATCAGCTCGCCGACATTGTGCGGCGGGATGCTGGTCGCCATTCCGACCGCGATGCCGCTGGCGCCGTTGGCGAGCAAATTGGGGAACAGGCCCGGAAAGACCTCCGGCTCCTCCTCCTCGCCATTATAGGTCGGCTTATATTCGACCGTGCCCTCGTCGAGCCCGGCCATCAGCTGCTGCGCAATCGCGGTCAGCCGCGCCTCGGTATAGCGGTAGGCGGCGGCATTATCCCCGTCGATGTTGCCGAAATTGCCCTGCCCGTCGACCAGCGGATAACGCAGCGCGAAATCCTGAGCGAGCCGCACCATCGCGTCATAGACCGACTGGTCGCCGTGCGGATGATATTTGCCGATCACGTCGCCCACCACGCGCGCGCATTTCTTGTAGGCCGAGGCCGGATCGAGCCGCAGCAGCCGCATCGCCCAGAGCAGGCGGCGGTGAACGGGCTTCAGCCCATCGCGAACGTCCGGCAGCGAGCGCGCGGTGATGGTGGAGAGGGCGTAGACGAGATAGCGCTCGGAGAGGGCGCTATCGAACGGGGTGTCAATTACGGAGAGGTCGGAAGAGTCGGTGGGATTCATCACACCGGACTAGCAGGCGCTTCCCCACCTCGTCATCCCAGACTTGATCCGGGATCCACCTTTTCTTCACCCCCCTCAGCGCCGCTGGACACATTCTAAACCTGACTTAAGTTCATCTCATGAGTGCCAAGCTGGCAGATGATCACTGGACAAGGGGCGTCGCCCACTGCCTCAGTGCTGGAGCCTTAGTAGATCGGGCTCGCATGGAAGCGCTTGAGGCGCACGTAGAAGATATTCAGAAAGCGGTGTTCAACGGCAGATACTCTGCCTCAATCCATTTGCTGGCCGGCTACTCGCTGGAATTGCTTCTGAAATGCGCGTGCTATCTGCACGGTGGAGAGGAAGGCAGGTTGCGGAGCAGAAAGCTCCGACACGACCTTACAGCGCTGCTCGATGAGGCAGAGGCACTAGGTTATGGTAGTGCCGTTCCTAACATCCGCTGGGTCGCCGAAAACTTGAGAGAGCCGCATCTCAATCATCAATTCAGATACGGAGGAGCCGAGCAGGTGGCCATGCCTGAGCTCGAAGTGACGCTCGAAGTTCTTCGGGGCCTGTGCATCGAGCTGAAGGGGCCGGTCGAGGAGGGACTGGCCGCTCAATGACGAGCATCGGGCCGCTCATCCGCTATTCCGGTAAGGGCATTTTCAGTCATGGGGAATGGCAAAAAGAGGGAGACGGGCTTTATGAATCGGCGCGCATCCTCAGAGCCGCATGGCGCGTAAAGCGACGCTCATTTTTCCGACAGATCAAGATTACAGAGCGCCCCTCTGGCTATGGTCGATCGCTAATTTTGCTGGAGGGCCTGCCTCGATCGTCGGTCCTCCTTCTCGGATATGCGGCCGAGATGTATCTCAAGAGCGGTGCCCTTAGGGCCTATGGGCATTGCCCGCAGGCACTATTCGAGCGCGACCTTAGGAAGCGGTTCGGTCACAAGCTCATCGTCTTGGCGGAAGAGGTGGAGTTTCCCCTCACCGAAAAGGCACGCGATCATCTTCAGTTGCTGACTGACTTCATTGAGGAGGATGCCCGCTATCCGATCACCCCACAGGAAGGGATCGAGTATACGCGGCAGTGGAACGCCAGAACGGCGGCTGCTCAAGGCGACGAGGCGTTCCGGGAATATTGCACGCTCGTTAGAGCCATAGACAAGCATGTCAGCCGGATCGACCAGGACGAGAGCAATCCTTCGGTATTCTTGGGACAGAAAATTGGAGCTGATGGATTCTTGGTCCAGAGGATCGGTGGGAACCTCGGTCCGAGGGTAACCTACAGGCCGAGTACAAGCTTAATCGAGAAAGGCGAGACGGCGCCCGACGACATTAAGGCCCTGCTAGATCCAGAGAGGCATGATCTGCTCTTACATTACTGGGATGAATCTGTGATCGTTGAAGCCGGACCTAAGAAGACGACCGTTCATCCTCCCAAAATCACGGTATAAGCAGGCTCGCCGTGTGCAACGTGGGGCCGCCTCCACCACCCAAACCCCGGCCCGGCCCAGGCCGTGCGGAGGCCTGCGCGACCGAGTGCCTCTAACAATTCGCGCCCCCAGTACCTATATAACCCTCGCTACAGTCGCCAATTGACGGTCTTCGGCGCTTTGCGGCTCCTTTTTCCTTCTCTCGCTTCTCCTAGCATCAGGGGACCGACTTCCGGTCTTCATCAAGAAGGAATTAGTTATGCCGATCGGCACAGTGAAATTTTTCGACAATGCCAAGGGCTATGGCTTCATCACCAATGAGGCCGGAGGCAACGACGCCTTCGTCCACATCAGCGCGGTCGAAGCCGCCGGGATGAGCACGCTCGAAAAGGAGCAGCGCCTGTCTTACGAGCTTCAAAACGACCAGCGCGGCAAGGCCAGCGCGGTGAACCTGCAGACTGCCTAACTACCTCCTCCGCTGCTGTGGAGGAAACGAGGGGCGGATGCCATGTGCATCCGCCCTTTTTTTGCGATTGAAGCCTAAAAGCGGCGAGACACCGCAACCAATCGCCCTCGCCACCCGTTGAACCCTTGCTGACAGTCGGTATCGACGGTCCTGGGCGCCAGGCAGCGCCTGTTTCCCTCTTTCACGCCTCTTAGTCGCGAGCTCGGCCAATTTCGGCCGCCTCCGCACGAAAGGAATCTCACCATGAAGTTTTTTGGAACCGTCAAGTCGTTCGACACGGACAAGGGCCTCGGCTCGATCAAGCCCGAAACGGGCGGTGATGACCTCTATTTTGAGCGCAGCGCGATCAAGTTCGGCATGCCCAGCGTCCCCACCGTCGGCCAGCGCCTGTCCTACGACAAGGGCACGCTCAACGATCAGCCCTGCGCCGTGAACCTGGAAACCATCTAACCCTCGGGCCGGGAGCATGACTCCCGGCGAGTTGCGTCACGCGAGGCGGGCCGTGGGTGTCGGGAAACCGGCATCCATGTGCCCTTCGCCTCCGCTCCCCGATGAACCTTCGATCACCGAAACTCTCTTTTGGACCTCGTCCACCTGTGTCGGCGGCACCACTATCTAATGAAGGCTGGCGGGTGTAATGAAGCTCTATCCCCGAACCCCGCCCAGCAACTCGGAGACTGAGAGACGTTCGTCGCGCTCCCGCTAGTTTAGGGGACGGACCATGTCTGCCCATAATGAAGAATATTACCACGCTCGAGCGATCGAAGAGCGCCAGGCCGCGACGGACGCGACACAGTCCGAAGTCGCGCTGATCCATGCGGAGCTCGCCCGCCTCTACGAAGCGCTGGCCCGGCAGCCCGAACTGCGCCCCATCAGCAACGCCGCCTGACAAGGGGCCGGCTAAAGCCTCAAGCCAAACCTCGGCCCGGCCCAGACCATCAGCCCGTACAGCGCCACCGTCAGCACGCACCCCGCGGCCAGGCTCACCCAGAACCCGAACCCATTCCTCAACATCGCCGGTATCAGCAGGAACATCGGCAGCGACGGCAGCACGAACCAGAAGGTCGCCTCGGCATGGGCCGCCATGTTCGCCGCATCCGGCTTGTCGCGCCACAGCCAGATCATGCCCAGCACGCTCACCAGCGGCAGCGACGCGATCAGCCCGCCGAACCCTGGATAACGCTTCGCCACCTCCGATATGATGGCGATGAGGATGCCCGACAGGGCGGCCTTGAGGAGGAGATATGCCATGGCGCGATGCTGGCACCTCGCGTCGCGGAAGGCCACACCTCTGGTTCCCCTGCGAAGGCAGGGGCCCAGGCGCCCGAAGGGCCAAAAAGCTTAATCACGGCGCTTCGCTTGCGATGACTGGGCCCCTGCCTTCGCAGGGGAACCGAGTTATGCCCGAACCGCCCTTCCGCCACCGACAACCGTCGGAACGTGCTTCGGCGACGGGCGTTTTTGCGCGGTAAGGCGCGTAATCCCCTTCACGCCGTGTCTGGCCCCCGGCTGTTCATCAGCCGGGGGTCTTGCATCATCGGGCGGAACAGGAGGTCATGGGCGCGCAACCCACAACGGAAGCGAGGCACCCGATGAGCGACAAGAAGGTCTATGACAACGCCAGCCAGGTCGAGGCCGAGGACGGCGTCGTAACCATGAAGGGGCCCGATGAAGTCGACGTCCGGCTGACCGACGACGCCGCCGCGGAGACCTCCGACCGGCTGCTGGTCGGGTCGATGAAGGCCCGCGGCCAGAAACTCCAGGAGCAGAAGAAGAAGGGGTCCCTGCTCTAATTGCCGGCACCGGCCGAAGAATATCCTGTCCTACAGCCCTCATTTTCCGACATAGACTCGTCGATGGACGATCTGCCCCCTGTGGCGGCTTGTACGCCGAAGCTCCACTGATCCGGGCTCGGCAACCCCTCCCACGGCCAATCGTTTCCCCCTCAAAGGAGACGAGCATGACCGACACCAAGCGCGACCCGCACGCCGATACTGAGGAGCGCAGCCTGTCCGGGGGACAGGCGAGCACCCGAAGCCGTGATCCGCATTCGGATACGGCAGTCATCGACGAAGCCGACGACCTCCCCACCCCGTCGCAGGGCGGGACCTCCGGCGGCCGCATCGAGCGGGAGATCGGCGCGCTCGACGAGGAGCGCACCGCGACCGGCGCCGACCCGCAGCCGACCTCGGTTCACAAGGGCATGAAGCCCGACAGCGGCGACGAGCCGACGCTGCCCAACCGGCAGCAGACGCGGGAAGGCCAGGACAAGGCTCCGCCGCGGCGCACGCGGTAACTGCCCTGGCCCTTTGGTCGACGCTTGCCGCCGGTTCGCCGAACCGGTGACTTGTCCTTTTGCGCCAAGGCTTTAGCTTGCCCCCCTGCCGAATCTCCGGGGGGAGCCAAATCGCCGTGTCCACATCCAAATTCCGCATCGTCCTGCTGGCCAGCGCCCTTGGCCTCGCTGCGCTCCAGCCCGCGCTTGCCGCGCCGCCGGCGGCCAACCCCTGGGGCGTGGCGACCACCGACGTTCCCGCCGATCCCGCGGTCCGCCTCGGCCAGCTCCCCAACGGCATGAAATATGCGGTGATGCGCAACGAGACTCCGAAGGGCAACGCCTCGGTCCGGCTGCGCTTCGAGTTCGGCTCGCTGGGCGAAGGCGAGATGGAGCGCGGGCTGGCCCATTTCATCGAGCATATGGCGCTTAACGAGACCAACCATGTCGCCGAGGGCGAGTTGATCAAGATGCTCGAGCGGCTCGGGCTGAAGTTCGGGCCCGACACCAATGCGATGACCAGCTTCGATTCCACCACCTATATGCTCGACCTGCCGCAGACCGATGCGGAGCGGGTCGACACCGCCCTGTTCCTGATGCGCGAGGTGGCCGGCGAGGCCAAATTCACTCCCGCGGCGGTCGATCGCGAGCGCGGCGTGATCCTCGGCGAGCGGCGCAGCCGCGACAGCTTCCAGCTGCGCCAGCTGATTGACCAGCTGGGCTTCCAGGTGCCGGCGACGCCCTACCCCAACCGCCTCCCGATCGGCACCGAAGAAGTGCTGAAAACCGCCAGCGCGGATACGATGCACGACCTCTACCGTCGATATTATCGGCCTGAGAACGCCACGCTGATATTCGTCGGCGACGCCGACCCGGCGGAAATCGAGGCCAAGATCAAAGCCAAATTCTCGGATTGGAAGGGCGTCGGCGCGGCCGGTCCGGCACTGCCGCGCGGCAAGATCGACCTGGCCCGTCCGGCGGCGGTCGACACCTTCGTCGATCCGGCGGTCGCCACAACCGTCACCCTCAACATCATGCAACCCTGGGATGATCCGGCCGACACCATCGCCGAGCGCCGCCGCAAGCTGGTCGAAAGCATGGCCAACGCCATCTTCGCTCGCCGGCTGACCAAGCTGGTCAACGTGCCGGGCTCCGTGCTGCTCGGAGCTTCGGCCGGCACCGGCGAATGGGAAGACGCCGCGCTGACCAGCAGCATCACCGTGGCGGCCAAGGACGGCGCCTGGAAGGAATCGCTGACGACCGCCGAGCAGGAACTGCGCCGCGCCCTGACGCATGGCTTTACCGAAGCGGAATTGAAGCGGCAGCTGGCGGAAACGGCGACCAGTTATCGCACCGCCGCCGAGCAGGCCGACACGCGCACCAACAGCGGATTGGCCGGCTCGATCCTCAATACTATCGGCGAGGACAGCTTCATCACAACGCCCGCCTGGCGGCTCGCCACCTTCACCGCGACCGCGCCGGGAATCACCCTGCAAGAAGTCAACGCCGCCTTCCATCGCCAGTGGCAGGGCAGCCCGCCGCTGATCCATGTCAGCGACAAGAAGGCGATCGATACCGCTGCAATTGCCGCGGCCTATGCGGAGAGCGCCAAGCTCGCGGTCGCGGCTCCCGCTCCGGAGGCGGCCCTGGCCTTCGCTTATGGCGATTTCGGAACGCCGGGAGCGGTGGTCGAGGACAAGCGGATCGAGGATCTCGGCATCCGCACTCTCCGCTTCGCCAACAATGCGCGGCTCAACATCAAGAAGACCGATTTCGAGAAGGGCCGCGTCCGGTTCACGGTCCGGATGGCGGGCGGACAGCTGGCCTTGCCGAAGGACAAGCCCGGGCTGGGTGGAATGATGTCGATGCTTTCAACGGTGGGCGCCACGACGCGCCATTCGTTCGAGGACATCAAGGCGCTGATGGCCGGCAAGGTGGTCAGCATGGGCTCGCAGGTCGGCAGCGACGCCTTCATTTCGGCAGGCACCACCACGCCGCACGACATCGACGCGCAGATGAAGCTCAGCGCCGCCTATCTGACGGACCCCGGCTACCGCGAAGAGGCGGCCGGCCAATGGGCCAACGCCGTCCCGGTGTTCGACAAGCAGCTGAGTGCCCAGCCACAGGCCGTCGCCCAGTCAAAGCTGCCCGCGATCCTCGCCGACAACGACTGGCGCTTCGGAATTCCCGATGCGCCGGTTCTCCAGCAACGCAGCTTCGACGAGGTCAGGCAGATACTCGCCCCATTGTCCAGGAGCGCGCCGATCGAGATCGGCATCGTCGGCGATATCGACGAGCAGGCGGCGATCGATGCGGTGGCGCGCAGCTTCGGCGCTCTCCCGCAGCGGGACCTGACCGCCCCCGATTATGCCGAGGCGCGCCAGGCCGCCTTCCGCAAGAGCCGCGACCCGATCGTGATGACGCACGAAGGGCCTGCCGACCAGGCGCTGGTGGCGGCCTTTTGGCCGACCGACGACGATAGCGATTATCGCCGGGAGATGGGCCTGAGCTTGCTCGCCTCGGTGCTCGACCTGATCCTCACGGAAAGCATCCGCGAGCAGCTCGGTGCTTCCTATGGCGTGTCGGTGGGCTCGAACATGTCGGACGTCTATCGCGACTTCGGCACGGTCTCAGTCAGCACGGTGATCGCCCCCGACAAGGCGGACGAGGTCGAAGCCGCAATCGCAGCGGCGGTGCGCGAGCTACAGGAGACGCCGGTCAGCGACGACCTGCTGGCCCGGGCCCGCAACCCAATGATCGAGCAGCTCGTCCGCAGCAGGCGAGAAAATGGTTTCTGGATGTCGGTGATCGACGAGGCACAAAGCCGGGCCGAACGGCTCGACCGCGTGCGCCAGGCCAAGGCGGTGCTGGAATCGATCACGGCCGCCGAGCTGAAGCAGCTGGCGCGCACCTATCTGACGGGGCCGGCGATGCAGAAGGTGAGGATCATCAGCCGGTCGACAGCCCCGGCCACGAGGGTCGCCAGCCGCTAAGCAACCGCCTCCAGCGGCGCGAGCTTGCTCTGCTCGACCTGGTGCAGCAGCCATTCGCGGAAACGCTTGATCTTGGGCACGTTGCGGCGCTCGGGCGCGATGCACAGCCAGTAGCGGAAGCCCGCCGTGGCGGTCAGTTCGAACGGCTGGCACAGACGGCCGTCCCTGATGTCGTTCTTCCAGAAGGCGGGGGTCAGCAGCACAAAGCCCTGGCCGCCCATCGCCGCATGACCCTCGTCGGCCTGGCTGTCGAGGCGCAGGCCGGCCTTGCGCGGCCGGTCGGCGGCACCTTCGACGCCCGCTGCCTCAAACCATTTGTCCCACCAATAATCCTCAGGACTGATCAGCGGCAGGTTGGGCAGGTCCTGCGGCACGGGCGTGCGGCCGAGCCGCTCGGTCATCCGCTTCCAGAAACTGGGCGCGCACATCGGGGAGAAATCGACCTTCATCAGCTCGACTGACACCAACCCCTCCCACGGCCGCGCACCGGCGCGGATCGCCACGTCGGCGTCCCCAGCCTTCAGATCGACCAGCTTGTTCGAGGTCGCCAGCCGGACCGCCAGATCGGGATGCTCGACCTGGAAGCTGCCCAGCCGCCAGGCCAGCCAGGTATTGGCGAAGGTAAAGGTGGTGGCCACGGTCAGCAGCGCCTCATCCTCCTCGCGCTGCGAGGCGAAGGCCGTCTCGATAGTGTCAAATGCCTGGGTCAATTGGGGCAGCAGTCGAAGGCCGAGCGCGGTCAGCCGCGCCCTGCCTTTTTCGCGGACGAACAGGGCCGCGCCGAGCCGCTCCTCCAATAATTTGACCTGATAGGAGACGGCGGCCTGGGTCATCCCCAGCTCATTCGCTGCGGCGGTGAAATTCTCAAGACGGGCGGCGGCTTCGAACACGCGGACCGCGGCCAGCGGGGGCAGTTTCCTCATAAGCAGACTCTATAAGTCCAGTTAATTGCTTTCGTCCAGCCTTTCATTGGGATGAACGAGTCGGATCGCTTACATAGCCGACAAGCGCCGGATGGGCCCGATCCCCTCTCCCCACCCCTCGGGTTCCGCCGGCGCCAACTGATGGAGGCAATGATGCGCGACGAGATTTTCGACCGTGAGTATCAGGCCGGCCGTGACGCCCTTCACGATGGCATCGACCGGCTGATCGCAGGAATCGGACGCAGCCTGAAGGTGCTGCACTCAATCCAGTTCGATGCGCCGTGGAAGAATGAGGCGGAAGGGCCGTCGACCCGACCCGCCCGTTGAACGGAGGCGGTCATGAAGTATCAACCTGTCAGGCTGATCGCCAGGGCGATCGTGAGCGCGGTGCGCGGGCTTGCCGCCGGTTTGCGGCGAGAAGTCTGCTGCCCAAAGCTGCACTTCGCGGGCTGGCGCTGACATGATCGCGAGGAGATGGCACGGGCGGGTCCCAAGCGCCAGGCTGGCGGAATATTTGCAGCTTATGGCGACTGTGGGCCTGCCCGATTATCGCTCGATCCGCGGCAACCGCGGCGCCTGGTGCCTGTTCCGCCGCGACAACGGCATCGCCCATGTCGAGATGTTCACGCTGTGGACCGACTTCGAGGCGATCCGGCGGTTCGCCGGCGACGATTTCGCCCAAGCCAAATATTATGATTTCGACCCGGAGTTCCTGCTCGAGCTGGAGCCCAAGGTGACCCATTTCGAGGTCATCGAAGGCTAAGCTTTTCGGTCAATTGCGGATGGGGGGCAGCTCGCCTATAGCGCCCCTCTCTTCATGTTCGCCGGAGTCAGTCACGCTTATGGTCCGTCGCCGCCAGATCTACGAAGGCAAGGCCAAGATCCTTTACGAAGGTCCGGAGCCCGGCACGCTCATCCAATATTTCAAGGATGACGCGACCGCCTTCAACGCCCAGAAGCGGGGCACGATCAGCGGCAAGGGCGTGCTCAACAACCGTATCAGCGAGCATATCTTCACCGCGCTGGCGACGATCGGCGTCCCGACCCATTTCATTCGCCGTCTCAACATGCGCGAGCAGCTGGTTCGCCAAGTCGAGATAGTTCCGATCGAGGTGGTGGTGCGCAACGTCGCCGCCGGCTCGCTGTCGAAGCGGCTGGGCATCGAAGAGGGCACCCAGCTGCCCCGCACGATCATCGAATATTATTATAAGGACGATGCGCTCGGCGACCCGATGATCGCCGACGAGCATATCGCATGCTTCGGCTGGGCCAGCCAGGAAGAGATGAACGACATCGCCGACATGGCGATCCGGGTGAACGACTTCATGTGCGGCCTGTTCGCCGGCATCGGCATCCGCCTGGTCGACTTCAAGCTGGAGTTCGGCCGGATCTGGGAAAACGATTATAGCCGCATCATCCTGGCCGACGAGATCTCGCCCGACGGCTGCCGCCTGTGGGACATGAAGACCAACGAGAAGCTCGACAAGGACCGGTTCCGCCAGAGCCTGGGCGGCGAGGCGGAAGCCTATCAAGAAGTCGCGCGGCGGCTCGGCCTGCTGCCCGAGGACAGCGAGGAGAGCTCGGTGCTCGACCTCGACAGCCACCGCAAGAAGCGCGGGCGCTAGCCTTATTGGGTCCCGCTTCGGGACGATGCCAATTGGTTAAGTTTTGTTGAAATTCTGACGTCACATTCCTACGCCAAGCGCGCTTTGGGGGCGGGATTTTTCCGGCCATGTTCCAACCGATTCGCTGCGCTGCCTTGCGGCGTGAGCGGGATCACGTGTGTGAGGTGAAGCGTGCCGACCTATCATAATCTCTCATCGTCGAACCTGACCCAGAACTGGGACATCGGTTACATCAGCGCGGACGACGCCTGGCCTGCCGACAGCAGCATTCTCGGCTATCTCGGCGACATCAATTCGGGCACGCCCACCGGCGTCGATCCTCGCACCCTGACCAGCGCGGCCCTCGGCGCGGCCGATGTCGACGACAATGTCGTCACGGGCAATCCGAGCTCCGGCGGCGTGCTGGAAGTCACCGTCGGCGGCAATACGATGGTCGGACTCAACGGATCGGGAACCGCCGACGCGCCGAGCCTCGTCTTCTATCTCGATGCCACCGGCCGGGAGCAGGTGACCCTGTCGTTCGATGCGATCGACACCGATGCCACCGATAATTCGATCCAGCCGCTCAACATCCAGTATCGAACGGCGCCCGGCGGCACCTGGATCAACGTCCCCGGCGGCTATTTCGCCGACGTTTCCGGAGCCGGCACAAACTCTACTCCGATCAGCGTTGCCCTGCCGGCCGAGGCCGCCAATTCGGCTACGCTCGAAATCCGGGTCATGACCACCAATGCGGCCGGCAATGACGAATATATCGGCATCGACAACATCGTCGTTTCCAGCCAGCCGATCTCCGGCGGAACCCAGCCTGGCACGCTGTCGATCGACGATGTGACCGTGACCGAGGGCG
The DNA here is from genome assembly GCA_030773115.1 of Pseudomonadota bacterium. GTDB lineage: Bacteria > Pseudomonadota > Alphaproteobacteria > Sphingomonadales > Sphingomonadaceae > Sphingomicrobium. Next base: position 31,970 of record JALYNQ010000013.1, read on the forward strand.
ACCTCGGCACCACCGACATGACTTTCACGGTCTCCCGCACGAGCGGCAGCGACGGCGAGGTTAGCGTCGACTGGTCGGTGGCGCATGGCAGCACCGACGCCGGCGACTTCGGCGGCGTATTGAGCGGCACCGTGGCCTTCGCCGACGGCGAGACGGTCAAGACCATTACCGTGCAGGTCGCAGGCGATCTTTCGGTCGAGCCCAATGAGGCGTTCACGCTCAGCCTCAACAACCCGCAGGGCGGGGTCACGATCACCGACGGCAACGGCGCGGGGACGATCAACGCCGACGACCTGCCGCCGATCGCCAATGTGTGGATCAACGAGTTCCACTACGACCCGTCTTCATCGCCCGAGACGGGCGAATTCATCGAGATCGCCGGCCAGGCAGGCATCGACCTGACCGGCTACAAGCTGGTTCTCTACAACGGCAATGGCGGCGGAGCCTATGGCACGCTGTCGCTCTCGGGAACGCTCAGCGATGCGGCCAACGGGTTCGGCTTCGCCTCGATCAATTCGCCCGGCCTGCAGAATGGCTCGCCGGACGGCATCGCGCTGGTCGACAATTTCGGCCGGGTTGTGCAGTTCCTGAGCTACGAAGGCACAATGACCGCGACGAGCGGTCCGGCCGCCGGCATGACCAGCACCGACATCGGTCGGTTCGAGGACCAGGCGACGCCAGGAACCTCGCTGCAGCTGGCAGGCACCGGGTCGACCTATTCCGATTTCCACTGGACCTACGGTCATGTGAACACTTCGGGCGGCGCCAACGACGGGCAAAGCTTCCTGTCCGGCACCGACCAGGGCCAGATCCGCCTCGACAATGCGCAGGTCGTCGAAGGCGACAGCGGTGAGACGATGCTGGTCTTCACGCTGCACAGGTCGGGCGGCTTCGACAGCGAAGCGACGGTCGAATATAATATTACACCCGGCACGGCGAACATCGCCGACCTCGCACCCGGCGCGCCATTGAACGGCTCGGTCACTTTCGCAGCCAGCGAATTCACCCAGACCATCAGCGTGCCGATCGCCGGCGACATCGACCCCGAATATAACGAAACGCTGTTCGTCAATCTGGGCGCGGTGACCGGCAATGCGGTAGTGGTCGACGGCATCGGCGTCGGCACCATTTTCAACGACGACCCTCTGCCGTTGACGATCATGGAGATCCAGGGCGAGGCCCATTTGTCGCCCTTCGCCGGCCAGCCGGTGATTACCGGGGGCGTCGTGACTGCGCTCGCCGCCAACGGCTTCTATTTGCAGGACCCCAACGGCGACGGCAATGCGAAAACCTCCGATGCCGTCTTCATCTTCACCGGCAGCGCGCCCACTGTTCTGGTCGGCGATGCGGTCAATGTCGCCGGCCGGGTGAGCGAATTCGGCGGCGACCTGCCGGTCACCGAGATCGACGTCACCGGAACCGGCTCCGCGGTATCCGTCCTGAGCCATGGCAACGAGCTTCCCGAGGCCGTACTGGTCGGTCAGGGCGGGCTCCTGCCGCCGACAGAAAGCATCGACAACGACGGCCTCACCATCTTCAACCCGGAGATCGACGGCGCCGACTTCTGGGAATCCTTGGAAGGCATGAGGGTCGCGATCGACCAGCCCCAGGTAGTGGCCAGCAGCAATGAGTTTGGCGAGACGTTCATCGTCGCTTCGCATGGCGGCGGCGCAACGGGGCTGAACAGCAGCGGCGGGATGACGATCAGCGAGGGCGACTTCAACCCCGAGATGATCCAGATCGACGATGGCCTGATCGGTTCGTCGGGCTATGCGGCGGGCCACAGCGTAGGCGACCAGCTCGGCACGGTGATCGGCGTCATCGACTATAGCTTTGCTCATTATGAGCTGCTGCTGACCGAGGTGCCGGAATCGACTCTGGACGTTACGCTGCAGCCCGAAACCGTCGGTTTCATTGGCGACGCCAATTACATGACGTTCGCAACCTTCAACGTCGAGAACCTCGACCCGAGCGACGGCAAATATGACGAGTTCGCCGAACAGATCGTCCACAACCTTGGTCTGCCCGATGTCATCGCCATCCAGGAGATGCAGGACAATGACGGGACCGGCCGCGGCAGCGACCTCAGCGCGGACGAAAATGCGCAAGGGCTGATCGACGCCATCTTCCTCGAAAGCGGCATCCTCTACGCCTATGCGGAGATCGCCCCGACGACGCCGAACAGCAGCGGAGGCGAAGCCAACGGCAATATCCGCAACGGCTATCTCTACCGGATCGACCGCGTCGACCTGGTCGAAGGCAGCCTGCAGGTCATCCAGGATCCGTCGTTCAGCAACAGCCGCCTGCCCCTGGTCGCGACATGGGAGTTCCAGGGTCAGGAAATCACGACGATCAACGTGCACTTCTATGCTCGCAGCGGCAGCGACCCTCTGTGGGGCGCCGACCAGCCGCCGGAAATCTCCGGCGAGGATCGGCGGACCGACCAGGCCGATGCCGTCGGCGCCTGGATTAACGACCATCTCGCCGACGATCCGGGCCTCAACATCGCCGTGTTGGGCGATTGGAACGGCTTTTATTTCGAAGAGGAGCAGACCCAGCTCGAGGGGCTGGTCAACCTGCAGGTCGCACTGCTGCCCGAAGAAGAGCGCTACAGCTATTTCTTCGATGGCAATGGACAGCTGCTCGACAATATCGTGGTGACCGGTGGCCTGCTGCCCGGCGCGATGGTCGATGGGGTGCACATCAATGCCTATTTCGGCGCCGCCCAATCGAGCGATCATGATCCGCAGGTTGCCGCCTTCCTGCTCGGGACCAGGCCGGACGATATCGCGCTCGACAATGATTCGGTCGACGAAAACCTCGCGGCGGGGGCAGTGGTCGGAACGGTCTCGGCGACCGATGCGCCGGGCGATGTCCTGGCCTACAGCCTGATCGACAATAGCGGCGGGCGTTTCGCCATCGATGCGGCGACCGGCATCATCACAACGCTGGTCGCGCTCGATCATGAGGCGCTGGAGTCAGCCGAGATCACCGTGCGCGTCACCGATGCGGCGGGCCAGAGCAGCGACCGGCAATTCACCATCGCAATCGCCGACGTCAACGAGGCGCCGGTTCCGGCGGGGGATGTGGCGGCGGTGAATGAGGACGCGACCACGGCCAACCTCTGGGCCCAGCTTTTGGGCAACGACAGCGATCCGGATGAAGGCGATACGCTGACGATTACGGCGGTCGACACCAGCGGAACGCTTGGCACCGTGATCTTCGACGCGGCGACGCAGAGCCTCCGCTATGTCGCCGACCATGACAGCTTCGACGCGCTAGCGCCGGGCGCAACGGCGGTGGACAGCTTCACTTACACCGTCACCGACTCCGGCGGCATCAGCCGCACCGAAACCGACACCATGACCATCATCGGCATCGATGACGGCGTGGTGATCAACGGCAGGAATGGCAGCGAGACGCTGCTCGGAACGGGCGGCGAGGACCGGCTGTATGGCAACAACGGCAATGACCGGCTCGAAGGCGGCGATGGCCATGACCTGGTGGACGGAGGGCGCGGCAACGACCAGCTGTTCGGCGGCGTCGGCAACGACACGCTGATCGGCGGCCAGGGCGACGACCGGCTGACAGGGGGAAGCGGCGGCGATCTCTTCATATTCGGAGAGAATTCGGGCCGCGATTTCATCCTCGATTTCGAATCAATCGACCGCATCCGGTTCGAGGATGAGCAGTCGATCCTCGGTTCCCACAATGCCGATGTGAACGGCGATGGTGTGACCGACCTGGTGCTGACGCTCGACCATGGGTCGATCAGCCTGCTGGGAGTCACCTCGCTCGGCGCCGGTCAGGTCGAGACGGCGAGCCTGTTGAGCTGGCATGAGGAGACATTCGAGCCCCAGCTGGCCAGGTTCGTCGACCAGATCACCTGGTAGCGGCGCAATGGCCTGAAGGGATGGGGTGCGGGCGCGGCAGTTCACGGATTGCTTCGCCACTGTGCCCTCGGGCTTGCCTGCGCGAGCCACTCCCCGCAATGACGGGAATTCATGCCCCTGCCCCGCGCCCGTGTCGTAACCCTGAATGCCGCGCTAGGGCCGCTGGATTATCGTGTCCCCGACGGAATGGCGATCGAGCCCGGCTCGGTCGTCGTCGCGCCGTTGGGGCCGCGCCAGCTGGTTGGCGTCGTTTGGGAGGCAGACCGGCTGCAGACCGAGGAGGTGGGCGACAACCGGCTGCGGCCGCTGGCCGGACTGGTCGACGTCCCGCCGATCCCGGCGCCGCTGCGCCGCCTCGTCGAATGGACCGCCGATTATTATCTGTCACCGATCGCCGCGGTGCTGCGGATGGTGCTGTCGACCTCGGCCGCCCTGACCGGGCCACGGCAGATGATCGAATATCGGCCGACTGGCGAGAGCCCAACCCGCCTGACTCCGCAGCGCGAACGGGCGCTGGCGCGCATCGAAGGCCGCCAGGGGACGGTGCGCGAGCTCGCCGCCCATGCCGAGGTGAGCGAGGCGGTGATGCGCGGCCTGGTCAATGCCGGGGCGCTGGAGCGGGTCGAGGTCGATGCCGACCATCCCTTTCCCGAGCCGGACCCGGGTTTCGCCCCGCCCGCGCTCAACGAGGAGCAGCAGGCCGCCGCGAACAGCCTCAAGGCGGCTATCGGCAGGGGGTTCGACCCAGTCCTGCTCGACGGCGTCACCGGTTCGGGCAAGACCGAGGTCTATTTCGAGGCGATCGCCGAGGCGGTGCGGCAGGACAAGCAGGCGCTGGTCCTGCTGCCCGAGATCGCGCTGACCGAGCCGTTCCTGACCCGTTTCACCGCCCGCTTCGGCTGCGAGCCGGTGACCTGGCACTCGGACCTCCGCTCCTCGCAGCGCCGCCGCGCGTGGCGGGCGATCGCCAATGGCGAGGCCAAGGTAGTGGTCGGCGCGCGATCGTCCCTGTTCCTCCCCTACCCCAACCTCGGCCTGATCGTGGTCGACGAGGCGCATGAGCCGAGCTTCAAACAAGAAGAGGGCGTGCAGTATCATGCCCGCGACGTGGCGGTGATGCGCGGCCATTTCGAGGAGATCCCCGTCATCCTCGCTTCGGCCACGCCGGCAATCGAGACCCGGCACATGGTCGAGATCGGACGCTACCGCGAGTTGAAGCTCACCGAGCGCCACGGCCTCGCTGCCCTGCCCGAGATTCGCGCAATCGACCTGACCCAGGACCCGCCGCCGCGCGGCCGCTGGTTGGCGCCGAGCCTCGTCGCGGAACTTGAAACCAATCTGGCCTCCGGCGAGCAGTCATTGCTGTTCCTCAATCGCCGGGGCTTCGCGCCGCTGACCCTGTGTCGGCATTGCGGCCATCGTTTCCAATGTCCCAACTGCACCGCCTGGATGGTCGAGCATCGGCTGATGCACCGGCTCGCCTGCCACCATTGCGGCCATGTCATGCCCCCACCCAAGGCTTGCCCGGAATGCGGCGAGGAGGACAGCCTGGTCGCCTGCGGACCTGGCGTGGAACGCATCGCCGACGAGGTCGCGGACCTCTTTCCCGAGGCGCGTACGATGGTCGTCACCAGCGACACCATCTGGTCGCCGGCCCGCGCCGCCGAGTTCGTCCGCGCCATGGAGGCGCAGGAGATCGATATCGTGGTCGGAACCCAGCTGGTGACCAAGGGCTATCATTTCCCCAACCTCACCCTGGTCGGGGTGGTGGACGCCGACCTAGGCCTCCAGGGAGGCGACCTGCGGGCGGCGGAGCGCAGCTTTCAGCAGATCCAGCAAGTCGCCGGGCGCGCTGGCCGCGGCGACAAGCCGGGACGCGTGCTTGTGCAGACCCATGATCCGGAAGCCCCGGTCATCGCCGCGCTGGTGTCGGGCGACGCGCCCGGCTTCTATGCTGCCGAGACGGAAGCGCGGCACGAGGCGGCGATGCCGCCGTTCGGGAGGCTGGCCGCCATCATCATCTCGGCTGAGGACAAGGCCGAGGCCGAGGCCGTCGCCCGACGCATCGGCCACGCCGCGCCCAGCGTCGATGGCATGGCGGTGTTCGGCCCCGCCCCCGCCCCGCTGGCCATGCTGCGCGGCCGCCACCGGCAGCGGCTGCTGGTCCACGCCGCGCGCAAGCTCGACGTCCAGGATGTGATCCGCGACTGGCTGGGCGGCCTCGACTGGTCGAACAAGGTCCGGGTTGCAGTCGACGTCGATCCTTACAGCTTTCTCTAGTCCCGCCAGATTTTCCTCTTTTTCAGGGACTTCGGACCCGCTAGCCTGAAGTGGCTCGGGGGAAGTTGTCGTGCGATTCCTATTGATTCTCGTGCTGGCCGCACTTGGCCTGGCGCCACCAGCCAACGCCGCCTGGCATGAAGCCAAGTCGAAGCATTTCATCATCTATGCGGACCTCAAGCCCAACGAGCTGCGGGCTTATGCCGAGCGGCTCGAACGGTTCGACCAGGCGGCGCGCAAGGTCCGTGGGATGGACGATCCGCCGCTGACCGATTCCCAGCGCTTGACCGTCTTTGCGCTGCGCAGCGAAGGCGCCGTCGAGCGCCTGGCGAGCCGGGGGTCCGGAGTCCGCGGCTTCTACGAATCCCGCGCCTCGGGCAATTTCGCCTTCGTCCCGCGCCGCGCCGGTTCGAGCAGCGTCGATTGGGACCTCGACGCCCAGGAAATCTTTTTCCACGAATATGCGCACCATCTGCAGCTTCAATTTGCGTCGGTCGCGCTGCCGCCCTGGGTGATCGAGGGCTTCGCGGAATTCTTCGCGACCGCCAAGATCGAGAAGAACGGCGATGTGCTTATCGGTGCGCCCCCGCAGTACCGGGCCTACGGCCTGTTTACCACGGAAGGCCTGTCGCTCGAGCAAATGGTCGGCGTGACTTATGCCAAGCTCAACGATGAGAAGACCGACCTTCTCTATGGGATGGGTTGGCTGCTGACCCATTATCTGAGCTTCGAGCCCAGCCGGCGGGGGCAACTGTCGCGGTACATCGATGCCATCCAGAAGGGCGAGGCCGCGGCCTCGGCGGCCGAGGCCGCTTTCGGCGACCTGAAGGCGCTCGACCGCGAGCTGGAGCGCTACAAGCGAGGGCGACTCAGCGCCCTGCGGGTCAATGGGGCCACGCTCGCGCTTGGCAACATCGCGATCCGCCAGCTTGGCGCCGGCGAGGCGGCGATCATGGATGTCCGCACTCGATCGAAGCGCGGGGTCGATGAAAAGACAGCGCCCATCGTCGCGGCGGATGCACGCAAGACGGCCGCGCCCTATGCCGACGACCCCGCCGTCCAGTCGGCGCTTGCCGAAGCGGAATATGACGCCGGCAATTTTGCCGCCGCCGACGCCGCAGCCGACCGGGCCCTGGCGAAAGACCCCAACCATGTGCACGCCCTGATTTACAAAGGGCGCGCGCGGATGGAACTCGCCAAGGCGGCCAAGCAAGCCAATTGGAAGGAAGCCCGCGGCTGGTTCAGTCGGGCCAACAAGCTCGACACGGAGAATGCCGAACCGCTGATGCTCTTCTACCAGTCCTTTGCGGAATCGGGCGAACGGCCGACCAGCAATGCGATCGAGGCACTGCTCTATTCGGTCGTACTTGCGCCGCAGGATGAGGGGCTCAGGTTCAATGCTGTTCGGCAGTTGCTGACCGACGGGCGGGTGGCGGAAGCGAAAACAATGTTCGGACCGCTTGCCTTCCAGCCTCACGCCCCGGCGGCGATGAGGGAGATCTCGGCGAAGGTCATGGCGGCCATGTCGGCCGGGGACAGCAAGGGTGCACTTCTGGTGCTGGATACGGCGGGACAAGCCGCCGAAGAGGCCGAAAAGCCTAAAGGTTGAGATCCGGCTGGAGGATCGTCGCCCCTTCAGCGGCGAGGAGCTACTTCTTGCGGTCGAGCCCGCCGGCATAGCCGCCGAGCGTCCCGTCGGAGTGAATCACCCGATGGCAGGGCACCAGCACCGCGACCGGGTTGGAGCCGTTCGCGGTTCCGACCGCGCGGGTCGCCTTGGGATCGCCGACCGCCCGCGCGATATCGGCATAGCTGCGCGTCTCGCCCAGCGGAATGCGGCGCAGCTCGCGCCACACGGCTTCCTGGAAGGCCGTGCCATGGACGTCGATCGGCAGCTCGGGCCCCGCCCCCGCCCCGCTGGCCATGCTGCGCGGCCGCCACCGGCAGCGGCTACTGGTCCACGCCGCGCGCAAGCTCGACGTCCAGGATGTGATCCGCGACTGGCTGGGCGGCCTCGACTGGTCGAACAAGGTCCGGGTTGCAGTCGACGTCGATCCTTACAGCTTCCTGTGACCTTTTCGTCACTTGCGTCCGCTTTTCGGCACGCGCTAGCCTCCAGATGCCGGATCGAAGGGGGTCGAATGAAGTCCATCGCGTATGCGCTGCTCGCGGCAGCGTCGATTGCCGCTCTGGCGGGAAGCGCCGAAGCCGCCTGGCACAAGGCAAGTAGCAAACATTTCGTCATTTATTCCGAACAGAAGCCCGAACAGCTGCGAGAGTTCGCCGAGAAGCTCGAGCGCTTCGATCAGGCGGTCCGCAGGGTGCGCGGATCGGATGACCCAGCCCTTGGCGACGGCAATCGACTTACCGTGATCGTGGTCAGGTCCGTCGACGCGGTCCAGCGCCTGCATCGTAGTGGCAGTGACTCGGTCTATGGCTTCTACATTCCGCGCTACAGCGGGTCCTATGCGTTCGTACCCGCCAGGGCCGACGAGCAAAGCTCATGGGGCTTGAACGCGACGACGGTGTTTTTCCACGAATATGCCCACCACATCATGTTCCAGCAGGCGAACATTCCCTTCCCGAACTGGTTCATCGAGGGCTTCGCCGAGCTGTTCAGCACGGCCGTGTTCGAAAAGGACCAATCGGTCGTTCTGGGCAAGTCTCCCGCCCACCGGGCCTTCGGCCTCTTCAGCTCCGATGGCCTGACCGTCCGTGAAGTGCTCGAGGATCAGCCGGCCAAGATGACGGGGGCCGAACGCGAATCTATCTACGCGCGCGGCTGGCTGCTCACGCACTATCTAACGTTGGAGCCGAGCCGAAAAGGTCAGCTCGCTTCCTATCTCGACAAGCTCGCGAACGGCCGGACCATGGCTCAGGCGGCCAGAGAGGCATTCGGCGATCTCAAGCAGCTGGATCGGGAACTGAGTTCCTATGTCCGGCGGCGCAAGCTGTCAGCGGTTTGGGTCAAGGGCGAATCACTGAAAATCGGCCCGATCGAAATTTCGCGGCTTAGCCAGGGCGCCTCCGAAGTCATGCCCTGGCGGATCATCTCCAAGCGGGGCGTCCACGAGGCGCAGGCGAGGACGGTGGTCGAAAAGGTGCGGCCACTTGCCGCACGCTATCCCCAAGACGCTCTGGTCCAGGTCACGCGGGCCGAGGCGGAGTTCGACGTCAGCAATTTCAAGGCCGCGCTTGCCGCCGCGGAGGCCGCCGTGAAACTCGACCCACGGATGGTCGAAGCGTTGACCTACAAGGGACGGGCGCTGATCGAGCTGGCCAAGAAGGGCGAGGCAGGTGCCAGCTTCTCGGCTGCCCGCGATGCTTATCTGGCTGCCAACAAGATCGACACGGAAGACCCTGAACCCCTGTTCCTTTATTTTGACAGCTTCCGGCAGGAGGGCAAAGCGCCCAGCGCTAATGCAATCGCCGCTCTGCACTACGCGTCGGTGCTGGCTCCGCAGGACGGGATGGTGAGGTCCATGTCCGCGCTCGCCTTCATCAACGAGGGCAAGCTGTCCAACGCCCGCCAGGAGCTGCTGCCGATTGCCTATAATCCACACGGCGGAAAGTCCGCCGAACAGGCCCGGGCCGTTATCGCGCACTTGGAAGCGAAAGACCGGAAAGCGGCGCTAGAGGCACTGGCTCGCGCATCGAATGAAGAATCGGCGAGCGGCGGATCCAGGTGATTAAAGGTTGAGATCCGGCTGCGGCAGCGCAGCCCCCTCCGCTGCCAGTAGCTGCTTCTTGCGGTCGAGGCCGCCAGCATAGCCACCCAGCGTCCCGTCCGATCGGATCACGCGGTGGCAGGGCACCAGCACGGCGATCGGATTCTTGCCGTTGGCGGTGCCGACGGCCCGCGTCGCGTTCGGATCGCCGACCGCCCTGGCGATGTCGGCGTAGCTGCGCGTTTCTCCCAGTGGGATTTTGCGCAGTTCGCGCCACACCGCCTCCTGGAACGCCGTGCCATGGACGTCGATTGGCAGTTCGGGCGCGGATTGCGGGGCATTGATCGCCGCCAGAGCGCCCTCCACCCAGGGCGCGATGGTGCCGTCGTCGGGGCGGATGTCGGCGTTGGGGAAGCGGCGGCGGAGCGCGCTTTCATCCTCGTCGAATGTAAGCCGGCAAATACCCTTGGTCGTCGCGGCAACCAGCAGCGGGCCGAGCGGGCTGTCCGTCACCACGTAGCGGATCGTCTCTCCCCGGCCGCCGTCGCGCCAGGCCGAAGGAGTCATGCCGAGCCTCTCCCTGGCGTCGGCATAGAAGCGGCTGGGGGCGGCATAGCCGGCGTCGTAAATGGCTTCGGTCACGCTCTTGTCCTCTTCGAGATGCTGTTCGGCGCGGCGCGCGCGGATCGCGCGGGCATAGGCCGCGGGCGATACGCCCATGTCGCGGGTGAATATCCGCTGGAAATGATGCTCGGCATAACCGACCGCATCGGCCAGCTCGCCCAATCGTGGCGGTTCCTCGGCCTGTTCGATCAGCTGGATGGCCCTGGCCACCGCCTCGCGGTCACGGCCGACCTCGTCGGGCTTGCAGCGCAGGCATGGCCGAAAGCCGGCGGCGCGAGCGGATTCCCCATCGAGATAGAATTCGACATTCTCTCGCTTCGGACGCCGCGCCGGACAGCTGGGCTTGCAGTAGATGCCGGTGGTTTTCACGGCACCGATCACCCGCCCGTCCCAACTCCGGTCGCGGCGCTCGAAGGCGGCCCAGGCGGCATCAATGTCAATTGTTCGCATCAGCATGGACCTAACATAGGGAGCCGCCCTAGGTCGCGCTTCCCGTGGCTTGCGGTCAAAGCGATGGCCCCAAAGGCCGTCACCCTGAATTCGTTTCAGGGTCCATTTCGGGAATGGCGGTGTGGGCTGCAAGATGGATGCTGAAACAAGTTCAGCATGACGTGGAGGGGACATTGGCCAATTGGACTATTCACGAGGGTGAGCTTGATCGTGACGACGTCCGCGCCCTGCTCGATCAGCATTTCGCCGAGATGCGGGCCGGGTCGCCGCCCGAAGCCTGTCATGTGCTGCCGATCGATGGGCTGAGGAATCCGGCCATCCGCTTCTTCACCCTGCGAGAGGATGGCACATTGCTCGGCTGCGGTGCGCTCAAGCAGCTCGAGCCCGGCCATGGCGAGGTGAAGTCGATGCGTACAGCGGATGCGGCGCTGGGTCGTGGCGTTGGCCAGGCTATGCTCGATCACCTGTTGGCGGTAGCCCGGCGGTCGAGCATGACCCGGATCAGCCTGGAGACCGGCTCGACCGATCAGTTCGCGGCCGCCAACCGTCTCTATGAGAAGAATGGCTTCGGACGATCCGGGGCTTTCGGCGATTATGCCGACACGCCCTGGACCCACTTTTACACTCGCGAAATCTAGGCCCGGTCGACCCGGGCCGCGAAGCAGCCGCGGGTGGCGTTGTGGGCGTCGATATGGTCGACTGCGGAATTTCCCAGCAGCCTGCGAATGACTGCGTCAGCCTCGCCCGGCTGGATTAGCGCTGCATCGGTCATCATCCCGTTCCGGTCGAACGCACGCAGCGACAAGACTCGGCGGTCAAGCGCCGGCGGAATTCTGCCTTCATAGATTGCCGCCTCGGTCGCGCTCTCGCTGACGAAGATGGCATGGCTCGCGCGATAGGGATTTTCTCCGTCGTGGGAGACATGATTGACTAGCAGCAGCGTCTCTCCGACCTCCACGTCGTCCAGCGTCACCCGACAGGGAAAATTGGGCCTGGCATCGGCAGTCATGCGGACCGCGCCATGACGGGCAAGCTCCTCTTCGCTGAGGCCGACGAGATGGGCGAATTGCGAGGGCGCCAGGCCAGTGATTTTGTAAGTCATGGATCTCGCATTATTGGAGCCGATTGCCGCCGGCTTCCCGCCGCTTGCGCCCAAAGTATCCCGTCATTGCGAGGAGCCATAGCCGACGCGGCAATCTAGGCACGAAGCTGGATTGCTTCGCTCCGCTCGCAATGACGATACCCTCCTTGCATCCCCCGCGACCCCCTGCTAGGGGCGCGCCAACCCATGGGGGGCGCGCGGTTTTGCGGCTGCTGCGCCCCGTTTATCGCATGGTCAAAATTCTAAGTTCTGGAGCTTCGAGCGCGTGGAGAATTCCGGCGGCATTCAGGCCAGCTTAGCGGGGCGTTACGCCACCGCCCTGTTCGGCCTTGCCCGTGACGAAAAGCAGATCGACGCAGTGACTCGCAGCCTTGATTCGCTCGAGGCGGCGATGACCGAATCGGCCGATTTCCGTACCTTGGTGACCAGCCCGCTGATCGGCCGCGCCGACGCCGGCAAGGCCGTCCGCGCGCTGACCCCGGCGCTCGGCGTCGACCCGATCACCGCCAAGTTCCTTGGCGTGCTGGCCGATAATGGCCGCCTTTCCGAGCTAAAGGCCGTGATCAAGGCGGTCCGCCAGCTCGCCGCCGCCCATCGCGGCGAGACTACGGCAGAGGTGACGTCCGCCCATCCGCTGAACGACGACCAGGTCGCGAGACTCAAAGCCAACCTCAAGGCCCGGCTCGGCCGCGAAGTTGCGATCGACGCCAAGGTCGAACCTGAAATCCTCGGAGGAATCATCATCCGGCACGGCAGCCAGATGATCGACGCCTCGATCCGCACCAAACTCAACACGCTCGCGCAAGCGATGAAAGGCTGAACATGGATATCCGCGCCGCTGAAATCTCCCGCGTCATCCGCGACCAGATCGCGAATTTCGACGCCGACGCGCAGGTCTCCGAAGTCGGCAGCGTGCTGTCGGTCGGCGACGGCATCGCCCGCATTCACGGTCTCGACAACGTCCAGGCGGGCGAGATGGTCGAGTTCGAGGACGGCACCAAGGGCATGGCGCTCAACCTGGAGAGCGACAATGTCGGCGTCGTGATCTTCGGCTCGGACGCCGCGATCAAGGAAGGCTCGACCGCCAAGCGCACCGGCACCATCGTCGACGTACCGGTCGGCAAGGGCCTGCTCGGCCGCGTGGTCGACGCGCTTGGCAACCCGATCGACGGCAAGGGCCCGATCGAGGGCGCGGAGCGTCGCCGCGTCGAGGTCAAGGCGCCGGGCATCATCCCGCGCAAGTCGGTGCATGAGCCGGTCCAGACGGGGCTGAAGGCATTGGACGCGCTGGTGCCGATCGGACGCGGCCAGCGCGAACTGATCATCGGCGACCGCCAGACCGGCAAGACCGCGGTCGCGCTGGACACCTTCATCAACCAGAAGCAGGCCAACGCCGGCAAGGACGAGAGCCAGAAGCTCTACTGCATCTACGTCGCTGTCGGCCAGAAGCGCTCGACCGTCGCCCAGATCGTCCGCGCGCTCGAAGAGAATGGCGCGATGGAATATTCGATCGTGGTCGCTGCCACCGCGTCGGAGCCGGCGCCGCTGCAGTTTCTCGCGCCCTACACCGGCTGCGCCATGGGCGAGTTTTTCCGCGACAACGGCATGCACGCCGTGATCGTCTACGACGACCTCTCCAAGCAGGCGGTTGCCTATCGCCAGATGTCGCTGCTGCTGCGCCGTCCGCCGGGCCGCGAGGCCTATCCGGGCGACGTCTTCTACCTCCACTCGCGCCTGCTCGAGCGCGCGGCGAAGATGAACGACGCCAACGGCAACGGCTCGCTGACCGCGCTGCCGGTCATCGAGACCCAGGCGGGCGACGTGTCGGCCTATATCCCGACCAACGTCATCTCGATCACCGACGGCCAGATTTTCCTCGAGACCGACCTCTTCTACCAGGGCATCCGCCCGGCGATTAACGTCGGCCTCAGCGTCAGCCGTGTCGGCTCGGCCGCGCAGACCAAGGCGATGAAGAAGGTCGCCGGCTCGATCAAGCTGGAGCTCGCCCAGTATCGCGAAATGGCCGCCTTCGCCCAGTTCGGCTCGGACCTTGATGCCTCGACTCAGAAGTTGCTGGCTCGCGGCGCGCGGCTGACCGAGCTGTTGAAGCAGCCGCAGTATCAGCCGATGCCGGTCGAGGAGCAGGTCGCTTCGATCTACGCCGGCACCCAAGGCTTCGTCGACAGCGTCGATGTCAAGGCGGTCACTCGGTACGAAGCGGCGATGTTGAGCTTCCTTCGCACCGAGCATGGCAACATTTTGAAGACGATCCGCGACACCAAGACGCTCGACGACGATACCGCCGCCAAGCTGAAGGACGCGCTTTCGACCTTCGGCAAGCAGTTTGCTTAAGGCCGATCGGTGGGTCTCGCCTCCCTCCTCCTCGCCTGGTCGGCGCTAGCGCTGGCGGTCTCGGTGACGCCAGGCCCTGACACGTTGCTGGTCATGGGCCACTCCGCACGAGGCGGAGTGCGAGCCGGCCTCGCCGCAATCGCCGGCATTGTTACCGGCGGGCTCTGGTACATGCTGCTTCTCGGGCTCGGCCTGCTCAGCCTGCTTAACGCTTCGCCGACGGTGTTCCTGATAGTGAAGACGGTAGGCGCCGTCTATCTCGCCTGGCTTGGAGCCAAGCTGATCGTTGGCGCGGTCAAGCGGTCGCCTCAAGCCGCGCCTGGAGCCGCTCGGCTCGGCGCTCCCTACCGCCAGGGCCTGCTGACCAACGCCCTCAACCCCAAGGTCGCGCTGTTCTATCTGGCCGCCCTGCCCCAATTCGTCGGCACCGGCCCGCAGGCGCCCTTGCTCGGCATGCTTCTGATCGGCATTCACTATTTGATCGGCGGGGCGTGGCTGAGCGTCGTTGCGCTGGGCGCCGCGAGCACGGGCGCAGTGATCCGCGAAAGCAACCTGATGCGCTGGATCGAAGGCGTTCTCGGCGCGGTATTCATTGGCCTGGCGGGCAAGCTCGCCCTTTCCCGGAGCTAACAAAGAATGGCCAGCCTCAAGTCATTGAAGCTTCGCATCGGCTCGGTGAAGTCGACGCAGAAGATCACCAAGGCGATGAAGATGGTCGCCGCGGCGAAGCTGCGCCGGGCGCAGTCGAGCGCCGAGGCCGGCCGTCCCTATTCGACCCGGCTGAGCCACGTCGTCGGTTCGCTTGCGACCCGCATTACGGTCGGCCCGCAGTCGCCCAAACTGATTGCCGGCACCGGCAAGGACGAGACCCATCTGATCGTGCTCGCCACCGGCGACCGCGGCCTGGCCGGCGCGTTCAACACCAACATCGTCCGCGCCGCGCGCAAGAAGGCCGAGCAACTGCAGGGCCAGGGCAAGACGGTCCTGTTCTACATCGTCGGCCGCAAGGGAAAGCCGGTCATCAGCCGCGCCTTCCCCAAGGCAATCGTCAGCGAATATGACACCAGCGCGATGAAGACACCGGCCTATGCGGACGCGCAGGCGATCACCGACGATCTGATCGACCGGTTCGAAGGCAAGCAGTTCGATGTCGTGCACCTCGCATACAGCGAGTTCCGCTCGGTGCTAGCGCAGGAGCCGCGCGTCGACCAGATCATCCCGGTCGTGCCGGCCGCCCCGGCCGCCAACGACAAGTCCAATATCGCCGCGTCTGCGGTCGAATATGAGCCCGATGAGGAAGCGATCCTCGCCGACCTGCTTCCGCGCAACGTCGCAATCCAGATCTACCGCGCGCTGCTGGAGAACGCGGCCGGCTTCTACGGCTCGCAGATGACCGCGATGGACAATGCGACGCGCAACGCGGGCGACATGATCAATCGCCTGTCGATCCAGTACAACCGCCAGCGCCAGGCGGCGATCACCACCGAACTCGTCGAAATCATTTCGGGCGCCGAAGCGCTCTAACGGACCTTAAGAGGACTGATGACCATGGCTACCGCCGCTGAGCCCAAGACCCGCACCAAGAAGGCCGCCACGCCCAAGACGACGCCTGCCCCCAAGTCCCCCACCACTGGCGGCAACCTAGTCGGTCGGGTCGCGCAGATCATCGGCGCCGTCGTCGACGTGTCGTTCGAAGGCGAGCTGCCGCCGATCCTGGCGGCGCTCGAGACCGACAATAATGGCAACCGCCTGGTGCTCGAGGTCGCCCAGCACCTCGGCGAGAATATTGTCCGCACAATCGCCATGGACGCGACTGAGGGCCTCACCCGTGGCCAGAAGGTCACCGCGACCGGCTCGCAGATCCAGGTGCCGGTCGGCCCGAAGACCCTCGGCCGCATCATGAACGTCATCGGCGAGCCAATCGACGAGCGCGGCCCGATCGGCGCCGACACCTTCGCTCCGATCCATGCCGAGGCCCCCGCCTTCGTCGACCAGTCGACCGAAAGCTCGATCCTGGTCACCGGCATCAAGGTCATCGACCTGCTCGCCCCATATGCCAAGGGTGGCAAGATCGGCCTGTTCGGCGGCGCCGGCGTCGGCAAGACCGTGCTGATCCAGGAGCTCATCAACAACATCGCCAAGGGCCATGGCGGCACCTCGGTGTTCGCCGGCGTCGGCGAGCGCACCCGCGAGGGCAACGATCTTTATCACGAGTTCCTCGACGCGGGCGTCATCGCCAAGGACAAGGATGGTAACGCCATCTCCGAAGGGTCCAAGGTGGCGCTGGTGTTCGGCCAGATGAACGAGCCGCCGGGAGCGCGCGCCCGCGTCGCCCTGTCCGGCCTGACCCAGGCTGAATATTTCCGCGATGTCGAGGGCCAGGACGTGCTGTTCTTCGTCGACAACATCTTCCGCTTCACCCAGGCGGGTTCGGAAGTTTCGGCGCTCTTGGGCCGCATCCCGTCGGCGGTGGGCTATCAGCCGACCCTGGCCACCGACATGGGCGCGCTGCAGGAGCGGATCACCTCGACCAACAAGGGCTCGATCACCTCGGTGCAGGCGATCTACGTGCCGGCCGACGACTTGACCGACCCGGCGCCGGCGACTTCCTTCGCCCACCTCGACGCGACGACCGTGCTGTCGCGCGCCATCTCCGAGCTCGGTATCTACCCGGCGGTCGACCCGCTGGATTCGACCAGCCGCGTGCTCGAGCCGCGCACGGTGGGCCAGGAGCATTACGAGACCGCCCGCGCCGTCCAGGAGACGCTCCAAAAGTACAAGAGCCTGCAGGACATCATCGCCATCCTCGGCATGGACGAGCTTTCAGAAGAGGATAAGCTGACCGTCAGCCGCGCCCGCAAGATCCAGCGCTTCCTCAGCCAGCCGTTCCACGTTGCCGAGGTGTTCACCGGCATCCCCGGCAAGTTCGTGGCGGTCGAGGACACGATCCGCTCGTTCAAGGCGGTGGTGAACGGCGAATATGACCACCTGCCCGAAGCCGCCTTCTACATGGTCGGCGGCATCGAGGAAGCGGTCGCCAAGGCCGAGAAGCTGGCCGAGGACGCCTGATGGCCGATGCGCCGCGCCTCGAAGATGTCGTCAACGACACTTGCCCCTGGTCCGGCAAGCCGGTCAGCACCGACAGCCTGACGCATTACCGCGGCGAGGTCGTCGGCTTCTGCAATCCCGGCTGCCGGGACAAGTTCGACGCAGCGACCAGCGCGTTCGACGCCGTGATTCAGGGAAAAACGACCCATGGCTGACTTGCATTTCGAGCTGGTGACCCCCGAGAAGCTCGTCCTGTCCGAGGACGTCCACATGGTCGTGGTGCCCGGCACCGAGGGCGAATTCGGCGTTTTGGCCGGCCACGCGCCCTATATGAGCACGCTTCGCGACGGCGAGCTTGCGGTCTACCGCACCGCCGGAGCGGCGCCGGAGAAGATCGCGGTCAGCGGCGGCTTCG
>JALYNQ010000014.1 GCA_030773115.1 Pseudomonadota bacterium
GGCACGGCAAGTGAAGGCAGACCCCGGATCAAGTCCGGGGTGACGAATGTGGTTCACGCGTTGCCGCGCCGGCGCCTGGTCTCCCAGCCCTTCTTGGCGGCAGCGCTGCGGCTCGACGAGGTCGCGCCACCCTTGCGCGACGAGGCACGGCTTTCGGTCTTGCCGCGGCCCGATCCGGACTGCTTGCCGCCGCCCGATTCCTTGTTGACCGTCGCCCAGGCACGGCTCTTGGCCTCGCGTTTCGAAACTCCGCGGTCCTCATAGCCCTCGGCGATATGCTCGGCCTTGCGCTTTTGCTTGCCGGTGTAAGCGCCCTTGTCTCCACGGGGCATGGCAACTCTCCTACTGAATAGCGCCAAAAACGCTCGAACCCACCGGGAGATGCCATTGCCGCATCGCAGCAATTCCTGTAGGGGCGCGCCAACTCTTTCAACGGACATCGATAATGAACCTCAGGAACGTGGCGATCATCGCCCACGTCGATCATGGCAAGACCACGCTCGTCGACCAACTTTTCCGCCAGTCGGGCACCTTTCGCGACAACCAGCGCGTCGAGGAACGCGCGATGGACAGCAGCGACCTGGAGAAGGAGCGGGGGATCACCATCCTCGCCAAATGCACCTCGGTTGAGTGGACCGACGGAAAGGGCGAGACCACGCACATCAACATCGTCGATACGCCGGGCCACGCCGATTTCGGCGCCGAGGTCGAGCGCATCCTGTCGATGGTCGACGGGGTAATCCTGCTGGTTGATGCGGCCGAAGGCCCGATGCCGCAGACCAAGTTCGTGACCGGCAAGGCGCTTAGCCTGGGCTTGAAGCCCATAGTCGTGGTCAACAAGATCGACCGACCCGACGCGCGGCCGGCGGAAGTGCTCGACGAGGTGTTCGAGCTGTTCTTGAACCTCGAAGCCAGCGACGAGCAGCTCGACTTCCCGACGCTCTATGCGAGCGGCCGCGCGGGCTATGCCGGCACCACCGATGATGTTCGCGAAGGCGACCTGACGCCGATGTT
Organism: Pseudomonadota bacterium; assembly: GCA_030773115.1. GTDB lineage: Bacteria > Pseudomonadota > Alphaproteobacteria > Sphingomonadales > Sphingomonadaceae > Sphingomicrobium. The sequence continues at coordinate 1,015 of JALYNQ010000014.1, forward strand.
CGAAACCATCGTCAGCCATGTCCCGCCGCCGGGCCTCGACACCGCCGGCGAATTCAAGATGCTGACCACGCTGCTCGACCGCGACCCCTTCCTCGGCCGCATCCTCACCGGCCGGATCGAGAGCGGGACGCTCAACGTCAACATGCCGATCCGGGCGATGGACGTGAACGGCAATGTCGTCGAGGACGGCCGCGCGACCAAGGTGTTCGCCTTCCGCGGGCTCGATCGCGTGCCGGTCGACACGGCGCAGGCGGGCGACATCGTCGCCATCGCCGGCCTGATGAAGGCGACCGTCTCCAACACCATCGGCGAAACCGGCATCACCGAGCCGCTCCATGCGCGCGAGATCGACCCGCCGACGCTCAGCATGACCTTTGCCGTCAACGACAGCCCGTTCGCCGGCAAGGACGGCGACAAGGTCCAGAGCCGCGTGATCCGCGACCGGCTCGAGCGCGAGGCCGAGGGCAATGTCGCGATCCGGCTCAGCGAGACCCAGGGCGGCGACGCCTTCGAAGTCGCAGGCCGCGGCGAGCTCCAGCTCGGTGTCTTGATCGAGACTCTGCGCCGCGAGGGTTTCGAGCTGTCGATCAGCCGCCCGCGCGTGCTGTTCCGCGACGGCCCCAATGGCCGCGAGGAGCCTTATGAGACCGTCGTTATCGACGTCGACGACGAGCATAGCGGCACCGTCATCGACAAGATGGCGCTGAGGAAGGCGGAGATGACCGACATGCGCCCGTCGGGCGGCGGCAAGACCAGGCTGACCTTCTCGGCCCCGTCGCGCGGCCTGATCGGCTATCATGGCGAATTCCTGTCCGATACCCGCGGCACCGGCATCATGAACCGGCTGTTCGAGAAATATGGCCCCTACAAGGGCCCGATCAGCGGCCGCCAGAACGGCGTGCTGATCTCGATGGAGCAGGGCCCGGCGGTCGCCTATGCGCTGAGCGCGCTCGAGGATCGGGGCATCCTGTTCATCACCCCCGGTGAGATGCTCTATGAGGGCATGGTGATCGGCGAAAACGCCAAGATCCAGGACCTTGAGGTCAATCCCTTGAAGTCCAAGCAGCTCACCAACTTCCGCGCCTCCGGGCCCAAGGACGAAGGCATCCGCCTGACCCCGCCACGGCGGATGACGTTGGAGCAGGCGATCGCCTACATCCAGGACGACGAGCTGGTCGAGGTCACCCCCAAGGCGATCCGCATCCGCAAACGCTTCCTCGACCCGCACGAGCGGAAGCGGCAGTCGCGGAGGAGCGAGGCGGCTTAACGCGCCACTCGCAGTCGATGTTCGCTTCGTTGCAAGGCGGGCGGGCCAAGTAAGCCAAAGTATATGTATCGACCACATTAACTTTAAATCGTCGTTGCGCCGTCATTTTTCTTGGATACATTGCTACCCAGCACTAATCTGTGTGCGTAACGGGGGTATCGGGACATAAGCGAAGTCCTGGCCGAGGGCGCGGAGTTCCTTGGTGCCTGCTGTTGCCAGTAAGGGGGGGCAAGAATGGTTACCTATTTCAAGGACGGCAACGAGTTTGCGGTCAGCACGGGGCTTGTGGCGAACCCCTTGCCTTCGGGCTTCACGCAAAGCGGCTCGATCGCGCCCACGGTGGCCACCTTCTCGGATGGGAATTTCGTCGTCGTCTGGGTCACGCGCGATGGGCCTGAGGGCAACGGCAGCGAGATCAAGGCGCAATTGTTCGCGGCCGACGGTAGCAAGCTCGGCACCGAATTCACCGTCAACTCAGCGGGCTTCCATGAGCAGCGCGAGCCTGCCGTCACCACGCTCACCGACGGCAGCTTCGTCGTTTCCTGGTCTTCGCAGGATACTGCCCAGGACGGCAGCGGCAGCGCGGTCAAGGCGCAGCTATTCAGCCATTCGGGCACCGCGATCGGCGGCGAGTTCGTGCTTAACACGCTGACGACCGGGGAGCAGACTTCGCCCGAGATCACCGCGCTAGCGGGAGGCGGGTTCGTTGCGACCTGGACCAGCAACGCGTCGGGCGACTATGACATCAAGGCGCAGGTCTTCGACGCGTCCGGCGTCAAGGTCGGCAGTGAATTTCGCGCCAACAACAGCATCACCGGCGCGCAATCGGCGTCCGACGTGACGGCGCTTGCCAACGGCAACTTCGTCGTGACCTGGAGCGATCCGGCCAACGGCGGCGATATCCGCGCGCGGCTGTTCAACGCGTCGGGCACGGCGGTGACGAGCGACATCCAGGTCCACCCGGCGGCCTCCGACGCGCAGGCATGGTCGTCGGTCACCGGGCTCAGCGGCGGCGGCTTCGTCGTCACGTGGCGGACCGCCTCCACGAGCGGGGACTCGGACGGTGCGATCATGGGCCAGGTGTTCAGCGCCACAGGCGCCAAGGTCGGCTCCGAATTCCGCGTCAACACGCAGACCTATGCCTCGCAGCTGCAGCCGAGCGCCACCGGCACCGCGGACGGCGGCTTCATCGTCGGATGGCGGACCGACGACGCCTATTCCGCGGGCGATCCCAGCTACGCAGCCATCAAGGCGCAGGTTTTCACCGCGACCGGCGTCAAGGTCGGAAGCGAATTCCTCGTCAACACGCTGACCTCGGGCTGGCAGGGCATGCCGTCGCTGGCGACCCTGGCCGACGGCTCTGTCATCGCCACCTGGGTCAACGAGCCAAGCGCGAGCGGCGCGGTCACGATCGAGGCGCAGATCCTCAGCGCCAATGTCGCGCCGGTCATCGACTCCAACGGCGGTGGTGACAATGCCGACGTAACCGCGACCGAAGACCAGACCGCAGTGACCGCGGTCCATGCCGGCGACGCGGGCGGCGGGCAGGCGATTCAATACACGATTGTCGGCGGCGCCGATGCGGCGAAGTTCGCCATCAATGCGAGCAGCGGTGCGCTCACATTCGTTTCCGCGCCCGAAGTCGCCAATCCGACCGACAGCAACGGCGACAACGTCTACGAGGTCATCGTGCGCGCCAGCGACGGCGAGCTGAGTGACCAGCAGACGTTGCTGGTGACGGTCGTCGCCGGAAACGACGCGCCGGTCATCACCTCCGATGGCGGCGGTGACACGGCAAGCCTCTCGGTTGCCGAGAACGCGCAGGCGGTCACAAGTGTCGCCGCGTCGGATTCCGATCTGATCAGCTTCTCGATCGTCGGCGGTGCCGATGCCAACTGGTTCCAGATCGACGCGCAGACCGGCGCTCTGTCGTTCGCGGCCGCGCCCGACCATGAGGCGCCGACCGACGCCGACGCCGACAATGTCTACGAGGTCGTCGTCGCCGCTTCGGACGGCTCGGCGCTCGACACCCAGACGCTGGCCGTCACGGTCACCGGCCTCAACGACAACGCGCCGGTGTTGACTCCCTTCCAGAGCGACACCATCGTTTCCTCGCAGTCCGAAAACTACACCAGCTTTTTCAACCTCGGCGCGACCGACGCCGACGGTGATGCCCTCGTGCTCAGTCTCGCAGGGCAGGACGCCGCCCTCCTCACGATCGATCCGGCGACCGGCCTCGTGCAATTCCTGATGGCGCCCGACTACGAAGCGCCGGGCAGCGCGCAGGGCACCAACAGCTACGTCTTCGACGTAATCGCCAGCGACGGCACGTTCAGCGACGTGCTGCACGTGACGCTGCATATCCGGGACATCAACGAGCCGGTGGCGATTACCTCGAACGGCGGCGGCGCCTCGGCGACGCTTGCGGTTGACGAGAACGGCACGGCCGTGACGACCGTCGTCGCCGACGATCCCGAGCTCGCTGCGCTGGTCTACTCGATCACCGGCGGCGCCGATGCCGCGCTGTTCGCGATCGATGCGACCACCGGGGCGCTGAGTTTCGTCAGCGCGCCCGATCATGAAGCGCCCGCCGACGCCAATGGCGACAATGTCTATGATGTGGTCGTCACCGCCAGCGACGGCCAGCTGAGCGACAGCCAGGCAGTTTCGGTCACCGTTTCCAACGTCAACGAAGCACCGGTCCTTTCCGGCGGCACGACCCTGTCTCTGACCCATGCCGAGAATGGAACCGCGGTAACGACGATCAGTGCGACCGATGTCGATGGTCCGTCGATCACCTATGCGATCGCAGGAGGCAATGATGCCGGCCTGTTCGCCATCGATGCGAACAGCGGCGCCTTGACGTTCATCAGCTCGCCCGACTTCGAGGCCCCGGCCGATTTCGCGGAAGACAATTTCTACACCCTCACCGTTTCGGCGAGCGACGGCACCAACTTTGTCGAGCAACGGGTCGAAATCGTGGTGACGAATGAGAATGAGGGCGTCGCGATCACTTCGGACGGCGGCGGAGACAGCGCCTCTCTGACAGTGAACGAGAATTCTCAAGCGGTCACCACGGTTGCCGCCAGCGACCTCGATGGCGACCAGGTGAGCTATGCAATCGTCGGCGGCGCCGATGCCGCGCTGTTCGCGATCGATGCGACCACCGGGGCGCTGAGCTTTGTCAGCGCGCCTGACCATGAAGCGCCCGCCGACGCCAATGGCGACAATGTCTATGATGTGGTCGTCACCGCCAGCGACGGCCAGCTGAGCGATAGCCAGGCAGTTTCGGTCACCGTTTCCAACGTTAACGAGGCACCGGTCCTTTCCGGCGGTACGACCCTGTCGCTGACCCGCGCCGAAAATGGAACCGCGGTAACGACGATCGTCGCAACCGATGCCGATGGCCCGGCGATCAGCTATGCGATTGCGGGCGGCAATGATGCCGGCCTGTTCGCCATCGATGCGAACACCGGCGCCTTGACGTTCATCACCTCGCCCGACTTCGAGGCCCCTGCCGATCTCGGCGAGGATAATTTCTACACGCTCACCGTCTCCGCAAGCGACGGCACGAACGTCGTCGAGCAGCGCGTCGAGATCGTGGTGACGAACGAAAATGAGGGCGTCGCCATCACTTCGGACGGAGGCGGAGACAGCGGCTCCCTGACGGTAAGCGAGAATACGCAGGCGGTGACCACGGTCGCCGCCACTGACCTCGACGGCGATGCGGTGAGCTATGCAATCGTCGGCGGCGTCGATGCCGATCGATTTACAATCGATGCGGCAACGGGTGCGATCGCCTTCATCAGCTCGCCTAATTTTGAGGCCGCGACCGACGCTGACCAGGACAATGTCTATGAAGTGGTGGTCGAGGCGTCGGACGGCAGTCTCAGCGATCGCCAGACGCTGAGCATCAGTGTCTCAGATGTGAACGAGGCTCCGGAAATCACGAGCGGTGGCGGCGGCGGCACCGCGACGGTTTCAGTTGCCGAAAACGGCAGCTCGGTGATGGTCGTGACGGCGGGTGACCCGGAGGGCCATTCGCTCACTTACAGCATCTCGGGCGGAGCGGACGCCGGCCATTTCGTCATCAACCCAACGACGGGAGCCCTGTCGTTCGTCGCTGCGCCCAACTTCGAAGCTCCTGTCGATGCCGGATCCGACAATGTCTATGACGTGCAGGTCACCGTCAGCGATGGCACGCTCGTCGACACCCAGTTGCTCGCCGTATCCGTTGCGAACGTCGTCGACGGTGTGACGCTGACTGGCTCGAGTGGTTCGAACTCGTTGACCGGTACTGCAGCCGAAGACACGTTGCGTGGGCTCGGCGGAAACGACGCGCTCAACGGCGCCGGCGGTGCCGATGTCCTTGACGGTGGCAGTGGCAACGACACGCTGACCGGCGGCCTGGGCAGCGACATCCTGATCGGCGGCGGCGGAGCCGACCGGTTCGTCTTCTCCTCGACTGGCGACAGCCGGGTCGGCGCCGCCGACGTGATCAGCGATTTCTCGCGCGCCGACAAGGATCGCATCTCAGTCACGGGCGTCGATGCGAATATGAATGCTGCCGGCGACCAGGCTTTCAGCTTTATCGGCAACAGCGCGTTCACAGGCTCGGCGGGTCAGCTGCGTTACGAGCAATCCAACGGCGACACGTTCGTGATGGGTGACGTGAACGGAGACGGCGTGGCCGATTTCGCCATCCAGGTGGTCGGACTGATAAACTTTAGCTCCGGAGATTTCCTGCTGTGAGGCGCGGCCTAAGGTAAATGTGAGCAGATCGCTGGTGTTCGCCGTCCATCGATGGCGGGCACCAGCGAGCGGCGCCGTCACGGGTCCGCGGAGCGCGGCCACGCTCGATTCGCGCCAAGGCTAGGCGCAGCCTTCGACCAGCTCGATACTGTCATTCCCCGCGTGGATCGTCTCGACCTTGCGCTGCGCGTCGGTTTCAAACCGCACGCCGCTAGTGTTGGGCTTCAGCCAATAGGTCAGATATTCGGCGGGCAGGTCGACATAATGGTGCGGCTCGATCTGCAGCTTCTCGCCATAGGCCGCCCGCACCTCGTCGGCGGTCGCGCCGACCCGGATGCCGCGCGGCGTGGTGATATTGCCCGTTTCCACGACCGAGATGCGGCTGAGCTTGCCGTCCTGGAACATGAAATAGGTGCCCTTGAGCTCCTCGCTGGCCGGAAACAGCTCGATGCAGCTGCCCTGGTTGTCGAACGCGTCCCCCTGGAGCTCGACCTGCAGCGCCTTCGCCACCTGATCCCGGTTCATGCCGATCCGCACCGGGCCCCAGCCGGCGGGGGTCAGCTTCCAATCATAACTGGGAGCGGGCCCCTCGGCTCGGCTCGGGACAGGTACGGCGGCGGTCAGGAGAAGGGCAGTCGCTGCAACCAACAATTTCACTTGGCCATCTCCAGGATCAGCTTCCATTCCTCCTCGCGAACTGGGGCGACGGACAGGCGGGATTGGCGGATCAGCTCCATCTTGGCGAGCCGGGGCTCGGCCTTGATCGCGGCCAGCGTGACTGGTTTGCCGAACGGCCTGACCGGTTCGACCGGCACCTTGACCCAGCTTCCGTCCTCGCCGTCGGGCTGGCCGGTGCCGGCGATTTTCATGATCCCGACCACGGCGCGCTCATCCATGCTGTGGTAGAAGAAGGCCTGGTCGCCGGGCTTCATCGCCCGCAGGTGGAGCCGGGCGGCATTGTTCCGCACCCCGTCCCACATCGTCCCGCCGTCGCGGACCAGATCGTCCCAGCTGTAGCTGGATGGTTCCGATTTCATCAGCCAAAAGGCCATTGCATGTGCTCCTTGGACCCGCGCTTACAGCCCCGGCGGGCGGGCGCGCAAGCCGTCAAAATCCCGGGAAATCTGTCAATTTGTTCAGGGTTCCAATCGTTCACCCCGCGATGGGCTCAACTCACCGATAGGGTGATTGTGGTCTCGGCCGGGTCGTTTATGTGCACTGCAGCAATTTAAACAAGCGGGTGGGTCCGCGGTGCTTCCCAAGACGGGTTCCCATCAAAGTACTACTTTGATGGGGCCTGGGGAGCCGGATCCCGGGGCAAGACGGACGAGCCCTCCGCGATCGCAATAGCGCTTTTGATGCTTGTAGATGCGATCGACGGACGGCCGGCCGCCATAATAGAGTGAAAATTTGAAGAAGTTTCTGCGTGCCGGCAGTGCGTCGGCTCTGTCTGCTGGCGTATTGTTGACCTTGGGTGGTTCGGGCCAGGCCCTGGCCCAGCAGGTTAGCAATTTTCCCGTGGTGCAGGCGGTCGTCAGGACCGCGCCCGGCCCGGTGGCTGCGGCTCCGGCGGCGGGCGTGAGTGCCGATGCCGCTGTCGCCAGCGAGGCCAGTTGGCTGCAGCGCAACGGCTGGCCGCTTTATGCGCTGGTCGACAAGTTCAGCGCCGGGGCGCCGCTTACCGAGCAAGCGAACTGCATCGCGGTCGCTGTCTATCATGAGGCGCGCGGCGAAAGCCTCGAGGGCCAGCTCGCCGTCGCCAAGGTCATCATGAACCGTGCCATGTCCGGCAAATATCCGGCCAGCTGGTGCGGGGTCGTCAAGCAGCCGTGGCAATTCTCGTTCGTCAACCCGCGCACCGGCTATATGCCGTCGGTCGACCAGAGCTCGGCGGCCTGGCGCAAGGCGCTGGGCGTAACCCGGCTGGCGGTCGCCAATGCGGTGCAGAGCGTGCCCACCGAATGCCTGTGGTATCACGCCGATTATGTCGCGCCGTCGTGGGGTCGCCGCCTGACGCGGGTCGACAAGATCGGCGCCCACATCTTCTATCGCTCCTGATTTCGGGCCGATCGGAATTTTATCCATCGGCTCGCCGCACGGTTGAATCCTCCTGGCGTTAACCTTGTTCAAGGGGGATTCGCCTTTGGCTCGCGATCAAGCACCATCCCTTTAAGGCAAAAGGATTTTGTCCTTATCTGAGGGGAGGCCTGGGGCGGTGCTGAAGATCCTGATCGTCGAAGACGATGTCCAGCTGGCGACGACGCTGAAATATCTGGTCGAAGACAATCCCCGATACCGGGTGGTGGCCACCGCCAACGACCTCGACGGCGCCGTCGCCGCTGCCACCGACCATCTGCCCGACCTGGCACTGGTCGACCTGAGGCTCGCCAACGGCACCACCGGCTTCTCGGTCGCGGTGAGAATGGGCGATTTCGACATTCCCTGCTTCTTCATCACCGGCAAGGCGCCGGACTTCCCGATGCCGGATCTGGCACTTGGCTGCCTGATGAAGCCCTTCACCGCCGAAGACATTCACCGCAGCCTCGCCGCGGCGGAGGACATCATGCGGGGACGAGAAGCGCTTCGCCCCAAAATGCCTGTCAATCTAATGCTCTACGACAAGATCGAGGAGCAAGGCGCCGGGCCGCAGCCGGGGTTCATCCCTTCACGCCGATCGCTGAAGACCCGGATCGAACATTGGATCGCCGGTACGCAGCACTAGGGTTGTGGCGTAGAGGTCTTGCTAACTTACCGAGATATCACCGTTTCTTAACGACTGGTTGCTACTGCCGCCATTGTGGGGATACGCGTGAGCACCGAGGCCACTGGCCGCATTTCCAGCCAGCTGTCTCGTGGCACGCTGATCATTATGCTCGCGCTCACCACCATCGTCGTCGGCGGCCTGCTGTGGGCCACTCAGCGCAGCGACACCGTCTCGGTCGAGCGCCAGGTCCGCGTCGCGCGTCATTCGATCGACATCGCGCTCGACGAGCTGGCACTGCAGCAGGAAACGGTCGCGGTCTGGGACAATAGCGCGCTGGAGATGACCCGCGACAAGCTGGATCACCAATGGCTGTTCGACAATGTCGGAAGCTGGCTCAATCGCATTTTTCAGCACGACGAGGCCTATCTGATCGACGGGTTCGACCGGCCAGTGCAAGCGGTGGTCGACGGCAAGCGCGTCTCCACAGACCGTTACTGGCAGCTTCACAAGGACCTGGATCTGCTGGTCCACTCAATTCGCGGCGATATCAGGAATGCCGGTCGCCACGACCGGCTCGCCAATCATCCGCTCAACCCGAGGACGACGGTCCGGACCACGGAGCGGGCCGAGCACGACACGCATTTCATGCTGATCGACGGCCGCCCGGCCGCGGCCAGCGCGATGCTGATCAAACCGTCGACGCCGGGCTATGTGACACCTCGCGGCAATTGGCCTCTGTTGATCAGCGTCCGTTACCTCGATGGAAGCTTTCTCAAGGAGCTTGAGTCCCGATATCTGATTGCGCGGCCGAGATTCTCGAGAACCGACAATCCCTCGGCCAGTGAACAATCCGTGCTGCTGGAAACCGAGTGGGGCGACCGGCTCGGCTATCTGATCTGGACCCCGGAATTGCCCGGCAGCCAGATCATGTCGACTCTACTGCCAATCAATGCGGCAGCGGTCACGCTGCTCGGCTTGCTGATGCTGATGCTGACCAGGCGGCTCGACCACTCGCTCAAGGAGCGAGCGGCGTTGCAGGCGAGGGCGTCGCATCTGGCGTTCCACGACGCGCTGACCGGGCTGCCCAATCGAACCCTGCTCAATGAGCGGTTGCATGAGGCACTGGGCGATCAGCAAGGGCGTAACTCGGTCGCGCTCCTGCTGATCGATCTCGACCGCTTCAAGCAGGTCAATGATACGCTCGGCCATCTCGCCGGGGACCAGCTGATCCGCGAGTTCGCCACGCGGCTGGTCGGCATCGCCGACGAGCTCGACACGGTGGCTCGTCTGGGCGGCGATGAGTTTGCGGTGGTGTTGTGCGATCCTCACTGGCCCAAGGGGGCCGAGGCCAAGTGCGTCGCGATCCTGGAGCTGCTGGCGCGGCCGTTCGACTTGATGCAGAACCGGGTCTTCGGCGGGGCCAGTATCGGGGCAGCCCACGTCGGCGACTCCGTGACCGACGCGACCGAGTTGATGCGCCGCGCCGATGTCGCCCTGTATCGGGCCAAGGCCGAAGGTCGCGGTTGCGCCCGCATATTCGAGCCGTCGATGGACGACGGCGCCAAGCGTCGGACCCGTCTCGAATCCGAGCTGAGGGGCGCCCTGGAGGCGGGCGAGCTTGCCGTCTGGCAACAACCTCAAGTCAATCGGTCGGGCGAGGTCGTCGGACGCGAGCTGTTGCTGCGCTGGAATCACCCAGCGCTCGGCCTGGTCAGTCCGGAGCAGATCATCCCGCTCGCCGAAGAGACCGGTCTCATCCTGCCGATCGGTGACTGGATACTCGAGCGCGCCGCGGCGGTCGCCCGCGCGGCACCGGGAGAGTTCATCGCCGTCAACCTGTCACCGGTGCAGTTGCGCGATTGCTCATTCGCCGGCCGCTTGATCGAGAGCTTTCGCAGGGCCGGCGCCAACCCGGCGCGGGTCGAGCTGGAGATCACCGAGCAGATGCTGCTCGACGATAATCCCATCATTCGTTCGAGCCTCGCCAAGTTGCGGTGTGCCGGCTTCCGAATTGCGCTCGACGACTTCGGCACCGGCTATTCCTCGCTCGGCTACCTCAGGCGGTTCGAAGTCGACAAGATCAAGATCGATCGCAGCTTCGTCGCCGATATCCACCGGTCGGAGGATGCCCGGGCGATCATCGCGGCGATCGTCAGCCTGGGCCGTGCGCTGCAACTCACCATCGCCGCGGAGGGCGTCGAGACCGCGCAGCAGGCCGAGATACTGGGAGTGACCGGGTGCGACCAGCTCCAAGGCTATTATTTCGGCGTGCCCACGCCCTTGATCGAGCCGGCGGCCGACCAGGCGGCAGCCTAGCGGCTAAAGCCGCATCACGCCCTTGCGCGGCTCGCGCTGGCCGTAGGTTTCGCCGGTCAGCCTGGCGCCGGCGTCGAGCAAGGCCTGCCGGCGGCCCTCGATCGTGGTTGACAGCTGGATCATCTCCAGCTGGTGCAGCCGCTGGAACGCGGGGTGGCGCAGCACCAGCTCGACAAAGCGGGAGGTCTTCGGCCATCGAGCAGCATCCGGCACGAACCCGGCATAGGATCCGTTGCGGAAGAAGCTGGCGATGGCGATGTCCGCCAGGCCGATATCGCCGAACAAATAGCCATGCTCCGGAAGCTCGCCCTCCAGATAATCGAGCGCGTTGGGCAAATCGGTCGCCAGCGTCCTATCGATCCGCTCCTGGTCGCCAGGCTCGCCCCACACGCGGGGATGAACCATCTTCGGATAGAAGAGGCCCCAGATGAACAGGTCGCCGAGCCGCGAGTCGGCATATTCTTCCAGCCAGCGGGCGTTGGCGCGCTCCCTCGGGTCGATCGGAAGCAGCGGGTGCCCGGGATATCGTTCGTCGAGATACTCACAAATCACGGTGGAATCGGTCAGGACCAGCCCGTCGTCGATCAGGACCGGGATGCGGCACAACGGGCTCAGGCGGCGGAACTCGTCATTGCCGAAGAAGGGAGTGATTGGGTCGACCTCATAGTCGAGGCCTTTCAGCTCCATGCACACCAGCACCTTCCGGACGTAGGGACTGACATAGCTGCCGATGATTTTCACTTGCCGACTCTCCTGCGTGGAGATCAGCTTACCAACGCGGCCGCTCAACGCTATAGGCCAGCCGACTCTGGGAGCCTTGCATGGAAGCCGACGCACTCGCGCTGCTCTTGGCGCGCATCCAGTTCGCCTTCACCATCAGCTTCCATTTCATTTTCCCGAGCTTTTCGATCGGGCTGGCGAGTTATCTCGCCGTGCTGGAATGGCGCTGGCTTCGGACCGGGCAGCAGCTGTTCCTCGACCTGTTCAAATATTGGCTGAAGATCTTCGCCATCGCCTTCGCGATGGGCGTCGTCTCGGGGATCGTCATGTCCTATCAGTTCGGCACCAACTGGTCGGTCTTCTCCGACAAGGCGGGGCCGGTGATCGGGCCGCTGATGGCCTATGAAGTGCTGACCGCCTTCTTCCTCGAGGCCGGGTTCCTCGGGGTGATGCTGTTCGGAATGGACCGGGTGGGGAAGGGACTGCACTTCTTCGCGACGCTGATGGTCGCGGTCGGGACCTGCATCAGCGCCTTCTGGATCCTCAGCGTCAACAGCTGGATGCAGACTCCCACCGGCCATGTGATGGGCCCGAACGGGCAGTTCCTGCCCGGCGAGAGCTGGCTGGCGATCATCTTCAACCCGAGCTTCCCCTATCGGCTGGTGCACACGGTCCTCGCGGCCTACCTGACCACTGCCTTCGTCGTCGGGGCGGTCGGCGCCTGGCACCTGCTCAAGGACCGTACGAACGAGCATGCTCGAACGATGTTCTCGATGGCGATGTGGATGGCGGCGCTGGTCACGCCCATCCAGATCATCGCCGGCGACCAGCATGGGCTCAACACGTTCAAGCATCAGCCGGCCAAGGTAATGGCACTGGAAGGCCATTATGAAAGCCACGCCGACGGGGCGCCCTTCTACATCGTCGGTTGGCCCAACGATAAGGAGCAGCGGCTCGACTATGCGGTCGGCATCCCCAAGCTCGGCAGCCTGCTGCTGGTCCATCGTCCCGATGCGCCCCTGGCTGGATTGGATACGATTCCTGATGAGGACCAGCCTCCGGCCGCGATCATCTTCTGGTCGTTCCGGATCATGGTCGGCATCGGCCTGCTGATGCTGACATTGGGCTGGTGGAGCCTGTGGGCGCGCTGGAAGCGGCGGCTGTTCGACTGGCCGGCACTTCACAAGGCCGCGCTGGTCATGGGTCCCACCGGGTTCGTGGCGGTGATTGCCGGCTGGGTCACGACTGAGGTGGGGCGCCAGCCATTCACCGTCTACGGCCTGCTGCGAACCGCCGACAGCGTCAGCCCCCTGGCGGCGCCGGCAGTGGCGAGCTCGCTGGTAGCCTTCGTGATTGTCTATTTCGCAGTATTTGGCATCGGCACATGGTACATATTGAAGCTGATGGGCAAGCCGCCGCACCCCGGCGAGCCGGAACCGCCCGAGATGCCGATCCGCAGCGCCGGCATAACGCCGGCCCCGGCGGTCGAGCATCAGCATGGCACCGACATGCGGCCCGAGGAAGACCGGGAGGCCGCACGATGGAACTGACGACCATCTGGGCGTTCATCATCGCCTTCGCCGTCTTCATGTATGTGGTGATGGACGGGTTCGATCTCGGCATCGGCATCCTCTTCCCATCCTTCAAGCCGGGCGAAGAGCGGACCCAGGCGATGAACGCCATCGCGCCGGTGTGGGATGGCAACGAGACCTGGCTGGTGCTTGGCGGCGGCGGGCTGATGGCCGCATTTCCCTTGGCCTATGCGATCATCCTGCCGGCGACCTACCCGCTGATCATCGCCATGCTGCTCGGTCTCATTTTTCGCGGCGTGGCGTTCGAGTATCGCCACCGCGATCCGTCCCATGAGCGCTTCTGGGACTTCGCCTTTTTCGCGGGCTCCCTGGTCGCGGCATTGTCGCAGGGCATGATCCTCGGCGCGCTGCTGCAGGGCATAGCGGTGGATGGCCGCGCCTACGCCGGCGGCTGGCTCGACTGGCTGTCGCCCTATTCGCTCCTGACCGGAGTAGGGGTGGTCGTCGGTTATACGCTGCTCGGCAGCTGCTTCCTGGCGATGAAGCTGACTGGGGAGGCGGAAAACCGCGCCTATCGGCTGGCCATGCGCGCCGGGCTTGCAACGCTGCTGTTGATGATTGCAGTCAGCCTGGCGACCCCGTTCCTCGCCAGCCAATATTGGGACCGCTGGTTCACCATGCCCAACCTGCTGTTCGTCAGCCAGGTGCCGCTGCTGACCGCCATCTGCTTTTTCGCCCTCTATCGCAGCATCAAGAAGCGCCGCCGCTACCGGCCGTTCCTGATCGCGCTAGCCCTGTTCGCGCTGGGCATGGCCGGGCTGGGCGTCAGCATGTGGCCGTTCGTCGTCCCCGACAGCATCACCATCTGGGACGCCGCCGCGCCCGAGCGCAGCCAAATCTTCATGCTGGTCGGGGTCGCGGTCATCATGCCGCTGATCCTGGTCTATACCGGTTGGGCTTATTGGGTATTCCGCGGCAAGGTCGGGGCGGAGGGTTACCACCATTGACCGACGAACGAGCAAAACCGCTGCTGCAGCGCCTCGGCTGGTTCGTGCTGATCTGGGCCGTTTCCGTGGCGGCGCTGGCGATCGTCGCCTGGCTGATCCGACTGGCGCTGATTTAAGGGAATGGATGCCCGACGAGGATTCGAACCTCGATTGACGGAGTCAGAGTCCGTAGTCTTACCATTAGACGATCGGGCAATCGCTAGCCGGGCGGGCAGATAGAAAGCCCACCTCCAAGTGTCAACGCCAAGCGCCGGAAATCGCTGCTCTCCCGGCCGGTTGCACCGAATCCTTCATTCAGGTTAAGCTGTGCCCAAGTCAGCCGCCGGTATCCTCTGGCGGTGAAGGATAGAATGGGCGTGTGTATGGCGCAGCAGGTCGCCAGTGCGCCGAGTCCCAGTTTCGCGGGGCCGGCCGGCGGAAAACCGCCAATCCCCAGGAGGGGACATCATCGCGACATCTACGGAGCGCTCGACCTCGGCACCAACAATTGCCGGCTGTTGATTGCTCGCCCGAACGAGGGCGGCTTCACCGTGCTCGACGCCTTTTCGCGGATCGTCCGGCTCGGCCATGGCATGGCCGTCAGAGGGATTCTCAGCCAGGAATCGATGGACCGGGCGGTCGAGGCGCTCGCCGTTTGCGCCGACAAACTCAGGCGCCGCCATGTTACCCTGGCCCGTTCCGTCGCCACCGAGGCCTGCCGCCGCGCCGCCAATGGCCGGGAATTTGTCGCCCGGGTCAAGCGCGAGACCGGCATCGCGCTGGAGATCATCTCGCCGCATGAGGAAGCGCGGCTGGCGGTGCTCGGCTGCCACAAGCTGCTGGAACCGGGCGATGGCCCTGCCTTGATCTTCGATATCGGCGGCGGCTCGACCGAGCTGGTGCTGGTCGAGCAGGGCGACCCGCACCCGCGCATCCGCGCCTGGTGGTCGGCGCCATGGGGCGTGGTCTCGCTGACCGAAAGCGAGGGCCGCGAGGCAATCGAGGGCAGCGACCGGGTGGCCGCCTATTCGCGGATGCGGGAGCGGGTGCTGCGGAGCTTTGCCCATTTCGTCGAGATGCTGCCGGACAAGCTCGAGAATGTGCGGCTGTTGGGCACCAGCGGGACGGTGACGACGCTTGCCAGCGTCCACCTCGCCCTTCCTGCCTATGACCGGCGCCTGATCGACGGGCTGCATGTGCCGGTCGGGGACATGCGGCGCATCTCGACCATGATCGCCGAGATGGACTTCGGCCAGCGCAGTGGCTTGCCCTGCATCGGTAGCGAGCGGGCCGACATGGTGGTCGCCGGCTGCGCAATTCTGGAGGCCATTCTCGATATTTGGCCGGCAGAAACGCTGGGCATTGCCGACCGCGGCATTCGCGAAGGCATCCTTCGCTCGCTGATGGCCCGCGACGGCTACCAGCTGTGAGCCGAAGCGGGCAGGGGCCCAAACAGAGGCTGAAGACCGCCAAGGGCCGCAAGGTCAGCTCGACCCGCTGGCTCGAACGCCAGCTGAACGACCCCTATGTCCGCAAGGCCAAGGCCGAGGGCTATCGCAGCCGCGCGGCGTACAAGCTGCTTGAGCTGGACGAGAAATATGGATTGCTGAAAGGGGTCAAGGCGGTGGTCGATCTGGGCATTGCTCCCGGAGGCTGGAGCCAGGTCGTGCGCCGCCGCTCGCCGCAGGCCAAGGTCGCGGGCATCGACCTGCTGCCGACCGACCCGATCGACGGCGTCGCCATCCTGCAGATGGATTTCATGGATGACGAAGCGCCAGTGAAATTAAGGGAGGCGCTCGGCGCTGACCATGCCGACCTGGTCATGTCCGACATGGCCGCCAACACCGTCGGCCACCCCCAGACCGACCATCTGCGGACCATGGCGCTGGTCGAAGCCGGTATGGAGTTTGCGACTGAGGTTTTGCGGCCGGGCGGCGCCTATGTCGCCAAGGTGCTGGCTGGCGGTGCGGACAATAATCTGGTTGCCGAGCTGAAGCGCCATTTTACGACCGTGAAGCACGCCAAGCCCCCGGCCAGCCGCAAGGATTCGTCGGAATGGTATGTGATCGCCCAGGGGTTCAAGGGGCGTGCTCACCCCTCTTAAAGTCACAAAAGTCATGGAGAGAGGCGTCATTTCGGCCCCATTTTGTGACCTTAAGCTGTGATGGTCCCGACGATGAGAAAGAGCGAACGGAACGTCGCACGAATGACGCGCTGTAGGACAGGAATTTCTCGCCGCGCGCAGGTGGCCGTTAGGGGTGAAAAGCGTACGTTAATCGCCAGTGATGAAGGGCAAGAACAACCAACTCGCAGGCAGGGCTAGAATCAAGACCGCGATACAAATCCAGATCGGTAGCCGAGCGGTTCGACTTGGCCCGGCGTCGCTTCCTTCGCTGTAGCACACGATGTCCCCTCCGCTTCGCTCGTAGCCAATGTCCGCAATGGGTGGAAAGCGGCCGTTCGCCATCACGTTTGACCGAAGGGCGACACGGCGGCACTCTTACTTCCGGCTTGTCTATCCTGGAGGATGATCGTGCGGCTACTTCTGGAGGCAGCGTGTCTGTTCGCGGCACTGACTCTAACATCGCCGGCCGCTGCTTCGCCCCCTGTTGAGAAAGCGCGCCTGTTCGTGCTGACCGACATCGAGGCGGACCCCGACGATACCCAGTCGCTGATCCGGCTCCTGCTCTATGCCAACGAGATCGATGTCGAAGGTCTCGTCGCCACCACGTCGGTCCACCAGAAAAATCGCATTGCGCCGGAATCAATTGGAAGGGTGATTGCTGAGTACGCAAAGGTGCACGCGAATTTGGCGCTCCACGACAGTGCCTATCCCACCGCAGCGGCATTGCGGTCACTCATAGGCCGCGGACAGCCAATCTACGGGATGGCCGGTGTGGGGGCCGGCAAGGACACTGACGGCTCCAGGCGGCTGGTCGCCGCTTTATCGAAGCCCGACAAACGGCCTTTGTGGGTGTCGGTGTGGGGCGGCGCGAACACGCTTGCGCAGGCCCTTCATACGATCAGGGCCACGCGGTCGCCGAGCGAGGCCAAGCGACTGGTCTCCAAGCTCCGCGTCTATACCATCTCCGACCAGGACGATTCCGGGACATGGATCAGGAAGCAGTTTCCTGAACTTTTCTATGTCGTCAGTCCGGGCGGCTACGGCGCCGCGACCTGGACCGGGATCAATCAGGTGGTTGATGGCATCGACAACAACACGGTCTCGAATGGCTGGCTCGCGCAACACGTTCAACAGGGGCATGGACCACTGGGCGCAGCATATCCGGACGTCGCTTATGGCATGGAAGGCGATACGCCTTCGTTCCTCGGGCTAGTCCCCAACGGCCTCAACGTGCCGGAACGCCCGGATTGGGGCGGATGGGGTGGAAGATATTCGCTGCGCGTGCCGGATCTAGCTTCGATGGACCCGAAGGGTTTTACCGGCGGGGTGCCGATCCTGCCTGAAACGCGGCCCATCTGGACGAACGCAGTCGACAAGGTAATTCCTTACACCGCGAAGCCCCACTTTCGCGCCATTGGGCCAAGCGACAAATCATATACCGGCTACCGAGAGACCATCTGGCGTTGGCGCGACGACTTCCAGAATGACTTTGCGGCGCGGATGGACTGGACGACCCGAAAGCCTGCCGATGCGAACCATCCGCCGGTCGTGCGCCTGGCTCATTCCGACCGCCTCACCGTCAAGTCGGGCGAGTCGGTTGTGCTTAGCGCGCTCGGCACGACCGATCCGGATGGAGACAGCCTCAGCTATTGGTGGTTTCAGTATCCGGAGGCTGGCACGCTGGCCTCGCCTATAGCCTTGTGGGCCGCGGAAAATCTCTACGCGACCGGTTTTACCGCCCCAGCCGTGCAGCGCCCGGAACAGGTGCATTTCATCCTTCGGGTTACTGACAAGGGAGCGCCGGCGCTGAGCCGATATCGACGTGTGGTGGTTACCATCCAGCCACGCTGAGAATTGTATGTCTGCGATGGGTCGATGTCAGACGGCAGCCGAGGGTGGAAAGCGGACGTTAGGGGTCGAAAATCTAAGACAGACGCGATAGCCCCGCTGTCATGGGCGAGTTGCTGTTACAGCTGTACTTTGGACTGGCGGAGTTTTTTGCGGGCCTGTTCCCCGAGCGATTCCGGGAAGCGGCTCGAACCGGGCCGGTGTGGCGGAGAACTGTTTTTGCCATCGTCGTTGGATTCGGTAGCATCACTGTCGGCCTAATCGTTGCGGCGTTAGTACTTGCTGCCCTCTTTCTCATAACCGCGTTCGGCATCGGCATCGTCAGGGCTTTGGTTTAAGCAGGGACGATGTCAGCTCTGTGTGGAAAGCGGCACGGCCTGTTGAACATGCCCCGGATCAAGCGGCGTGCCGCTAGGCTGGCAAGCATTCGGAGCGAACAAGCGACCTAATGGCCGGAATGGGTTGCAAGCGGACGTCGCGGTCAAATGGCTAGGGTGAGGCTGTCGGGAGCGCTGTCCCTTCGCTGCGGCCGGCTGCCCGATGCTATTCTTTCCCACGCAAGCACGAGGCGGTCGACGACGTCGGTCAGGTCCGCCTTGGAAAGCGCGTAGGGCAGGCGGACGAAGCGTTCGAAGGCGCCGTCGACGCCGAACAGGGTTCCAGGGGCGATGCGGACGCCATGTTCGCGAGCTGCCACCGCGAGCGCGGTGCTGACGGGTTGCGGGAGTTCCGCCCAGACGGAGAGGCCGCCGGGCGGGGTTTCAAATTTCCAGTCCGGCAAGCGGTCCCGAACCAGGCTCAGCAGATGATCGCGCTGTCCCCGGATAGCAGCGCGCCTTTCGGCCAGCGCTTCGCCGGGGCGTTCGAGCAGGACCGTGGCGGCCAGCTGTTCGAGGATCGGGCTGCCCATGTCGTTGGAGGCGCGGCTCGCGGCCAGGGTCGCGATCAGCTCGCGGTTGGCGCGGATCCAGCCGATCCTGATGCCGCCCCAGAAGCTCTTGCCCATCGAGCCGAGGGTGACAGTCTTTCTAGCGCGGTCGAAAGCGGCCAGCGGGGGCGGGGGCGGGGCCTCCAGCCACAGGTCGGCCATGGTCTCATCGACCAGCAAATAGCGATCCAGCTCGGCCGCGAGCCGGGCGACCCGCGTCCGGGTGAATTCGTCCATGCAGCGCCCGGTCGGGTTGTGGAAGTCGGGAATGAGATAGGCGAGCCTGGCGCCCGTCTGAGTCAAGGCGCCGCGCAGCTGCTCGACGTCCCAGCCGGTCTCCGGAAGCGGCACGGGGACCGCCCGGCAGGAGGCATTGCCGATCGCTTCCAGCGCCTTGGCATAGGTCGGATGGTCGACGGCCACATGATCGCCGGGGCGCGTCAGGAGGCCGAGGAGGAGCGTCAGGCCGTGTTGTGCCCCCTGGGTGACCAATATCTCGTCGGGCGACGTCCTTGCGCCGCGCCGCGTGTAGCGATCGGCGATGACGGCCCGCAGCTCGGCCAGGCCGACCGGCTCGTAGCCCGTCCCCGGCAAATAGCGCGGGAGCTCGGCCAGCGCCTGGACATAGGCGGCATGAACTTCCTTGGGAGCCGGGAGGGCCGCGACCGAGAATTCGATGCCGCCAGTATCCGGCAGCTTGTGTTGCGGCCTGGCCGGCTCGCTCGGCAGCCGGGTGACGGTGCCGGAGCCATGCTGGCTGCTGGCGAAACCATGCTGACGAAGCTCCGCAAAGGCGGTCGCGACGGTCGTCCGGCTGACGCCCAGCTCCGCCGCCAGATGGCGCTCACCGGGCAGCTTGATCCCGATCGGCAGGCGGCCGTCCAGGATGAGGAGCCGAAGCGCCTGCTGGATCTGGCGATAGGCCGGCAGCCGCGCCGAATCCGCCTGCCATCCGCCCATCAGCCGGGCGAGCGAGGATGCACTGATCTTCCTGCCGGCCATCAAGCCACTTTGCACAAAGTGGCCATATACTTCAATGCCACTTTTCCCGATGTGAGTCTTATGACACGCCGGCTGATCCAGTTATTCCTTGGCCTTGCCCTCTATGGCTTTTCGATGGGCCTTATGATCCAGTCCAACCTCGGGCTCGACCCGTGGGACGTGTTTCACCAGGGCTTGTCGGAACATGTCGGGCTCAGCTTCGGCATGATCGTCAATATCGTCGGCGCCGTCGTGTTGCTGCTGTGGATTCCGATCCGCCAGCGACCCGGAATTGGTACCATCGCCAATGTATTTCTCATCGGCACATTCGCTGATGTGAGCTTGTGGCTCCTCCCCGTCGCGCAGTCACTTCCGCTGGCCTGGGCCATGCTGATCGGTGGCGTGGTCCTCAATGGAATGGCAACCGGCGCCTATATCGGGGCCGGACTGGGGCCGGGCCCTCGCGACGGGCTCATGACGGGTTTGGTCAAGCGAACGGGCGGATCGGTGCGGGTCATCCGCACTTCGATTGAGTTGACCGTGCTCGGCATTGGCTGGCTGTTGGGCGGCACGGTCGGCATCGGAACTATTGTCTATGCGCTGGGCATTGGCCCCATCATCCACCGCATGATGCCGCTATTCGCAATTGTCGAAAAGCCAGCCAAGCCGGCGGAGGTGCCAGCGGACCGCTGCCCTCAGCAGGGATGAAGACCTTATCCCTTCTTGCGCGCCGCCTCGACCGCTTGCTTGAGCCCCTCATAACCTACCGCCGAGTTGATCACGCGGTCGCCGACCACGAATAGCGGGGTGCCCGTTGCGCCAAGCTGGCTGGCGAGCGTCATGTTGGCCCTGAGCTCGGCCTCTTGCGCCGGGTCCTCGACCGGCTGGGCCGGCACCCCGGCGGACTTTGCCGCCAAGGCAATCGTATCCGGTCCCGGACGCCCTGCGGCGTAGAGAGCGTCATGATATTGGGCGAACTTGCCGGCCTTCGACGCCGCCAGGCTGACCCGGGCGGCGGCAACGCTCTCGGGCCCGAGAATGGGGAACTCGCGATAGACGACGCGCAGGCCCTTATCTTCCTTGAGCAGCCGCTCGATATCCGGATTGCTCGTCCGGCAGTAGCCGCAGGCATAATCGTAGAAATAGGTGAGGATGACGTCGGGCTTCTCGGCGCCCTTCCAGCTCGAAAAGAAGGGCCGCTCGAGCGAGGCGCGGATCGGCCGCAGCGTCTCGGCATATTGCCTGTCGCGCAGGGCTTCCCCTGCTTCGACGATGATCTCCGGCTTGGACACCAATGCGTCGCGAACCATCCGCTCGCCGAGCAGCGAGGGTGCGGCGAGCATCAACCCGCCGGCGGTCAGGGCAGCTCCGACAATTCCGCCCCCGATTGCCGCCAGCCATGGCGTCTTATTGTTCTCGTTCACGCCTGCCCTTGCCCTTCTTCAACGCGGTTTCGGACACCATGGCGATATCCTGGGCCCGAAGATAGTCCGGCGTTCCCTGCCTCAGCCCGGCCATGGCCATCCGCGCACTGGCCAGTGCCAGCTTGTTATTGCCCTCCAGATTGCTGCGCTCGGCCGTCGCCAGCGCGGCACGCGGCTGGTCGCCTTCCCGGTCATAGACAACGCCCAGCTGGTACCAGGCGAAGGGATTGTCATTGTCGCGGTTGACCGCGTTCTTCAGCACCTGCTTGGCCTCGGCGAAATTCTTGGCGTCCTCGGACGCGATCAGCGCATGGCCCAGCATGACGGCGATCATCGGCATGTTCGGGGCTTTGGCGACCGCCTTGCGCAGCGGCGCGATCGCTTCCTTCGGCCGTCCGCTCTCGAGCAGGATCTGGCCTTTCAATTCGAGGAAGAAGGGGTCGTCGGGGTCGGAGGCGAGCAGCGCATCGGCTTCGGCATTGGCTTTGTCCGGATAGGCACCCAAGTGATAAGCATAGGCCCGGGCATAATGCGCCGGAATGCTCTGGTTGCTTTCCGGATAGAAACGGACCGCATCCTTGGGCGTGACAAAGCCGACCAGCTTGGCCTTTACCCGCTGAAAGCGCGCTTCGACCGCGGGATCGGTCTTGCGATTCCAGGCCGGGTCCTTCTGATAGATCTCCATAAGCGCGGCGATACGCTCGTTGGAGAGCGGGTGGGTCCGGTCGTAGCTGTCCTTGGCGTAGATCGCGAGGCGATACTCCTGGTTCTGCAGCTTCTTGAAGAATTCGACGCTACCGCGCCCGCTGATTCCGGCTTTCGACAGATAGCTTGCACCGGCCTGGTCCGCGCTGGATTCCTGGGCGCGGGTGAAGGCCAGGAAGGAACCGAGCGCGGCCTGCTGCCCGGCCGCCAGGATTCCCATGCCGGCATCTCCGGCCCCGGCCGCCATGGCCGCCGCTCCCAGCACCAGGCTGAGGATGGTGATGGCGGTCGCGCGGCCGGCGCCCTCGTAGATGCGAATGGCATGACCACCGGCGACATGGCCCAGCTCATGCGCGATCACGCCCTGCAACTGGTTGGCGTTATCGGAGGCCGTCAGCAGCCCGCTGTGGATGTAGACGACCTGGCCCTGGGCGACGAAGGCGTTGATCTCGGCATCGTTGACCAGCACCACCTTGACGCTGTTGCGATCCAGCCCGGCCGCTTCGATCAGCGGATCGCTCAGCTGCTTGAACAGGAGCTCGGTCTCGCTGTCGCGAAGAATGGACTGCGCCATCGCCGGCCGAGCGGCAGCGAAAAACAGCAGCATGGCGGCCATCAACAGCCGCAGGAAACGGGTCATGCTGCCCTGTCCCACCGATTGGCTGAACGGCAAATGAAAGCCGGCCCGCTTGGTCGATGCGCAGGCCGGCTTCATCGGTCAATTGCCCCGGTTAGCCGAAGGTTCGCTGCCACCAGCCACGGCGCGGCTCTCCAGGAGCGTCTTCGTTGCTGGGCTCGGGGGTCGGCGTCGCAACGGCTTTTTTTGCAGCCGGCTTCGGCTCCACAGGTGCGTCGTCAACCTTCTTGCGGGCCCGGGTCTTGCGCTTTGGCTTCTCCTCGGCCGCCTCTTCGTCTTCGGGCAATGCCTCCTTGGCCGCGTTGGCGACCGTGATCGCCTGGGCTGCAGGAGGCGTGGCGGCTGCCGCCTCGTCTTCGAGCTTCTGGCGGGCGCGCGGCCGGCGGCGGGTCTTTGGTCCTTCGGCTTCGCTCGGGACGGGCTTCTCTTCCGCTGCGGCCCCGGCTTCGGCAGGTGCCGGTTCCTCGGCGATCGGCAGGTCCGCCATCGGCGGTTCGTCCGGCGCAATCTCGCCCGCGGCTTCGGTCCCTACAGCCGCCTCGCCAACTTCCCGACGACCTCGACCGCCGCGGCGTCGGCGCGACTTCTTCGCTTCGCCGCCGGCGGCGAGCTCTTCCGCCTCTTCCTCGGCCCCCAGTTGCTCGGCCTCGGGAGCCTGGTCGGCGGTTTCCGGCAGCTCCTCGCCACCCTCGGCCTGCTCGCCTTCGCGGCGGCGGCCACGCCCACCCCGGCGGCGACGGCGACGGCGGCGACGGCCGGCTTCGCCTTCTTCGTCGCGCTCGGCAGCGGTTTCGGTCTCTTCGGCCTCGGCCTCGGCCTCTTCCTCTTCCTCGGGAAGATATTCCTCCTCTTCCTCGATCAGGATCGGCTGCGGCGCGGGTCGCTCCTTCGGCTGCGGGCGCGGGCCCGAGCTCTCGACCGTCATCCGGGCGCCTTCGAAGGCTTCCTCGATAATGATTTCGACCGTGACGCCGTACCGTTCTTCAATCTCGGCCAGCTCGCCGCGCTTCTTGTTGAGCACATAGATGGCCGCTTCACCGCCCGCCCGCAGCAGGATCCGGTCGCCGCGGCCCCGCGCTGCCTCATCCTCGATGATCCTGAGCGCGCTGAGACCTGCCGACGACGCCGTTCGCATCAGGCCGGTGCCTTCGCAATGCGGGCATGCCTTGGTCGATGCCTCGAGCACGCCGGTGCGCAGCCGCTGGCGGCTCATTTCCATCAGGCCGAAGGTGGAGATTCGGCCTACCTGGATGCGGGCGCGGTCGTTCTTCAGCGCCTCCTTCATCGCCTTCTCGACCTTCCGGACATGGCTCGATTGCTCCATGTCGATGAAGTCGATGACGACCAGCCCCGCCATGTCGCGCAGGCGCAGCTGGCGGGCGATCTCATGCGCCGCCTCGATGTTGGTCGCGTAGGCGGTCTGCTCGATATTATGCTCGCGGGTGGATCGGCCGGAGTTGATGTCGATGCTGACCAGCGCCTCCGTCGGGTTGATGACCAGATATCCGCCGGACTTCAGCTGGACCACCGGCTGGTACATGGCGGTTAGCTGGTCCTCGACGCCGTAGCGCTGGAAGATCGGCGTCGGATCGCTGTAGGACGCCACCCGGCGGACATGGCTCGGCATCAGCAGCTTCATGAAGCCGCGCGCAGCCTTGTAGCCCTCCTCGCCCTCGACCACGACTTCGTCGATCTCGCGGTGGTAGAGGTCGCGAATAGCGCGCTTGATCAGGTCGCTGTCGCGGTAGATCAGCGCCGGTGCCGACGATGCCAGCGTCTTTTCGCGAATCTCGTCCCACAGCCGGGCGAGATAGTCGAAGTCGCGCTTAATCTCGGTCTTGGTGCGCTGCAGGCCGGCGGTGCGGACGATCAGGCCCATGGTCGAGGGCAGTTTGAGGTCCGAAATGATCGACTTCAGCCGCTTGCGATCGGCGCCGTTCGAAATCTTCCGGCTGATCCCGCCGCCATGGGAGGTATTGGGCATCAGCACGCAATAGCGGCCGGCCAGCGACAGATAGGTGGTCAGGGCCGCACCCTTGTTGCCGCGCTCTTCCTTGACCACCTGGACCAGCAGCACCTGGCGGCGCTGGATGACGTCCTGGATCTTGTAACGGCGGCGCAGCGCCTGACGCTTCTTGCGAAGCTCCTCGGCGGCGCTTTCGTCTACCGGAGAGCGGGCGGATCCGGTGCCGACCTCAGCAGCGCCATCGCCCCCGTTTTCGGCTTCAGCCTCGGGATCGCCGGCATCCTCGCCGGTGTCATCGGCATCCTCGACTTCGTCGTCATCGTCGCCATATTCGGCGGACCGCAGCCGTTCCTCCTCGGCGGCATGGGCCGCTTCCTCGGCCAGCAGCGCGTCGCGGTCGGCCTTGGGGATCTGGTAATAGTCGGGATGGATTTCGCTGAAGGCCAGGAAACCGTGACGATTGCCGCCATAGTCGATGAACGCCGCCTGGAGCGACGGTTCGACCCTGGTGACCTTGGCTAGATAGATATTCCCTTTGAGCTGTTTGTGCTCTTCGGACTCGAAATCAAATTCCTCGATTCGATTTCCCTTGGCGACTGCGACCCGGGTCTCCTCCGGGTGGCGCGCGTCGATCAGCATGCGCATGGACATTGAAAATTCTCCAGGCGCGCAGGCCGGCCGTTATCGACCGGCGGCGCGCGAAATTATGGGCCAGCGCTTGCTTGGCGCTGGCGCGATGTGCGGAAATTGCCTCTGCTGCATGACGCTTCGCGATCCTTGTCGCGAACGACGCATCGCCACGCTCGGCTTGGAGCATGGCAGTGGCGTCTTGTGGCATCATTGCAGCGTCAACCTTGAATGCCGCCAATCCGAGTGAAGGCGGCTGCGTCTTTCCGGAAAATCGGAATGACAGTTCCGGTTAGCATTGGCCCCGCCGCGCCGCAACCGTTGCGACCGCCAAAAAATCGCCCAAAGCCGTGCTTGGCGAAATGCCGCTGCCTGCCCCAGGGTCCAGACCCACAACCGGCAACGGCCGTTACGGAGCGGATTTTGGTGCGGGGCTAGGAGCGAGGAGGGACCGATGCTGGGCGCATCGTGACCGACGAGCGACGCCGCCCCGCGCCAAAAGCCGCCCGCCGCCGGAGGCGGTCGCCCGGAGAGCGCCGCTGGCCTGCGTCGCTTGCTTGCGCGTAGCTTCGGCTACGCGTCTGCGCTGCGCTCCTTGCCAGAGGCACTCGCCGGGCGATCCCGACCATTGCCGGTTGTGGGTCTGGACCCTAACCTCATGTCCGTGGAGCAGAAGCGGAAAATCGCACTGGTTATCGGCGGCGGCGTCCTGCTCGGCATCGGCCTGTTGGCGGCCGTGGCGGGGCGGGTGCCGGGTAGCGTGGTCGACGATGCGATTGCTCTGATCGGCGAAGCCCGTACGGGGCGGCTGACGCTCGACCTACCGGAGGCGGTGGCAAATGTTCGCGTCCGCGAGGCGCGCCTGCCCGGCCGCCCGATCGTCGTGATCGACGCGGGACATGGCGGGCGCGACCCGGGCGCTCCGGGCGTCTCCGGATCAACCAGGGAAAAGGAGCTGACCCTGGCGATGGCCAGGGAATTGGCCGACCTGCTCGAGCAGCGCGGTCGGGTCCGCGTCGCGCTCACCCGCGAGGACGACAAATATCTGACGCTGGAGCAGCGCGCCGCAATCGCCCGGCGGCTGCAGGCCGGGCTGTTCCTGTCGATCCACATGGACAGCGCGCCCAACCCGCTGGCCAAGGGCGCGACCATTTATTCGCTGTCGGACGTTGCCTCGAGCGCCGAGGCAGCACGATTCGCTCAGGCCGAAAATGCCGCCGGCGGCGCCCTGTCGAGCGAAGCGGATGACAGCGTGCGTGCGTTGCTGGCCGACGTCGCGCTGAGGGAGCAGATGGAGGCGTCGGCGGGACTGGCGGAGCGATTGCTCCGCCGTGCCGCCGGGCGGGTCGAGCTTCGACCGCGGCCGCACCAGTTCGCCGCCTTCCATGTGTTGCGCCGCGCCGAAACGCCCGCAGTGCTGGTCGAGGCGGGTTACATCAGCAACGCCGAGGACGAAGCCATGCTGCTGACCAGGGAGGGGAGGGCACCGCTCGTCCTCGCCCTCGCACAGGCGGTCGAAGCCGACTTGGCAACCCGCACCGCGCGGTAAATCAGCGGCTTTCGCCGGCTGCGCGAAGGGGCTAAACCGACGTTGAAAATGAAGTTCCCTACCTTCCAGATTCCGAACCTCGTCGTCTTCAACCATCGCGTCCATCAGCGGCTGGACCCATGGTTCGACAACAAATGGGCGCGGCGCTCGGCTTGGACCCTGTTCGGGGGTGCCATGCTGATGGCGCTGATATTCGTGGTGTTCGCGATCAACCTGCCAACTTCCGAGAAGCTGCTGGCATATCAGCCGCCGCTGCCGACCAATGTCCGTGGCTATGACGGCAATCCGGTCCAGACCTTTGCCCGGGAACGCCGGGTCGAGCTGGCCTATGACGAATATCCGCCGCTGGTGGTCGAGGCCTTTATCTCCGCCGAAGACAAGACCTTCTTCAGCCATGGCGGCCTCGATTACCCTGGCCTGATCGGCGCGGTGTTCGATTATACGACCAAGTCGGTAACCGGCGGCCGCGCCAAGGGCGGTTCGACCATTACCCAGCAGGTTGCGAAATATCTGCTGCAGGACGACGAATATGCGATCAGCCGCAAGATTCGCGAAATGATCCTCGCCTTCCGGCTGGAGGATACGCTGTCGAAGCCGCAGATCCTCGAACTTTACCTCAACTCGATCTTCCTCGGCCGCAACGCCTATGGCGTGCAGGCGGCCAGCCGCGCTTATTTCGACAAGGATGTCGCCGATCTCACCTTGCCGGAAGCAGCCTATTTGGCCGTGCTGCCCAAGGCGCCAAGCAATTACGACCCGGTCAGGGCAACCGGCCGCGCGCTGGGTCGCCGCAACTATGTGCTGGGGGAGATGGCCAAGAATGGCTATATCACCGAGCAGCAGCGCGCACTCGCCGCTGCGACCCCGCTCGGCACCATCCGCTACGGCAGCAGCGCCAAGTTCCGCGACCAGGGCGGCTATTTCATGGAAGAGGTTCGCCGCGATCTGATGCGGCGCTTCGGCGAGACGGCCGACGATGGGCCGGACAGCGTCTATGCCGGTGGCCTGTGGGTCCGGACGTCGATGATCCCGAAAATGCAGGACGCGGCAGCCGAGGCTCTGCGCGAGGGCCTGGCCAAGTTCGATGGCGGTCGCGGCTGGCGCGACACCGGCAAGAGCATCGATGTCGGCGGTGATTGGCAGACCCAGTTGCGAGTCGCTGCGGTTGGCACCGGGTTCGCGGATTGGAAGAAGGCAGTCGTGCTGTCCAGGGCCGGGACCAGCGCGCGGATCGGCTTTGCCGATGGTTCGACCGGTACCCTGCCGGAATCTGCCGCCCGCCAGCCGGTGCGAGGCGTCGGTGGTACGGCTTTTGGGGCGCTCCGCTCGGGGATGATCATCGTCGTCAAACAGCTGGGCCTCAATAGCTATGCCCTGCGGTCCATTCCCGAGGTGGGCGGCGGCTTTGTCGCCGAAGAGGTGCGGACCGGTCGTGTGCTGGCGATGCAAGGCGGATTTGACGTGATCGGCTCCGACTTCAACCGCGCGACGCAGGCGCAGCGCCAGCCCGGGTCGGCGTTCAAGCCAATTGTCTATGTCACGGCGCTGGAAAATGGGATGAGTCCCGCCTCGATCATTGTCGATTCTCCCTTCTGCGTGTGGCAGGGCGCCGGTCTCGGCAACAAATGCTTCCGCAACTTCGACGGCAAATATTCCGGCCCCAAGACGATGCGCTGGGGCGTGGAACAGTCGCGCAACCTGATGACGATCCGCGCCGCCGCCCAAACCGGCATGGAAAGAGTTGTCGACAACGCCGCAAAAATGGGTGTCGGCAAATATGACCGTTACCTGTCGATCGCGCTTGGTGCAGGCGACACGACGGTGCTCAAATTGACCAACGCTTATGCGATCCTTGCCAATAACGGCCGGTCGGTCACACCGACGCTGATCGACTATGTCCAGGACCGCAACGGCAAGGTCATCTACCGGACCGACAATCGCTGCCAGGTCATGGAGCAGGACAATGGCGGGGCCTGCAACGCCGCCGAATGGGACGGGAAGGCAATGCCTCGGCCTCCGTCGCGGCAGAAGCAGGTGATCGAGGCCCAGGCCGCCTATCAGATGGTCCACATCCTCGAGGGCGTCGTCGAGCGCGGCACGGCGACCGTGCTGCGCGACCTCGACCGGCCCCTGTTCGGCAAGACCGGCACCACGTCAGGCCCGACCAATGTCTGGTTCATCGGCGGCACGCCGGACGTCGTTGCCGGCGTTTATATCGGCTACGACCAGCCTCGTCCGATGGGCCATGCGGCCCAGGGCGGTCGCGTCGCGGCGCCGATCTTCAAGCAATTCGCCCAGGCGGCGTTCCGCGACATGCCGAAGGTCCCGTTCGTTGCGCCCGCCGGTATCCGGATGGTTCGCATCGACCGGGTGACCGGCAAGCGCGTGTTCGGCAACTTCCCGACCGAAGTGGACCCCAAGTCGTCGGTCATCTGGGAGGCATTCCAGCCCGAAACCGAGCCGCGGCGGGCTTTCCGCCGGAGCTTCGAGCTGGCCAGCGCCCGGGGAACAGAGGACAGGGCCAGACCGCCGGCGCGGCAGGCTGCGGCCCGCCGCAAGGCTCCGGCACAGCCGCGCGCCCCCGCCGACAGTGCCGAATTCTTGCAAAGGCAGGGCGGGATTTACTAACCCCCATTTCGTCATCCCCGCGAAAGCGGGGACCCAGAATTTTCTTTGCTTTTTCGCTGGGTTCCCGCTTTCGCGGGAATGACGAGTGTAACAAACGAAAGAACCAGTCATGCGCGCCGAAGCGCAAAGCCATATTGACCAGATCAACGCCGCGACCGCGCTGCTGCGCCGCTTCCTCGACTGGGACAGGGCTCAGCGCCGCCTGGGCGAGCTGAATGCCAAGGTCGAGGATCCGACGCTGTGGGACGACCCCAAGGCGGCCCAGGAGGTGATGCGGGAGCGTCGCCGGCTGGAGGAAGCGATCGGCGCGACCCAGAAGATCGAATCCGAGCTCAAGGATACGGTCGAACTGATCGAGATGGCCGAGCTCGAAGGCGACGTGGGCCTGGTCGATGACGGCGTTCGAGCGCTTGGCGAGCTGGCCGAGCGGGCGGAGAGAGACAAGGTGGCCGCGCTGTTGGCGGGAGAGGCCGACGCCAACAACAGCTATATCGAGATCAACGCCGGCGCCGGCGGCACCGAAAGCAACGACTGGGCCGGAATGCTGCAGCGCATGTATACGCGCTGGGCGGAGCGGCACGGGATGAAGGTCGAGCTGGTCGATTTCCACGCCGGCGAGCAGGCCGGGATCAAGTCGGCGACGCTGCTGATCAAGGGCGAAAATGCCTATGGCAACCTCAAGGTCGAAGGCGGGGTCCATCGGCTGGTCCGAATCAGCCCCTATGACAGCTCGGCGCGACGCCACACCAGCTTCGCCTCGGTCTGGGTCTATCCGGAAGTCGACGAAGACATCGACATCGAGATCAACGAGTCCGAGCTGCGCATCGACACCTATCGCGCCTCGGGCGCGGGCGGGCAGCATGTCAACACCACCGACAGCGCGGTCCGCATTACCCATGTCCCGACCGGCATCGTCGTTGCCTGCCAGAACGAGCGCTCCCAACACAAGAACCGCGCGCAGGCGCTCAAGCAGCTCAAGGCGCGCCTCTATGAGGCCGAGCTGCAGAAGCGCGAGGCCGAAGCCGACGCCGCCAATGCCGCCAAGACCGACATCGGCTGGGGCCATCAGATCCGCAGCTATGTCTTGCAGCCCTACCAGCTGGTGAAGGACCTGCGCACCGGGGTGACCTCGACCTCGCCCTCCGATGTGCTCGACGGCGACCTCGACAGGTTCATGGCCGCCGCGCTGTCGCAGCGCGTGACCGGCGAGAAGGTGGAAGTCGAGGATGTTGAGTAGGGCCTTTAGCGCCCTGTTCTTGCTGTTCCTCGCGGCATGCCGAGCGGAGCCGGAACCGAGAATATTTCCCGAAGCGGGCCGCGATGTGGCCCCGATCGTGGGCGAAAGCTACTCGACCGAGGATGCGCGCGATCGCGTCGGCGAGGCCGAGGAAGTCATGCGCCTGGCGGAAATCAAGCCCGGCATGTCGGTGGCCGATATTGGTGCGGGAGAGGGATATTATACGGTCCGCCTATCGCCCCTGGTCGGCCGGCGTGGCCGGGTGCTGGCCGAGGACATCGTCGCTGAAACGCGCGACGGCCTGGCGCAGCGCGTCCAGCGCGAAGGGCTCGACAATGTCGCCGTGAAACTGGGCGCGCCGGCCGATCCGATGCTGCCAAGGGCCTCGTTCGACCGCATCTTTCTCGTCCACATGTACCATGAGGTGACCGAACCTTATGAGTTTCTGTGGAATTTGCGCGAAGGACTGAAGTCCGACGGGCTGGTGATCCTGGTCGATTCCGATCGGCCGGTGAAGCGCCACGGCATGCCGCCGCGACAACTGCTGTGCGAGTTTGCGGCGCTGGGCATGACTCCGGTCAAGGCCGCGCGCCTGTCCCACACGGATGCCTATTTCGTGGCGTTCAGGATCTCGGCGCCGCGGCCGCACCCTCAGGCAATCAGGCCCTGCCGGACCGAAGCCTAGAGCAGCCCCATCCGGCGCATGCTGGAGCAATCGCCGCCGGCGAAGACCAGATGGTCGAGAATGGCAAGATCGAGTGCTTCGGCCGCGCGCGCCAACTTGCGGGTTGCCTGGCAGTCGGCCTTGCTGGGGCGGGAATCGCCGCTGGGGTGGTTATGCGCCAGCACGACTCCCGCGCTGCCGTAGCGCGCAGCGTCGAGGATGATTTCACGCACCGGCATGCCGACCGATTCCGGCTCGCCGTCATAATATTCGACATGAAGGCAGCGGGCGGCATGGTCGACGTGTGCGACCCAAAGCCGTTCGCGCGAGCCGTCATCGGACAGGAAGCAGGAGGAGAAAAAGCGACGGGCGGCCTCGTGGCCGCAGAGAAGCGCGGGTGATTCTGCACGCTGAAACCGCATGCCGCCTTAGTTATGGACGGCGGTGCCATGCACCTAAGCGAACATTGTCCATTCCGGAGGCGGTTTGATATCAAAGTCGCGCTGGACGGGGCCCGCGAGTGGGCTAGGGTATGGCGATGCGCCAATATCTCGACCTCATGCAGCACATCCTCGACGACGGCGTCGAGCAGATGGACCGCACCGGAACGGGCACCCTATCGCTGTTCGGCGCGCAGATGCGCTTTGATCTCGGCCAGGGGTTCCCCCTGCTGACGACGAAAAAGCTCCATTTGCGATCAATCATTGTCGAGTTGCTGTGGTTCTTGCGGGGCGACACCAACGTCCGCTGGCTGCAGGAGCGCAAGGTCAGCATCTGGAACGAATGGGCCGACGAGCGGGGCGACCTCGGACCCGTCTACGGCAAGCAGTGGCGCGACTGGGAAGCGGCGGACGGCCGCCACATCGACCAGATCAGCAATCTCATCGATTTGATCCGCCGCGATCCAGGGTCGCGACGCCAGATCGTCACCGCCTGGAATCCCGGCGAGATCGAACGGATGGCGTTGGCGCCGTGCCATTGCCTGTTCCAGACCCAGGTCGCCGCGGGACGGCTCAATCTGCAGCTCTACCAGCGCAGCGCCGACTTCTTCCTGGGCGTGCCGTTCAACATCGCATCCTATGCGCTGCTGACCCATATGCTGGCGCGTGAATGCGGGCTGGAGCCGGGCACCTTCGTCTGGACCGGTGGCGATGTGCACCTCTATGCCAACCACTTGGAACAGGCCCGGCTGCAGCTAAGCCGCGAGCCGCGGCCCTTGCCCAGGCTGGTGATCAAGGATCGGGGGCAAGGCATCTTCGATCACGAAGCGGAAGATTTCGCCTTCGAAGCTTACGATCCGCACCCGCACATCTCGGCGCCGGTCGCGGTCTGAGAACATTTCGCCTGCGTTTTGGCACCTTATGCGGTTTGTGGCGTTCGTTCCCCGCAGTCCGCGGCAATTGTTCAGCCGCAAGACAGGAGATATTGCCATGCTTCGCAAGGTAGTGACCATTTTGCTGATCGGCAGCTCGATTGCTGTCGCCGCGTGCAACACGGTTCGTGGCGCCGCGAGAGACGTAAATTCTGTTGCGAATGACGTCGACAATTCGATCTGAAATCGGCCATGGTCGTTACGCCATTGAAGGGAGTTCGACCATGGTTCGTAAGGTAACAACATTGCTGTTGATTGGAGGCGCGCTGGCCATTGCGGCGTGCAACACGGTTCGTGGCGCCGGTGAGGATGTCCAGTCGGCTGCAAACTGCACCGAAAACGCCATCCACGGCGGCAACTGCTGAGCTGATCCAGCTATAACAAAAAAGAAGCCCCGCCGGAGACGATCCGGCGGGGCTTTTTTTGGTCGCGTGGGCGCTGAACCTAGTCGTTCAGATACTCGCCCGCATCCGCGTCCGTGCCGTTGCCCGAAGGAGCGACCTCAGCCAGCGGATCGGAATGTGTCGCCGCTTCCGGGCCCTGGGCCAGCTCGGCAGCATGCTCCTGCGCAGCCGTCGCCGGCGCGATCAGCGCTTCCTGCAGCTTGCGCTGCTGGGCGCGGAGCGCGGCGTCGCGGCTGGAAGCCGCGACACGCAGGCGGTTCATGCCGGCGCCGGTACCCGCCGGGATCAGGCGGCCGACGATGACATTCTCCTTGAGCCCGTTGAGCGTGTCGATCTTGCCCTGGACCGACGCCTCGGTGAGGACGCGGGTGGTTTCCTGGAACGAGGCTGCCGAGATGAAGCTGCGGGTCTGCAAGCTCGCCTTGGTGATGCCCAGCAGCACCGGCTTGCCCTCTGCAGGCTTCTGCTTCTTCTCGAGCTTGGAGTTGATCTCGTCCATTTCCTCGCGGTCGACCTGCTCGCCGGCCAGCAGCGTGGTGTCGCCGCCGTCGGTGATCTCGACCTTCTGCAGCATCTGGCGAACGATCACCTCGATGTGCTTGTCGTTGATCTTCACGCCCTGGAGGCGATAAACTTCCTGGATCTCCGACACGAGATATTCGGCGAGGGCCTCCACACCGAGGACTTCGAGAATGTCATGCGGATCGGGCGAGCCGCCAACCAGATTGTCGCCGCGCTTGACGTAATCGCCTTCCTGCACGTCGATCACCTTGGACTTGGGCACCAGATACTCGACCGGCTCCGCCCCATCGTCGGGGATGATCGCGATCTTGCGCTTGGCCTTATAGTCCTTCTTGAAGCTGACCTTGCCCGACACCTTGGCGATGATCGCATTTTCCTTGGGCTTGCGGGCTTCGAACAGCTCTGCGACGCGCGGCAGACCGCCGGTGATGTCGCGGGTACGGGCGGCTTCGCGCGGCATACGCGCCAGCACTTCGCCGGCCTCGACCGCCTGGCCGTCCTCGACCGCAATCACCGCGCCCGGAGCGAGGCGATAGACGCCCGCCTCTTCCGCGCCCTTGCCCATCAGGGTCAGGCGGGGACGGAGGTCCTCCTTCTTCGACTTGGCGAGGTCGTCGATCACCGCGCGCTGCGAGATGCCCGTCGACTCGTCGGTCTGCTCGACCAGGGTCCGATTCTCGAACAGGTCCTGATATTTCACCGTGCCGGCGCGCTCGGTGATCACCGGGCTGTACGACGGGTCCCACTCGGCGATGCGGTCGCCGCGGCTGACGATGTGGCCGTTCTCGACCAGCAGGTGCGCGCCGTAGGGGATACGGTGCGTGCTTAGCTCGCGGCCGTCCATGTCGAGGATGGCGATCTCACCGGATCGCGACAGCGACAGATGCCGCGCGCGGGGATCGGTGATCGTCGGCATGTCCCTGAGCTCGATGGTGCCGTCGACCGGCGCCTCGAGGTTCGACTGCTCGTTGAGCTGCGCTGCGCCGCCGATGTGGAAGGTCCGCATCGTCAGCTGGGTGCCCGGCTCGCCGATCGACTGGGCGGCGATCACGCCAACCGCCTCGCCGATGTTGACTGGCGTACCGCGGGCGAGGTCACGCCCGTAGCATTTGGCGCAGACGCCCTGCTTCGAGGCACAGATCAGCGGGCTGCGGATCTTGATGCCCTGAAGGCCGATCTCCTCCAGCTGGGCGACCATCGGCTCGTCGAGCAGTGTGCCCTCGGCGATGATCGTCTCGTTGGTCTTGGGATCGACGATGTCCTCGGCGGTGGTCCGCCCCAGGACACGGTCGGCCAGCGAGGCGATGGTCGATCCGCCCTGGACGATGGCGCGCATTTCCAGCGCACGGTCGGTGCCGCAATCCTCCTCGACGATGACGGCGTCCTGCGACACGTCGACCAGGCGGCGAGTCAGGTAACCTGAGTTTGCCGTCTTGAGCGCCGTGTCGGCCAGGCCCTTGCGGGCGCCGTGGGTCGAGTTGAAATATTCGAGGACGGTAAGGCCTTCCTTGAAGTTGGAGATGATCGGCGTCTCGATGATCTCGCCCGAGGGCTTGGCCATCAGGCCACGCATGCCGGCCAGCTGCTTGATCTGGGCCTGCGAACCGCGGGCGCCGGAGTGGGCCATCATGTAGATCGAGTTGATCGGCAGCTCGCGGCCGTCGTCGCCCGTCTTCACGGACGAGATTTCCTTCATCATCTCGCTCGCCACGCGGTCGCCGCAGCGCGACCAGGCGTCGATCACCTTGTTGTACTTTTCCTGCTGGGTGATCAGGCCGTCCTGATATTGCTGCTCATAATCCTTCACCAGCGCGCGGGTCTCGTCGACCAGCCCGACTTTGGTGTCCGGAATGACCATGTCGTCCTTGCCGAACGAGATTCCGGCCTTGAACGCGTGGCGGAAGCCGAGGCCCATGATGGCGTCGGCGAACAACACCGTCTCCTTCTGGCCGGTATGGCGATAGACGGTGTCGATGACGTCGCCGATCTCCTTCTTGGTGAGGAGGCGGTTGACCGTCTCGAACGGCACTTTGTGCGACTGCGGAAGCGTCTCGCCGAGCAGCATCCGGCCCGGGGTCGTCTCATAGCGCTTCATATAGGTGTTGCCGTCCTCGTCCGTCTGCGGGACCCGGCTGACGATCTTCGAGTGCAGCGTCACCGCGCCGGCGGCGAGCGCCTGGTGCACTTCGGGCATGTCGGAAAGCAGCATGCCCTCGCCGGGCTCGCCTTCCTTGGCCATCGACAGATAATAAAGGCCGAGGACCATGTCCTGCGACGGAACGATGATCGGCTTGCCGTTGGCGGGCGACAGGATGTTGTTGGTCGACATCATCAGCACGCGCGCTTCCAGCTGGGCCTCGAGGCTCAGCGG
>JALYNQ010000015.1 GCA_030773115.1 Pseudomonadota bacterium
CCCTTCACGATCGTCGACGGCTCTTTCGGCGGATCGATCCAGCTTTCCGGGCCGGCGCCGGTCCGGGTCGACATCCCGCTCGACCGGCCGAGGACGCTGCTCCTGCTCAGCAAATCGGCGTCGCGCTCCGATGCCGAGGCGGGCGATCTCATCCAGTATCGCATCACCATCCGCAATCCCGACGCCACTGCCGCCAGCGGCCCGGTGACCATCACCGACCGCATCCCCGAGCAGATGCGCCTGCGGACCAGCAGCGTGCGCGTGAACGGCCAAAAGGCTGCCGACCCGTCCATTGGTTCGGATCGGGTTCTGACCTTCTCCTTGCCTTCCATTGCACCGGGAGCGGACATCGCGCTCACCTACATTCTTGAAGTCCTGCCGGGAGCCAGGGCGGGCGACGCCCTCAACCGCGCCCAGGCTGAAGGAAGCCGCGGCAATCGCAGCAATGTCGCGGACGCGCTTGTCCGCATCCGACGCCAGAGCATAGCCGACCGCATGACAATCATCGGTCGCGTCGTCGATGGCGCCTGCGACGCTGATCCCAGGAAGGCCGTCGGCATCGCCGGCGTCCGGATCATGCTGGAAGACGGCAGCTACGCCGTCACCGACCGCGACGGAAATTATCATTTTGAGGGGCTCAAAACCGGCAGCCATGTCGTCCAGCTCGACGACCAGACCCTGCCTGGCGACCGGGCGCTCATCGACTGCGCGAACAATGTCCGCTCGGGCGGACGCGCCTTCTCGCGGTTCGTCGATGGTCAGGGCGGCGCATTGAAACGGGTTGATTTCCACGCAGCCCCTTCCGCGCCACGAGCTGACGTAACGCCCCGCCACGCCACACGCGCCGATCCCGCCAGTGATGCGGCGGCGGCCGGCGGGGAGCGCGACTGGCTGGCAGGTGAGGCACGCGGCATTGGCTGGCTGTTTCCCGATACCAGTCACAATCCCCGCGCGCCCGTCGTCAGGGTAGCGATCAAGCATGCCCCAGGTCAGACCGTGCGCCTGTTCGCCAATGGGCGGCCGGTCGATCCGGTTTCGTTCGACGGAAGCCGGAGGGATGCGGCTGGAACGGTCGCGGTCAGCCTGTGGCGCGGCATACCCCTGGAAGAACAAAAGACTCAGCTTACCGCCGAGGTCCGCGACAAGGGCGGCGCGCTCGTCGAGACCCTGTCCCGGACCGTCGCCTTCTCCAATATCGCGGTCCAGGCCGAGCTCATCCGCGACAAGTCTGTCCTGGTCGCCGACGGCGTCACCCGGCCAGTCCTGGCGCTGCGCATGACCGATCGCGATGGCCGTCCGGTCCGTCACGGCCTGTCGGGCGATTTCGAGCTGCCCGCGCCCTATTATCCCGCGGTCGAGGCCGACGCGCAGCAGGCCCGGCAGCTGGCCGGCCTGGAACGGGCGCGGCCCTATTGGCGGGTCGAGGGAGACGAGGGCATCGCCTATGTCGAGCTGGAGCCCACCACTGCCTCCGGGACCGTTTCGCTGCGCTTTGCCTTCCGCGACGGCGACCAGCTGCGCGAGCAAAGGCTGGAAGCCTGGCTAGATCCGGGGAATCGCCCCTGGACGATCGTCGGCCTTGCCGAGGGGACGGTCGGCTTCAACCGCCTCGACAAGCATATGGAAGAGCTGGGCGTGGAAGGCGACAAGATCGATGTCGGCGGCCGCCTGGCTCTCTACGCCAAGGGCCGGATTCTCGGGCGCTGGCTGCTGACGCTCGCCTATGACAGCGACAAGAAGGAGAGCGAAAGCCAGTTCGGCGGGGTCATCGATCCAAGCAGCTATTATACTATCTACGCAGACCGGTCGGAGCGCCGCTATGATGCGTCCTCGGTGCGCAAGCTCTATCTCAAGCTCGAACGGCCCCAGTTCTACGCGCTGTTCGGCGACTATGACACCGGCATCGATGAACCCGAGCTCGCCCGCTACGTCCGCTCGATGAACGGTTTGAAGGCGGAATATCGCAGCGACCGCGCCTCGGCGACCGCCTTTGCGTCCGACGTCCCAACGCGTCATCGCCGCGACGAGATTCAGGGCAATGGTTTGACCGGGCCCTATGTGCTCGGCAGCCGCAACATTCTCGCCAACTCGGATAGGATCGTCATTGAGGTCCGCGACCGGCTGCGGTCGGAGCGGATCGTCGAGATCCGGCTGCTGACGCGCCACATCGACTATGACATCGATTACTTCGCCGGCACGCTTCGCTTCCGCGAGCCGATCCTCAGCCGCACCTCCGGCCTCGACCCCCAGTTCATTGTGGCCGATTATGAGGTCGACGGAATTGCCGAGCGCAAGCTCAACGCGGGCGGCAGGGTCATCTGGCGCAGCGAGGATCAGAAGCT
This sequence comes from Pseudomonadota bacterium, assembly GCA_030773115.1. Classification (GTDB taxonomy): domain Bacteria; phylum Pseudomonadota; class Alphaproteobacteria; order Sphingomonadales; family Sphingomonadaceae; genus Sphingomicrobium. The sequence goes on from JALYNQ010000015.1 coordinate 2,343, forward strand.
GCAGATCGCGGCAACCGCGATCCACGACAATAATGGCGAAGCCTCGACCAATCTCGGCGGGGTCGACGTCCGGTTCCGCCCCTCGGCCTCTACCGAAGTCCGGGCCGAAGTGGCCCTTAGTGACAGGAGCTCGAACAATGGCGCGGCGACATCTGCCGATGGCACTGCGCTCGCCTGGCAGGTCGAGGCCGAGCATCACACCAGCGATGTCGACGTCCTGGCCTATGCCCGGCAACGCGAGAGCGGGTTCGGCGTGGGACAGACCAACGCCTCGGAAGATGGCACGCGCAAGTTCGGGATCGATGGCCGGATCAGGCTGACCGAGACGCTGTCCCTCACCGGGAGCGCTTGGCTGGATGACTATCTCGACAGCCGGGCCCGCAGGATCGCCGGCCGCGGCTTCCTCGAATATCGCGGTCGCGACCTCTCTGCCAGGGCCGGTATCGTCCTGGCCGACGACCGCCTGGCCGACGGCAGCGACGCCAATTCGTCAATCCTGCAGCTCGGCGCTACCAAGCGCTTCTTCTCCAACCGCCTGGAGCTCGATGCCCAGACCGAATTTGCCCTCGGCGGTGATGACGACAGCGTCGATTTTCCGGCACGCCATCGGCTGTCGGCGCGCTATGCGGTGATGAAGGACGTCGCGCTTGTCGGCTCCTATGAGATTGCGAGCGGTGGCGAGGTCGATGCCCGCACGGCGCGTATCGGCTTTGATCTTGCGCCTTGGGCCGGTGCGCGCATCGCACTTGCCGGAAACTTCCAGGACATCGCCGAATACGGTCAGCGCAGCTTTGCCTCCTATGGCCTCTCGCAGTCCCTGGCCGTTTCCGAGCACTGGACCGTCGATGTCACCCTCGACGGCAACAAGTCACTGGGCGGCATCAATCCGGCGACGGTCCTCAATCCAAGCCATCCGGTCGCAAGCGGCGGCTTTGTCGGCAACGGGTCGACCATCACCGAGGATTTCACGGCGGTGACGGCGGGCGCCACTTACCGCAAGCATCGCTTGAGCATGACGGGGCGCGTCGAGTATCGCGACGGACAGAATGAGGACCGTTATGGTGCGACGTTGGCGGCGCTCCGCCAGATCGGCGAGGGCCGGGCGCTCGGTGGTGCGTTCAGCTGGTTCACGGCCAAAGCCGATGGGGGTGCAACCAGCCGCGTGGTCAATGCCCAGCTCAGCTGGGCGCACCGGCCCCAGACTAGTGACTGGTCCTTCCTCGACAAGTTCGAGGTTCGTGAAGACCAGGTCGAGGATGCAGCGGCCGGCGTTCCAGGGCCGCTCGGTTCCCCGCTCAATGTGACCGGCGACGCGCGCTCGCTCCGCGTGGTCAATGCCCTTTCGGTCAACTATTCGCCTTTTGGAGGGCGGGAATCCTTCCTGGCCCTAAGCGAGCTCTCCTTGTTCTGGGGCACGCGCTTCGTTGCCGACCGCTTTGGACCGGATGATGTGAAGGGCTGGAGCAATATCCTGGGGGCCGATGTCCGCTTCGACCTCAATGGCTGGATCGAACTGGGTGGCGCCGGCACGGTCCGCTATGGGATTGGTGGTGATAGCGTCGCCTTCTCGGGCGGTCCCAGCGTCGGCGTGAAGCCGTTCGAAAATGGCTGGCTGACCCTGGGCTGGAACGTCGTCGGCTTTGATGACCGCGACTTCGAGGATGACCGCTATACCCGCAGTGGCCCTTACGCGACGATCCGCATGAAGTTCGACCAGCTGATGTTGGCCGAGCTGGGGCTACGCCGATGATCCGCTATCTGCTCCTTTTCCTGTTCACCCTTGTCGGTCTGGCGGCACCCGCACAGGCGCAGCTCGCCTTCGGGCTGCGCACGGGCAATGCTGCAGCGAACACGCAGTCGATGCCGATCGACAGCAACAACTGCGCCAACTCCGGGCCGCGGGCCATGTATGTCGGCGGCGTCATTACCAACAGTGGTGGGACGACCGTCACCAACGTTGCCGCGAGCATGAGCGGCCTTGGCAGCGGATTCTTTCTTGCTGGAGGGCAACCTGCCTCGCATTCGGTTGGCTCGCTCGGTCCCGGCCAGAGTACCGGCGTCTACTGGTTCATCGGCTATGGCTGCACCGACGGCGCAACCAGCAGCCCGACGATCTCGATCACATCCAGTGCGTCGACCGTTTCGACTTCCGTCACCATGACCGCGCGCAGCGCGATCAGCGCCAATGCCGGCGGCAACGTGCTTTCCTCGACCCTGGGGCCGGGCGCCGTGGTCGGCCAGACCATCTATTTCGACACATCCTATGATTTCGGCGGCTCGGTCGCGGGCGACGAATTCGTTCTTCAGCCGTCGGGCGGCCGGAATTTCAACGCGGCCTGCTTCCGGCTGGTCGGAACGCTGATTACTGGCAGCAATATCGCACCGATCACGGTCGGGACCGCCAACCAGCTCTATTTCCGCCAGACGATAAAGCAGGCAGGCAACGGCTATTACGCCAACGTCCGCTACTTCTTCGAATATCAGTGTGCGGGGGCTTCGACGACCGCCCGGCCCTATGCGGTGCAGACCTCGGGCAATACCAACATCAAATATACGGGCAATTTCGACGGGTCGGGAAG
>JALYNQ010000016.1 GCA_030773115.1 Pseudomonadota bacterium
CGATGCCAAGGCGGCCAAGGGCCCGTCGAAGGGCAAGCGCAAGGCGCCGGCGCGCAAATCCTCCCCGGCACGGGGAGGTGGCAGGCTGAAGGCCTGACGGTGGGGGCCCACCGCCGAGCTCTGCAACTTCTGTGGGCCCCCTCCACCAGCTGCGCTGGTCCCCCTCCCCGTTCCGGGGAGGATTTTTGGCGCTCGCCCTCGCGCTGGGGCTTGCATCCCCAGCGACTGCCCAGACGGTCGCCATCACCAACGGCACGCTGGTGCTGGGCGACGGCTCGGAGCCGATCCGGGGCGGTACCGTCGTGGTCCGCAACGGCCGGATCGTTGCTGCTGGTCCCGGGGTAGCCGTACCCGGCGGCGCCGAAGTGATCGACGCCAATGGCAAGTGGGTGACGCCCGGCATCGTCGCCGGCTTTTCCCGCTTGGGCCTGGCTGAAGTGGACCTCGGCGCCGACGGTTCCGACGACACCGAAACCGACGGCAGCCCGTTCAGCGCGGCGATCGACGTCACGCCGGGGATCAACCCCAAGGCCTCGACCATTGCCGTCAGCCGGGCCGACGGGGTCACCCGGGCGGTGGTCGCGCCAGTTGCCGGCCGGAGCATCTTCGGCGGGCAGGGCGCGGTGATCGACACCGGCGATGACATGGATCCGATCCTTCGTTCGCGCGCCTTCCAGTTCGTCGAGCTGGGCGAAAGTGGAGCGGGCAAGGCGGGCGGATCGCGCACCTCGGCGTTCGTTCTTTTCCGCAACGCGCTGCGCGAAGCGCGTGAATTGGGAGGGCTCAGGCAGCAGCCACTGACCGGGCGCCAGCCGATCGAACCGCAGATCGCAGAAATTCCATATGAGGAGCGGCCCGATCCCGTCCTGCTGACCCGCCAGGCGCAGCGCAGCGAGGATGTGCTGCTGACCCGGTTCGACGCAGCTGCGCTGGTACCGGTGGTGCGCGGGCGGCAGCTGCTGCTGGTCCATGTCGAGCGGGCCAAGGATATTCTCAACGTGCTCGACCTGCGCCGCGAGTTTCCGAGCCTCAAGATCGCGCTGGTCGGCGTAACCGAAGGCTGGCTGGTGGCCGATCGGATCAGGGATTCGGGCGTATGGGTCATCGCCTCGGCCTTGAACGACTTGCCGGCGAGCTTCGAGATGTTGGCCGCGACCCAGTCAAACGTAGGCCGGATGCGCTCCGCCGGGGTCAAGGTCGCGATCGGCATGATCGACGACAATGACACGCGCTACGTGCGCAACCAGCGGCAATATGCCGGCAACCTGGTCGCGCTGGGCAAGGTCCCCGGAGCCGCAGGGGTCAGCTGGGGCGAGGCTTTTGCCATGATCAGCTCTCGTCCCGCCGAAGCGGTTGGGCTCGGCCGGGAAATCGGTAGCCTGGCAGCCGGACGTCGTGGCGACGTGGTGATCTGGTCGGGCGATCCGCTCGAGCTTGATTCGGCGCCGGAGGCGGTATGGATCGACGGCGTGCGCCAGCCGCTCGACAATCATCAGACCAGGCTGCGCGACCGCTATCGCTCGCTCGAGCGCAAGGCGTTGCCCGAGAGCTACCGCAAATGACCGGGCTGGCGATGCTGGCGCTGGCCTCGCTAGCATTCGTCGGCACTCATTTTCTCATGTCGCATCCGCTGCGCGCCGGACTGATTGCCCGGCTTGGCGAGAAGGGGTTCGCCGGCATCTATTCGCTGGTTGCGCTGCTGACCTTCGGCTGGATGATTTGGGCCTATCCGGACGCCTCGGCCGAGGCGCCGCAGCCGCTGTGGGATGCAAGACGGTGGGGGTTCATCGCGGCAACCCTCCTGATGTGGCTGGGCGCGGTCCTGTTCATGGGCTCGCTCCGCCGCAATCCGGCACTGCCGCGGCCAGGCAAGGCGATCGCCAAAATCGACGAGCCGCGCGGAGTTTATTCGATCACCCGCCATCCCATGATGTGGGGCTTTGCGCTGTGGGCGGCGACCCATGCGATCGTCAACCCGACGCGGGCCAGCCTGATCCTCTGCGCAACGATCGCCTTCCTCGCGCTGGCCGGTGCCGCGCTGCAGGACGCCAAGAAGGACAGACTGATGGGCGATGTGTGGCGCGAGTGGCGTTCGAAGACCAGTTTCATCCCCTACGGCCGCGGCCTCAAATCGGCTGACGGCTTCGCGCTGTTGACCGGAACCATCCTGTGGCTTGGCGCAACCTGGGCGCATCAGGCCCTTGGCGGCCAACCCGCAGGGGTCTGGGCCTTCCTCGGCTGACCGGTTTCGCTGTAGAGCGAGCTGATGGGACGCAAATTTTTCGGAACTGACGGGATTCGCGGGCGCACCAATGTCGCGCCGATGACCGCCGACGTGGCGATGCGGGTTGGCCAGGCGGCCGGCACCTATTTTCTGCGCGGGGCGCACCGCCATCGGGTGGTGATCGGCAAGGATACGCGCTTGTCAGGCTATATGATGGAATCGGCGATGGTCGCCGGCTTCACCTCGGTCGGCATGGACGTGGTGCTGCTGGGGCCGATGCCGACGCCCGCCGTCGCCATGCTTACCAAGGAATTGCGCGCCGACCTCGGTGTCATGATTTCGGCCAGCCACAATCCCTACGCTGACAATGGTATCAAGCTGTTTGGCCCGGATGGCTATAAGCTCAGTGACAAGGCGGAGATGGCGATCGAGGGGCTGATGGAGCAGCCGGCCACCCTGATCGATTCGCCGCGGATCGGGCGAGCCAAGCGGATCGACGATGCCCGCGGCCGTTACATCCACTTCGCCAAATATACGTTCCCGCATCATCTGCGGCTCGACGGCCTCAAGGTCGTGATCGATTGCGCCAATGGCGCCGCCTACCAGGTTGCGCCCGACACGCTGTGGGAGCTTGGGGCGGACATCATTCCACTCGGCACCAAGCCCGATGGGACCAATATCAACGACGGCTGCGGATCAACCTCGCCTCAGCTGCTGCGCGAGACGGTGGTCGCCTCGGCGGCTGATATCGGCCTCGCCCTGGACGGCGACGCCGACCGGCTGATCGTGGTCGACGAAAAGGGCGAAATGGTCGACGGCGACCAGCTAATGGCGCTGATCGCGCTGTCGCAGCAGCGGCGGGGAACGCTGCGCGGCGGCGGTATCGTGGCCACAGTCATGTCCAACCTGGGACTGGAGCGTAAGCTGGGCGAGTACGACCTCGACATGCATCGCACTGCTGTCGGCGACCGCTATGTGCTGGAGGCGATGCGCGACATGGGCCGCAATGTCGGCGGCGAACAGTCGGGCCACATCATCCTGTCCGACCATGCGACCACCGGCGACGGGCTGGTTGCAGGGCTGCAGATCCTCGCCGCGCTGGTCGAGCATGCCAAGCCGGCAAGCGAACTCTTGCATGTATTCGAAGCGGTCCCGCAACTGCTCAAGAATGTCCGCTTCAACGGCGGGGCTCCGCTGGAAACGGACGAAGTCAGGCAGGTCATTGCCGGCGCCGAGAGCGAGCTCGGGACCCGTGGCCGCCTCGTCATCCGCAAATCGGGCACGGAGCCATTGATCCGCGTCATGGCCGAAGGCGACGATCCGGCGATGGTGGAGCGACTGGTCGACCGCATCTGCGAGGCGGTTGCCGCTGCTTAACTTATTGCCGCTAAGGACGGCCTTATGACGGCCAAGACTCCCCGCATCCTAATTATCGCCGGATCCGATTCCGGTGGCGGGGCGGGTATCCAGGCCGACATCAAGACGGTGACCATGCTAGGCGGGCATGCGATGACCGCAATCACGGCGGTGACTGCCCAGAACACGCAGGGCGTGACCGCGGTGCACGCGGTGCCGACCGAAACGGTCATGGCCCAGATCGAGGCGGTGATCGAGGATATCGGGGTCGACGCGGTCAAGATCGGTATGATCGGATCGTCCTTCACGGCGCTGCACATCGCGGCCCGGCTCGAAAAGCTCGAGGGCATTCCGGTGGTGTTCGATCCGGTCATGGTCGCGACCAGCGGCGCAACCCTGGCCGACGATGCCACGGTGGCCGCTTTCGGCAGGCTGATGGACGTCGCCACGATCGCCACGCCCAATTTGCCGGAGCTGCGCCGCCTCAGCGGGGAAGAGGATGAGGTCGCCGGCGCTTTGAAGCTCGTTTCGGCTCATCGCTGCGCGGTCCTGATCAAGGGCGGGCACGAAGAAGGTGATGCGCTGGCCGATGCGCTGATCGAAGAGGATAATATGACCAGCTGGCAGGGCCAGCGGATCGACACGACCTCGACCCACGGCACCGGCTGCACCTTGGCCAGCGGCATCGCCTTCTACCTCGGCGCTGGTTTGCCGCTTGCACAGGCGGTGGAACGGGCGCGCCTGTTCGTCCGCATGGCCTTGCACGAGGCACCTGGCCTTGGGCACGGCCATGGCCCGCTCGGCCATCAGTCGGTCCGGCTCGACACCGGCTTCGGTCTTCGGCTCAACCAGGTGACGGTGACCGGCAAGGACTATCGGAAGATGGTCGACTTCTACCGCAAGCTCGGCCTCAGGCAGATCGTCGACAGCCCGGATAACCAATATGCGCGGTTCGAAGCTGGTGGGGCGACCTTCTCGGTGCAGTGCGATCCGGAGGCGGAGATCGGCGAGACGGTCGCCGTCTATTTCGAATGCGACGACCTCGACGAGCGGGTGGAGCGGCTGGCGCGCAGCGGCATGCCCTTCGAGCACGGCCCGCGCAACCAGCCCTGGATGTGGCGCGAGGCGCGACTGCGCGACCCGTCGGGCAATACCGTCTTCCTTTATAGGGCGGGTGAGGCGAGGCGGTTTCCGCCGTGGCGGATGGAAGAGGACAGCCGTTGAGCTTCCGTGACTTTATCCGCAAGCGCCCGCCAAAAGGTTGGTTTCTACTACATGAAGTCGGAGTGCAGTTCCCGGAAGACGTTCACCAATTGCTGATCGCCAATTTCCATCCGAATTATCACCGGCATTTGCAGGGCCGTGTGGTAGAGACGCTTTCAACATTGGCCGCGTTCGGCATCGCACGGCAATCTGAGTTGACACACCTTTATGTGAATTACGGGCCGGGCACCGTCAGTGGCTGGTATGAGCTGCAGGAAATAGATGGCTTGAAAGCCTGTACCGAGTACGCGCGGACTGAGCTGGAAGTCCCTGAAAGCTACATCGCGCTCACTTCGATCGAGGGTCAGGGAATTACGCTGTACGATCGGCGATCCGGAGCTGTCTACGATGTGGAGTTTGGGCAATTTGAAGCGTTGGCGGCCGGCCGACTCGAACCCCTCGCTCGTTCGATTAGCGAATTCATTGTCTGGTGTGCGAAGCACGACGTGAGTGCGACGAGCGAATAATCCACAAAAATTTCAGAAGGCTAGTGGCGACTCCCTCGCCCTACGATTAGCCTGGCAACCGTGAAGCGGCCCTGTTTCAAGCTGGAGCTCCCATATCCGCAACCGCTCGCCGGAGTGGATGAGGCCGGTTGCGCGCCGCTCGCCGGGCCGGTGGTCGCCGCCGCCGTGGTGCTCGACCGCGACAAATTCCCGCGCGGGATCGACGATTCGAAAAAACTCGACCTCGACACGCGCGAGGCGATCTATGTCCGGTTGCAGAAGGTGGCGAAGATCGCCGTCGGCATCGCCTCGGTCGAGGAGATCGACCAGATCAACATTTATTGGGCGCGGATGCTGGCAATGCAGCGCGCGGTCGAGGCGCTCGGGTTCGAACCGGCCTGGGTGCTGGTCGATGGCAACGCCACGCCCCGATGGCAGCGGCCGTCCAAGGCGATCGTGGCCGGGGACGCCAAATGCCGGTCGATCGCTGCCGCCTCGATCGTCGCCAAGGTCACCCGCGACCGGATAATGGCCGACTATGCGCGCGACTATCCTGGCTATGGGTGGGAAACCAACCGCGGCTATCCGACGCCCGAACATATTCGCGCAATCGACACGCTTGGCGTGACGCCGCACCATCGCCGCACCTTTTCCAAGGTCCGCGACAAGCTGGAGCAGATGGTGGCACTGCCGATCTAATCCTCCCCGGACCGGGGAGGGGGACCATGCGAAGCATGGTGGAGGGGCGGCGGGGCCCCTCCGTCAGCCTTCGGCTGCCACCAGCGGCCGGATCGGACCGTCTGGGAGACGGTC
>JALYNQ010000017.1 GCA_030773115.1 Pseudomonadota bacterium
GGCGTCGCTCCTTCGGGAGCGGCGCCCTTTCCTTTGCACAGCTGACCTAACATAGATTGGCGGATTTCCGCGAAACTTGTGGGCCGCGAAAGCGTTGGCGCTGTGTGCGATTGGCCTCCTTTTCGCACAAATGAGTGCCCGTCGTTGTGGTGCACTCACGCTGCCGGTGGAAGGGCGGACGCAGCCTTAGTGGAGCGCTGCGCCCGCCCCGACTTTTCTACCTGGACGGCTAGCCTTTCAAATCCTTCTTGTCCTTGTGGAGTGTCCCAAGGATATCATCGAGCTCCTTATGGCCATGCGGCTCCGGATGCCCGCCCGACCTGAGGAAATGGTCGTCCAACTTCTCCATGATCTCGAACCCCTTCTTGCCGTTCATGATCAGCAGGGCATCGATCTTCGCTTCGACCCGGTCGTCATTCTCCTTGGACGACGGCGATCCCACGTAGAGGAAATAGGCCAGACCGCAGACCTGCCACATCAGCTGCAAAAACTCCGACTGCCAATTCTCGAACGTGTCGCGCAGCATCTCGTCGACATATTCGGATCGCTGGGGCAATTGGCCATGGTCCGCCGCCTCGGCCACGAACGCCTGCCACCCGAAATACCAGTGTAGCAACAGCGAGCCGAGGAAGAAGCTCAGCGTGATCCACAAATAGCTGTATTTTCTCAGGAACATCGCATCCTCCCGTTAATCGCGGTTTGCCGCGTCAACGGAAGCTGGCCGGACAAGTTGCGGCGGGTTCCCGACTCAAGGAGGATGGCGCCCCTTCGCCTCGCTCAGGGCGCTCGGTGTCGCCTTCGCTGGCACTCAGCGCGCTCCAAAATTCGACCATGCCCCGCATGGTTGAATTTTGGAGCGGGTAGCGGGAATCGAACCCGCGCGTTCAGCTTGGGAAGCTGACAGGCTACCATTACATCATACCCGCTAGCCTGGCCGATCATCTAGGTTCCGGCCTGCCAAGCGTCAACGGCCCTATATGCCGCCCGCGACCGGAGGATAGCCGACTTCGGCGAGCTTGCCCGCCAGCTCGTCGGCAACCGCCTTGGCGCGCTCGCCATCCTCGGAGCGAACGACGAAATTGGACCCCACCCGGCCCTCCTTGAAGAAGGGGTAGCTGCCGATTGAGATGCCATCGACGGAGGCTTCGGTCTCCCGCAGGATATCGGCAACTTCGCTTTCGGGGGCGAATGCGCCGACCGTCACCGACACCAGCGGCCTGCCGCCCTCCAGCGTCCCGCTCAGCGCGTCGAGCATGCCCGCGGCGATATGCGGCACTCCGGCCATCAGGAACAAATTGCCGATGCGGATTCCCGGCGCGCCCGACATCTTGTTTTCGATCAGCTCGGCGCCCTCGGGTACGCGCGCCATCCGGAGCCGCCCCTCGTTCAGCCCACCCCTGCCCTCATAATAGCGCTCGAGGATCGCCCGCGCCGCCGGATGGACAACCACCGGCACACCCAACGCCTTCGCCACCGCGTCGACGGTAATGTCGTCATGGGTCGGCCCGATGCCGCCGGTGGTGAAGCAATAGTCATAGGATTGGCGGAGCGCGTCGATCGCCTCGATGATCCGCCCTTCGACGTCCGGAACGACGCGCACTTCGGCAAGCCGGATACCTTGCGCATTCAGCCAACTGGCGACCTGGGCGATATTCCTGTCCTGGGTCCGCCCCGACAGGATCTCGTCGCCTATGACCGCCAATCCCGCCGTCCAAATCCGCCCCAAGGCATGACCTCCATTCGACAACCGCCGGGTGGCATCCTATCTAGGGCGCATGACCGAATATATCCACGTCGGCCCCGAGGACCGGGCCGAGCCGCGCAGCCAGGTGATCAAGCTCCACGGCCCCGAGGGGTTCGAGGGCATGCGCCGCGCCGGCCGACTCGCCGCCGAAATTCTCGACGCGCTGGTGCCGCATGTCCTCCCGGGCGTCACGACCGGCGAGATCGACGAGATCGTCCGGCGAATGACGCTGGAGGCCGGCGGCGTTCCCGCAACGCTCGGCTATCGCGGCTATACCAAGAGCTGCTGCACCTCGATCAATCACGTGGTGTGCCACGGCATCCCGGGCGACAAGGCGCTCAAGGACGGCGACATCGTCAACATCGATGTGACGCCGATCCTCGACGGCTGGCACGGCGACACCAGCCGCATGTTCTTCGTCGGCGACGTGCCGTTGAAAGCCAAGAAGCTGGTCGACGTGACCTATGAATGCCTGATGCTTGGACTGGAGCAGGCCAGGCCGGGCAATCGGCTGGGCGACATTGCCAACGCCATCCAGAGCCATGCCGAAAAGCACCGTTACGGCGTCGTGCGCGATTTCTGCGGCCACGGGCTTGGCCGGTTGTTCCACGACAGCCCCGAGGTAATCCATGCCGGCCGTCCCGGCAGCGGACCGGAGCTGAAGCCCGGCATGTTCTTCACCGTGGAACCGATGATCAACATCGGCCGGCCCGATGTGAAGCTGCTCGACGACGGCTGGACCGCGGTCACCCGCGACCGCAGCCTATCGGCCCAGTTCGAACATTCGATCGGAATTACCGAGACCGGGCACGAGGTTTTCACCAGGAGTCCGAAAGGCCTGGACAAACCACCCTATTAAGCGGCGCGGGCCTTTCGGTCCTCATCCCAGCGTGTGCACAGCGCCTGGGCGCTTTCAACGTCTTCGGGGAAGTCGACTTCGCCCCATTCATGGCCGTTGATGTCGAGCGTCCACACCGGCGCTTCCTGAGCAATCTGGTGAATGACCCGAAGGTACCAGATGGTGGTGCCTTCGCTGGTCCGGATCGCCCGTTCAATGGCATGGCGGAAGGTCTGCGCGCCGGCGCCGCGGAAGGCGAGCAGGCCGATCGATTCCGCATTGACTTCGGCCAGGTCGAGCCGCTTGCCGATCGCGTGCAACCGCCCGGCATCGTCGACGACCACCTTCATGTCATCCTCGTCGTAACCGTCCTTGCGGTCGATGGTGACGCAGATGCCGTCTTGGCTTCCGTTGCCGACGACACTCGCCATCAGCTCCTCGCTGACCAGCGTATCGCCGTTCCACACCAGGACGTCGCCCTCGATCTCGGCCTTCGCCACGAACAGCGAACCCAGATTATCTGCGACCTTGTAAAAGGGATTGTAGACGGTCCGCACCCGCGGGCCGAGGTCACCGCGCCGTTTGAGCGCAGCCTCGATCTGGTCGTCGCGGAAGCCGGTCACGACCACCGCTTCCTCGATGCCAGTGGCGGCGAGGGCGTCGAGCTGTCGGTCAAGCAGGGTACGGCCGTTGAACTCGATCAGGCACTTGGGCCTGTCGTCGGTTAAGTGCCCGAGGCGCGAACCCTGGCCCGCGGAAAGGATTATGGCTTTCTTCATGTTGTGTCCCGACTGCCCGCAAATTGCGGCAGAGGTTTGGCGAGAAAATTACATTCACCGCGTGGCAGCATCGGGCCATGGCGCTTTTCCGCATCTCGTGCCTATGATGCGGTCAAAAGGGAGCCACGCGTGAAGAAGATCGAAGCGATCATAAAGCCGTTCAAGCTCGACGATGTGAAGGACGCGCTTCACGAAGTCGGCGTTTCCGGCATCACCGTTACCGAGGTGAAGGGCTTTGGCCGCCAAAAGGGCCATACCGAACTCTATCGCGGCGCCGAATATGTCGTCGACTTCCTGCCCAAGGTGAAGGTTGAAGTGGTGGTCGAGGATGACCTTGCCGAGCGCACGGTCGAAGCGATCGAGAATGCCGCGCGGACCGGCCGCATCGGTGATGGCAAGATTTTCGTCTTCGCCATCGAACAGGCGGTTCGGATCCGCACCGGCGACCGGGGGGCGGACGCGATTTAGCCTTCATCATTGCTAGGAAGGTCGCGACGGGGCAATCTAGGCTCTATGGATTGCTTCACTTCGCCCGCAATGACGGCTGTTCGTTGAGTTGATGTACGACCCACGCCTCGCCTCCATGTCGCCCGACGAGCTCAAGACTCTGATGCGCGCTCTCGGCTATCGGACGCAGAGCGACCTCGCCAATGCGATCGGGGTTAGCCGATCGGCCGTGAGCCTGTGGCTGGAGGGCAAGGTCGGTGTGCCAAGGCCGGTTGCCATGCTGCTGCGCATGCTTGTGCAGGCGCAACGTCGGGCGTTCTAGCTCCGAAAAAATCGCGCTAATCTGCAACTTCTGCGATCGCGGACCGTTGCACTTGCGTTTCAAATCCAACACGGAGTGCGCGTCATGCTTGGCACCATCCTGATCATTCTCCTGATCCTGTTGCTGATCGGCGCGCTGCCGAGATGGGGTTACAGCAGCAGCTGGGGATATGGCCCCTCGGGAATTCTCGGCCTCGTCCTGATCGTCATCGTGATCCTGTTGCTGCTCGGCCGCATCTAGTCCTTCGGGGAGAGTGAAAAGTTCACGGACCTCGTGACTCCGTCACGCGGTGCTGGAATCGCATTGGCAGAACCGAGGCCGCGGGGCCGAGGCGATTCTCTTGCATCCAGATGGGGTCCACATGGCCAATGCCGCGTCCAATATCCTGAAGCAGATTGAAGAAAACGAAATAGAATATGTCGACCTGCGCTTCACCGACCCGAAGGGCAAGTGGCAGCATTTGACGATGGTCGCCTCGGTCATCGACGAGGACATGCTGACCGACGGCTTCATGTTCGACGGCTCGTCGATCGCCGGTTGGAAGGCGATCAACGAAAGCGACATGATCCTGATGCCGGACCTCGATGCCACCTATGTCGATCCGTTTGCGGCTACTCCGACCCTGATCCTCGTCTGCAACATCGTCGAGCCGTCGACCGGAGAGCTCTACGCCCGTGACCCGCGCTCGACCGCTACGCGAGCCGAGGCCTACCTCAAAGCGACTGGCGTGGGCGACACGGTTTTCGTTGGACCGGAGGCCGAATTCTTCATGTTCGACGACGTCCGCTTCGAGGACGGCTACGCCGCTTCGGGCTTCAAGATCGACGACATCGAGCTGCCGACCAACACCGGCCGCGAATATGAAGGCGGCAACCTCGCCCATCGGCCGCGCGCCAAGGGCGGCTATTTCCCGGTCGCGCCGGTCGACAGTGCCGGCGACATCCGCGGGGAGATGGTTTCGACCATGATCGAGATGGGTCTCCCCTGCGACAAGCATCACCATGAGGTTGCCGCCGCCCAGCATGAGCTCGGCCTGACCTATGGCAAGCTGGTCGAGACCGCCGACCGCATGCAGGTCTACAAATATGTCGTCCACATGGTCGCCAACGCCTACGGCAAGACCGCGACCTTCATGCCCAAGCCGATCGCCAAGGATAATGGCAGCGGCATGCATACCCACATGTCGATCTGGAAGGGCGGCAAGCCTTTGTTCGCCGGCAACGGCTATGCCGGCCTCAGCGAGATGGCGCTTTATTTCATCGGCGGGGTGATCAAGCATGCCCGCGCCCTCAACGCCTTCACCAACCCGACCACCAACAGCTACAAGCGTCTGGTCCCGGGTTACGAGGCGCCGGTGCTGCTCGCCTACTCGGCGCGCAACCGCTCGGCTTCGTGCCGCATCCCCTACGGCGCGGGCGACAAGGCCAAGCGGGTCGAGTTCCGCTTCCCCGACGCGATGGCCAATCCCTATCTCGCTTATTCGGCGCTGCTGATGGCCGGCCTCGACGGCATCCAGAGCCGCATCCACCCGGGCGAGGCGATGGACAAGAATCTCTACGACCTGCCGCCGGC
>JALYNQ010000018.1 GCA_030773115.1 Pseudomonadota bacterium
CCGCGTGACTAGCATCTGGTCCACCCCGACAGCGTGTGACTACAGATGTAGTCGCATAGACTACATCTGTAGTCAACTTGCAGACGGGCCGCGTCGCTCATCTAGCAGGAAGGGGGAATGCTACCTAAGCGCGAACGGACATGTCCAAGCCCCCCATCACCGAATTCGACAAGGCCAAGGTCGTCGCCGAGAACCGGCGGGCGCGCTTCGACTATTTCGTCGAGGAACGGCTGGAGGCCGGCATCGCGCTGCAGGGCACGGAGGTGAAGGCGCTGCGCGGCGGCTAGGGGTCGATCGCCGAGAGCTATGCGCTGGTCGAGGGCGAGGAAGTGTGGATGATAAACAGTCATATCCCCCAATATGGCGCCGGCAGCTGGATGAACCATGAGCCGCGGCGGCGGCGGAAGCTCCTGCTCCGGGGCAAGCAGATCGACAAGCTGCATGGCGCGATCACGCGGCAGGGGCTGACGCTGGTGCCGCTTTCGGTCTATTTCAACTCGCGGGGGCGGGCGAAGGTCGAGCTGGCGCTGGCCAAGGGCAAGAAGGCCCATGACAAGCGCGAGACGATCAAGGAACGCGACTGGAAGAGGGAACAGGGCAGGCTATTGAGGAAACATGGCTAGTCAGCCCAATCTCTGGCAGCGGTTCCTGCACAAGAACACGCCATCGCGCGAGCAGGTGCTGGCCAGCCGCTGGCTGAAGCCGTTCGGCCACCGCATCGCCCATTCGGAACTGTGGCGCTTCACGCGCCGCTCGGTGCCGCGCGCCGTGTTCGCCGGCCTGTTCATCGGCATCTTCCTGATGGTGCCGGGACTTCAGATCGTTGGAGCGGCGCTGCTTTGCATCCCGATGCGCGCCAATATCCCGATCGCGGCGGCGATGACCTTCCTGTCCAACCCGCTGACCACGCCCTTTTTCCTCTATGCGGCGATCGACATCGGCGGGCGGATTGGATTCCACACGGACCTTGCTTCCTTCACCGCACTCCGGGGCGAGCACATCAGCGTCTGGCTGAGGTGGCTCTTGTCCGATGCCGCTCCCGCGCTCGTTTCCGGCCTCTTCCTGATCGGGCTTGGCGTTGCGCTGGTAGGCTATATCGTGTCGCTTGTCGTATGGCGCTGGTGGATCGGCCGCAAATGGCGGCAGCGTTACGCCCGCCCGGATTGATGCCGCGCGCCTGGAGGCGCAACAAGCTTGGGGGAGTGTAAATGAAGCGTTTGATCGTCTTGCTCGCAGCTGGGACGGCCCTGGCCGGATGCACCGCATCGCCGCCTCCCGAAGTCGCGGTCCCGGCCGCTCCGGCCGAAGCCGCGCCGCAGCCGGCACCGGCGCCCAGGCCCGAGCTCGGCACGTTCGGCTTCGATGCAGCCGGCATGGATCGCGCGGTTCAGCCGGGCGACAATTTCTACATGTTCGCCAATGGCACCTGGGCCAGGAACACGCCGATCCCGGCCGACAAGTCCAACTACGGCATGTTCACCAGGCTGGACGACCTGTCGAAGGAGCGGACGCGCACGATCATCGATGAAGCGGCCAGGGATCCGAACAACAAGATCGGCACCGCCTATAACGCTTTCCTCGATACCGCTGCGATCGAGGCCAAGGGGCTTGCGCCGATCCAGCCGTGGCTGAACGAGATCAAGGGACTGAGCGGCCGCGCCGGCTATGCCGCGCTGGCTGCCAAGGCGGGGCGCTATGGCATCGGCATCCCGTTCGGCCTGTATGTGGGCCAGGACGACAAGAGCCCCGACCGCTACGTCACGCAGATGTTCCAGGGCGGCATCGGCATGCCCGACCGCGACTATTACCTGCTCCAGGACGAGCGGATGAAGGGCATTCGGGCGAAATATCTGGCGCACATGACCAATGTGCTGACCCTGGCCGGAGAGCCGAACGCGGCGGCCCGGGCCAAGGCACTGCTCGATTTCGAGACCCAGATCGCCAAGGTCCACTGGACGCAGATCGACAGCCGCGATGCGACCAAAACCTATAATCTGATGTCGCTCGCCAAGCTGCAGGCGGACGCGAAAGGCTTCGATTGGACTACCTTCCTTCGAGGCAGCGGCCTCAGCGCCGCGACCGAGGTCAACGTCGGCCAGCCGAGTGCGGTCAACGGCACCGCCCGGCTGCTCGCCCGTGCGCCGCTCGGCGTGCTCAAGGACCAGCTGCTGATCCGTTCGATCGACCAATATTCGGCGGTGCTGCCGAAGGCGTTCGACGATGAATCATTCGCCTTCTACGGCACCACCCTGTCGGGCACTCCGCAGCAGGAGGAGCGCTGGAAGCGGGCGGTGACCTTCACCACCGGGGCGCTGGCCGACGACATCAGCCAGATCTATGTCGCGCGCTATTTTCCGCCTGAGACCAAGGCGGCGGCGGATCAACTGGTGAAGAATGTCGTCGACGCGATGGGCCGGAGGATCGACGGACTTACCTGGATGGCGCCCGAGACCAAGGTTCGGGCCAGGGCCAAGCTGGCCAATTTCCGCACCAAGATCGGCTATCCCGAGCGCTGGAAGGACTATTCGGCGCTCGAGATCCGGCGCGACGATCCGCTCGGCAATGCGATGCGGGCGGCCGAATGGGCGCATAACGACAATATCACCCGCCTCGGCGAGCCGATCCGCCGCTGGGAGTGGGGCATGACCCCGATGACGGTCAACGCCTATGCCAATTTCGGCATGCAGGAGATCGTCTTCCCGGCGTCGATCCTCCAGCCGCCCTTCTTCGATCCCCATGCCGACCCGGCGATCAACTATGGCGGGATCGGCGCAGTGATCGGCCATGAGATCAGCCACCATTTCGACGACCAGGGCGCCAAATATGACGAGAACGGGCGGCTCAACGAATGGTGGACCGAGGCCGACCGCAAGGCGTTCGAGGCCGCGGGCAAGTCGCTCATCGCCCAATATGATGCCTATCAGATATTCCCCGACGCCAATGTGAAGGGCGCCCTGACGCTCGGCGAAAATATCGGCGATCTTGCAGGGCTGACGATCGCTTATGACGCATGGAAGCATTCGCTCGGCGCCCCCGAAGCGCCGGTCCTCGACGGATTCACCGGCGACCAGCGCTTCTACCTCGGCTGGGCACAGGTGTGGCGCCGTAACTATCGCGAGGCGAATCTTCGTCAGCGGCTGATCACAGACCCGCACTCGCCGTCGGAACAGCGTGCCGCGGTCGTGCGAAACCTCGACCCCTGGTATCCGGCGTTCAACGTCCAGCCCGGGCAGAAGCTCTACCTGGCGCCGGATCAGCGCGTCCGGATGTGGTAGGCGATGCTTTACGAGCAGCTCGACCTGGCTGAAGTCGAGCCGCTTGGCGGCGGCCTCCGCTGGATTGTGCCGGCGCTGGTCGCCGCCGCTGCCGCCAGCGGCGCGCTGCTGTTCTTCCTCATCGGGCAGCCAATTTATGGCGGACTATTCCTGGCCGGGTTTGTCGGGATGTTGGTCGCGGCGTTCATCATCGACCGACGCGGCGCCAGGCGGGTCGAGATCGAGCCGATCGTCCTGCCGGACCTGGCTTTGGTCGGCTCGGCCCTCAATCTTTCCCCATTTCCAGCGGCCATCACCGAGGCCGATGGCAACCTCAAATCGATAAATTCGGTCTATAAGAGCCGCTTCGGCGGTGCCCCCCTCCCGACCGAAGTCGGCAAGGGCAAAAAGGCAGCCAGGGCACTAGTCAATTTGCGGGACGCGGCGATCCGCGACGGGCACGCCACGGCAGAATCCGTAGATCTCCGGCAAGGCCAATCGCGTGTCGAGGTCAGGCGGATCGGGACTGGGAATGATTTGCTGTTGTGGAGTTTTGTCGGCGATTTGCCGGAAGACCCGCTGGATGTCGCGGCCAAGCGCATCGCCGGGCGGACCGGGGAACGGCTCGCCGCGGCCGGGGTGTTGGCCGTCCTGGTCGACGCGGAAGGAAGGCTGGTCGCGGCCAATGCACCATTTTCCGACCGGGCGCTGGGCGGCGCCGCCTCGACCAAGCGGCCGCCACTTTTCGAAGAGCTGATCGAGCCGATCGCCGAGGGAAGCGTCAAATTGCTGGCGGAGGGGCCCGATGCCCACCCATTGCGGGTGGTGAACGTACCTATCGAGATTGGGAAAGGGCCCACCGCCGCGACCTTGCTGATGTTCGATGCCGATCAGGGGCCGAGCCTCGCCAGCTCGACGAACGTGCAAATATTGTTGGAGATGCTGCCGATCGGGCTGGCGCTGGTCGATCGTGACGGGCGATTCCTGATGATGAACAAGGCATTCCGCCAGGCGGGGGGGATCGCGGGCGAGGAAATGCCGTCTTATCCGGGCGACCTGGTCGTCAAGGAAGACAAGACCGCGGTAGCCGATGCGGTCCGCCGCAATGCGCGCGGCCCGTCCATGTCCGGCGACCTTCCGGTGCGCCTGACGCACCAGCCGACCGAGCCGGTCGCGCTGACAGTGGCGGGCTTGCGCGGACTGGGCGATGCGGCGGTATTGTTATTGCTCAAGGACAATAGCGAAGAGGCCAAGCTCAAACGGCAAATCGCCCAGGCGACCAAGATGCAAGCGGTCGGCCAGCTGGCCGGCGGCGTCGCGCATGATTTCAACAACATCCTGACGGCGATCATCGGCCATTGCGACCTGATGCTGATGCGTCATACGCCCGGCGACACCGATTATGACGACCTGCAGCAGATCAAGTCCAACTCCAACCGCGCCGCCGGCCTGACGCGTCAGCTGCTGGCATTCTCCCGCCAGCAGACGCTTCGGCCCCAGGTGCTGCAGCTGCCGGACGTGGTCAGCGAGGTTTCGCACCTGCTCAAGCGGCTGCTTGGCGAAACCGTGCAGCTGGTAGTCAAGCATGGCCGCGACCTGGGCCCGGTCCGGGCCGACCCGGGGCAGTTGGAGCAGGTGATCGTCAACCTGGCGGTCAATGCCCGCGACGCCATGGCCTCAAAGGGCGGCGGGATATTGACAATCCAGACTTATCCGGTCCGGGCCGACCAGGTCGCCGATCTCGGCAGCGAGATATTGCCGATCGCCGACTATTCGGTCTTTTCCATTTCCGACACCGGCACTGGCATTCCGGCCTCGATCCTCAGCAAGGTGTTCGAGCCCTTCTTCACCACCAAGGAGGTCGGCAAGGGTACCGGCCTCGGCCTGTCTACGGTCTACGGCATCGTCAAGCAGTCGGGCGGCTATATCTTTGCCGATTCCAAGGTGGGCGCTGGGACCCGCTTCACCATCTACCTTCCGGTCCATCAGGTTGACGAAAAGAAAGAGGGACGCCGATCGGCCAAGAAGCAGGACAGCGAGGATGAGTTGTGGGGAACCGGCACCATACTGCTGGTCGAGGACGAGCCGATGGTCCGAACTGTGGCCGAGCGGGCACTGACCCGGCACGGATACAAGGTGCTGACCGCCAACAATGGCGAGGAGGCACTAGAGATCGTCGAGCAGGGCGAGGAGCTAGCGCTGTTGATCTCCGATGTCGTGATGCCGCTTATGGACGGGCCGACCATGGTCCGCGAGGCACGCAAGTCGCGGCCCACCCTGCCGATCCTGTTCATGTCCGGCTATGCCGAAGAGCAGCTTCGGAAGTCGATCGACATCGCCAACGTCGCTTTCCTGCCCAAGCCATTCTCGGTCCAGGAGCTGGCCGAAGCAGTGCGCAAGGCGCTGGCCGACAATTAGCCCTTCCTTCCGGCGTGCTGGCTGCTATTCCCATGATCATGTCGGAACCGCGTTCCATCCTGATCGTCGAGGATGAGCCTTTAATTGCAATGATGCTCGAGGATTTCCTCGAATCGATGGGCCATACCGTCCGCGGCACCTGCGACACGGTTGGCGATGCATTGGTGGAGACCGAGCGGGGCGGTTTCGATCTTGCCATCCTTGACGTCAATCTGAAGGGTGAAAGCGTGTGGCCGGTGGCCGCTGCGCTGCGCGAGAAAGGAACGCCGTTCGTCCTCGCCAGCGGGGGCCATGTCGAGCCTCCGCCCCCCGAGTTCCAAAATGCGCCGATGATCGAAAAGCCGTTCACCATCGACCGGGTGACCCCGATCATCGAGGCGGCGCTGGCCGCATAGCGGCGTTTCGATCGGCACCGCGGCGCGCAAGATCGGCATTATGCTCGTTGCGGCGCTGCTGCCTTTTGCCGCATTGCTCCTGATCATGTTCCAGACTCAGACTGACCTGTTGTTCCCGGTCCACGCAGTACCGCCTGCTGGACCGCTGCCGCCGAATGCCGAGCCGTTGCAACTGATGGCGCCGGACGGGGTTGTCCTCCACGGCATTCACCTGAGACCAGCTAAGGAAGGGCAGGGGCAGCGGACCCTGATCCTGGGCTTTGGCGGAAATGCCTGGAACGGACAGGAAGTCGCGACCTATCTCCATGGCATCTTCCCCGATGCCCATGTCGTCGCCTTCCATTACCGGGGGTATCGCCCGTCGACCGGCAGACCGTCGGCCGATGCCCTGATGGCCGATGCGCCGCTACTGTTTGACGAGGCTCAGAGGATCGTCAGGCCAGACCAGTCGGTGGCGGTCGGCTTCAGCATTGGCAGCGGGGTTGCGGCCAGCCTGTCGCGCCAGCGTTCGCTGGACGGCGTCATCCTCGTGACGCCATTCGATTCAATGAAGGCGGTCGCCCAGGGCATCTACCCCTGGCTGCCGATTGGCCTTTTCTTCGAACATGAATTTCCCGCATCGGCCGACCTTGCAGGCGCCCGGACCAATGTCGCGATCCTTGCCGCCGAACGCGATGAAATAATCCCGGCAGCCCGGACCGACGCGCTCCGCAAAGCGATCCCAAAGCTGAAATTTGACCGAACGATCGCCGGGGCCGGGCACAATGACATTTATCATCGCGCCGATTTCCAGGCCGCGCTTCGAGAGGCGCTGGGAGCTGTTGCACCGAAGTAATGTTCCGCTCTTGTTCTTATGGAACAAATAGGATACGCATGGCCTTTCACAGGGGGCGATGAGCTTCTGATTGACGAAGGGACAGGCACATGGCAGCGCAGCTCAAGGTCGTCGGATTGAGTGGGGACAGCGTGAACACGGACCGTCAAAAGGCATTGGAGGCAGCGCTCGCGCAGATCGACCGCGCGTTCGGCAAGGGCTCGGCGATGAAGCTGGGCAGCCGCGAGAAGATGGAGATCGACACCGTCTCGACCGGTTCGCTCGGACTCGACATCGCGCTCGGCGTCGGCGGCCTGCCGCGCGGACGGGTGGTCGAGATCTACGGGCCGGAGAGCTCGGGCAAGACGACGCTCGCGCTGCACGCCATCGCCGAGGCGCAGAAGGAAGGCGGCACCGCCGCCTTCGTCGACGCCGAGCATGCGCTCGACCCGGCCTATGCCAAGAAGCTGGGCGTCAACATCGACGAGCTGATCGTGTCGCAGCCCGACACCGGCGAGCAGGCGCTGGAGATCGTCGACACTTTGGTCCGCTCCAACGCGATCGACGTGCTGGTGATCGATTCGGTCGCCGCGCTGGTCCCCCGGGCCGAGATCGAGGGCGAGATGGGCGACAGCCATGTCGGCCTTCAGGCGCGGCTGATGAGCCAGGCGCTGAGGAAGCTGACCGGCTCGATCAGCCGCTCGCGCTGCACCGTCATCTTCATCAACCAGGTGCGGATGAAGATCGGCGTGATGTACGGCAATCCCGAAACGACGTCTGGCGGCAACGCCTTGAAATTCTACGCTTCGGTCCGGCTCGACATCCGCCGCACCGGGCAGATCAAGGATCGCGACGATATCGTCGGCAACACCACCCGGGTGAAGGTCGTCAAGAACAAGGTCGCGCCGCCGTTCAAGCAGGTCGAGTTCGACATCATGTATGGCGAAGGCATTTCCAAGGAAGGCGACCTGCTCGACCTGGCGGTTGAGCGGAAAATCGTCGAGAAGAGCGGCGCGTGGTTTGCCTACGGCGGCGAGCGTCTCGGGCAGGGCCGCGAGAACGTCAAAGCCTTTTTGAAGGACAATATCG
>JALYNQ010000019.1 GCA_030773115.1 Pseudomonadota bacterium
CCCGCCGTGCGCTCGACCATCAGCAGTTCCGGCGGACCGTCGCCGCGTTCCCGCATGACGACCAGGGTCGCGGCCGGGATGGCGGAGGCGGTCATGCGGGCCGCCCTAGGCCAGGCGCCGGCAAAGAAAAAGGCCGGCGCCCCTCCAGGGGCACCGGCCTTTCCCTTATTGGCACGAGGGCCAATTACATGGCGTTGACGTTGTTTGCGTTGACGTCGGACTCGTCGATCGCCTCTTCGGCGTTCTCGCCTTCCTCGCGAAGCGCGTCGGCCTGATTCGCCAGGTTCGCCGCTTCGGCGCCGCTGGTGTTGGCGGCGGCCGCATCGAGGTTCTCGGCGGCGTTCTCGTAATTCTCCTGGACGTTCTCGCCCAGCGCGTCATCGCCCTGACCGCCGCAGGCCGCGAGAGCCAGAGAGGCAGCGCCCACGAGCGTGAAATGGATGGTCTTCATGCAATAGTCCCCTTGATAGTCGATGCGGCGGCGTCAAAGCCAAAACGCCACTGAACGGTTCCAACGCCATCGGCTCCGTAACGGTTCCGTGTCGCGCGCCTTTTGTCAATTGCTTGAAGAAAAGCGTGGAAATCCCTATCTTAGCCGGGCCGGGAAACCGGCTATGTCGGTAGATTATCGGGTGGAATAAGCATTTCGGACCCGGGGGGCAGTACCCCGGCGCCTCCACCAGCAGCGGCGGTAGCAGAGCGGGGCAACCGCCGTTGCTGATGGGGGCGAAACAGGATCGACGAGTGCGGTAAAGGCCCGGTTGCCGATCGGTAGGAGACCACCGTGACGGCTCAACACACAAGTGCCAACGATAACGAGGCGCTCGCAATTGCCGCGTAACTGAGGTTCTAACGAACTGAAGTTACAAGGACAAAAGCGCGGTCGGACCCCACCGGGCAACAGAAGGGGATTCCAGCGGTTCGGGGAGCACCGGGCAACAGAAGCTCCCCACCTTTTCCCAACCGGCGCGGAGCACCGGGCAACAGAATGGTCGCGCGCAGCTTGTCCGGGGAACAAGGGAGCACGAACATCCCCACCTTTCAAATATTTGCCGTTTGTCGAACGGGCGGTTGCCATGGACGGATAGCGGCTTAGGGTCCCAACTTACGAATTACGGAGGGGACTTCCATGCGCCGTGTATTGCTTGCCGCTTTCCTGACCGCCTGCTCTGCCGCCGCGCTCGCGGCTCCGGTGTCCAAGGACCAGCTGCTGAAGCCGCCCGCTGACGCGGCGCACTATGTGGTTGCGTCGCAGGCCGGCAAGCATGGCGACCAGTGGGTATGGACGCTCCCCGATGGCTCGATCGCCGGCCGCTATTCGCAGTCGCTGCGCGGCTGGATCACCGAGGTCGACGATGTGATCAAGCTCGGGCCGGACGGGCTGCCGACGGCGATCACCGTTCGCGGGGTCACGCCCAATGGGGATGCTGCCGAAACTTTCGCTGTGCGCGACGGCAAGGCAGTGTGGAAGGCCTCGGCCGACAGCGGCGAAGTGGCCGCGGCAAAGGCATTCTATCTCGCCACCGGGGGGAGCATCGCTGCCAACATCCCGCTGACAGCTGAGCTGATCAAGGCCGGAAGCGCTGGTCTGGCACTTTTCCCGAGTGGCCGTGCGTCACTTGAAAAAGGTCCGACCTTAGAGATCAAGGGCCCCAACGGTCCCAAGACGGTCCAGCTGGCGTGGGTTCGCGGGATCGGACCGTCGCCGGCCCCGGTGTGGCTCGACAGCGATGGCAAATTCTTCGCTCAGGTCAGTTTCATCTCGACCCTGCCCGCCGGCTACGAGGGCAACATCAAGGTGATGAACGACTTCCAGGACGTCGAGACTGCGAAGGCGGTCCGGGCCATCGCGCATCAGTTCCGCAACGGCGCCGCCAAGGCGCCTGTCCTGTTCGACAATGTCCGGCTGTTCGACGCCGACAAGGGCGTCTTCGTGGAAAACCAGGCGGTGCTCTCCGGCGACGGCAAGATCAAGGCGATCGTCCCGGCGGGATCGATGACCCCACCGCCCAACGTCCGCGTGATCGACGGGCGCGGCAAGACGCTGGTGCCGGGCCTGTGGGACAGCCATCTGCACATCGGCGACGACTGGAGCGTCCTGGCCAACCTGGCGACGGGGATCACCAGCTTCCGCAGCCCGGGCACGGACATCGACCGAGCGGTCGATGCGACCAAGCGGTGGAAATCGGGCGATCTTTTGATGGGTGAGCCCTTTGTGGCCCAGATCATCGACCAGAAGCATCCGCTGGCGGCGCAGGGGGCCGAGGTGGTGACCAGCGCGGAAGAGGCGATTGCCGCGGTCCGCAAGATGAAGGCTGCGGGGCTGTGGGGTGTTAAATTCTACACGTCGATGAACCCGGCCTGGATCGCGCCGGCCGCGGCCGAGGCGCACCGGCTTGGGTTGCAGGTGCTGGGCCATGTGCCGGCGACCATGCGGCCGCTCGACGCGATCAAGGCCGGCTACGACGAGATCACCCACATCAATTTCGTGGCCATGCAGGCGATGCCGGACGAGGTGGTCAACAAGGCCAATACCGCGCAGCGGATCGAGGGGCCCGCCAAATATTTCAAGGACGTCGACCTTGAAGGTCCGGTGATGAAAGGCTTCATCGACGAGTTGGTCAAGCGCAAGACCGTGATCGATCCCACGCTGGTGGTGTGGGAGGCCGCGATGATCTCCGATGGCGGCGTGCCAGCCGACGCCTACGCGCCCTATATGGGCCTTCTCTCCCCGACCTATGACCGCTTCTTCAAGGCGGCCGGATATCCGGTGGTCGAGGGCTATACCCGCGACGATTACCGCAAGAGCTACGCCAAACTGGTCGAGCTGGTCGGTGCAATGCACAAAGCCGGCGTGACGATCGTTGCCGGAACCGACGGCCAGGGGATCGAGCTGGTCCGCGAGGTCGAGCTGTACAAGAAGGCCGGCATGACCAACGCCGAGGCGCTTCAGACGGCGACGATCATTCCTGCGCGGCGCGTCGGCGTTGCCGATCGAACTGGCTCCATCGCGGTCGGCAAGGAAGCGGACATGGTGCTGGTGGACGGCGATGTGTCGAGCGATCTCGGCGCGCTTCGTCGCGTGGTCACGGTCGTCAGCGACGGCTACGTGATGGATGGCGATGCGCTGCGGAAGGCCGCGGGGTTCACGGGTCGGCCGAAGTAGGACGAAAACGGGGGTCAGGGATGCGAATCTGGGGGAAATTGGTCGCGGCCGCGGTCGCGCCGTTGATGCTGAGCGGCTGCCTGTGGGGGCCGGGCAAGTTCACGTCGAACCTGGCGCTCAACAAGGCTGGGACCTTCGTGCTCGACTATAAGGGCGAGATCCTGCTGCAGATGCCGGATAAGGATTCCCCGCCGGCGCCCTGGGACCCGAAGATGGCCGTATGCCGCACGAATGGGGAGACCGAGGTCGTGCCTGTGGAAGTCGCCGAAGAGCGGCGGACCGATGACGAGGCGGCGGTTGCCGCGGGAGAGGAGCCGTCGATCAGGGCTTGCACGACGGCGGAGCTGGCAAAGCTCAAGGCCGAATATGAGAAGAGCGAAGCCGACAAGCTCGAGGCGAAGCGGCTGGAAAATGAGCAGATGGCCAAGATGTTCGGCTTGCCCGGGGCAGATGACGAGTCCAACCGGCGCTTTGCCGCCAACCTGATGAAGCAGAAGGGCTGGCGATCGGTGGCTTACAAGGGCAAGGGTCTGTTCGACGTCGACTATCATTTCGAGGGCCGACTGAACCAGGATTTCGCCTTCCCGCTGATGCCGGACACCGACCTGATGATCCCTTTCATTACCATCCGGCCGCGAACCGATGGGTCGGTGAAGGTCAGTGCGCCCGCGCTGGTCGGCGGCGCCGGCGTCTTTTCGGCCCGCGCCAAGGCGATGGGCTTGCCCGAAAAGGGGAACGGCCCTGCCTCGCGCGCCGAGGGGCGCTTCACCATCACGACCGACGGGGAAATCCTGACCAACAACAGCGAGGACGGGCCGGTCGCCGGGCCGGGCGGCCGCCAGCTCCAGTGGGATGTCGGACCTGGCTCCCAGAAAGTCCCGGAAATGATGGTTCGCCTCTGAACGGGCACTCCAACTTCGTTCGTCCTGAGCGAAGTCGAAGGGCGGGGGGCACGATCAGCGATGTGCCCTTCGACTACGGCCTGTCGGCCTTCGCTCAGGACGAACGGATGTCGTTAGGACCGCTTCCTAAGCTCGTCCCGGATTTCGCTCAGCAGTTCGACCTCGCTCGGCCCGGCCGGCGCTTCGTCGGCCTTTTTCACCATTCGGTTGGCCGTGCGCACCAGCAGAAAGATGATGAAGGCGAGGATCAGGAAATTGATCAGCACGGTGACGAACTGCCCCCAACCGAGCACTGCGACGCCGGCTTCCTTGAGCGCTGCATAGCTGTTTGGGTCGCCCCTGAAACTTTCGGGAACGGGCCCCAGCAGGACGAAATAATTGGCGAAGTCGAGGCCGCCAAACATCGCCCCGACGATCGGCATGATGATGTCGCCGGTCAGGCTGGTGGTGATGGTGGCGAAGGCGCCGCCGATGATCACGGCAACTGCCAGGTCGAGCACATTGCCCTTCGCGATGAAGGCCTTGAATTCGGAAAGCATGGCATTCCCCCTTCGATGCGTCGCGTCAGGAAACACTGTCTCGTTTCGGAAGCGATTGAAAGGGGGGAGGGCGTGTCCTACTTATGTAAGCCACTTCGGCCCGATAGGGGATATGTGATGACCTTGCTTCGTCGTTTTGGACTTCTGGCACCGCTCGCTGCAATGACCCTGGCCGGCTGCGGCCTCAATTCGGTCCCGA
This sequence comes from Pseudomonadota bacterium, assembly GCA_030773115.1. GTDB lineage: Bacteria > Pseudomonadota > Alphaproteobacteria > Sphingomonadales > Sphingomonadaceae > Sphingomicrobium. The sequence continues at coordinate 4,807 of JALYNQ010000019.1, forward strand.
CGGCCGAGGAGAAGGTGAATGCCGAGTTCGGCAATCTCCAGGCCGAATATCAGCGCCGCAACGACCTCATCGGCAATCTGGTCGAGACGGTTAAGGCGGCAGCCGGCAGCGAATCGCAGATTCTGACGCAGGTAACCCAGGCGCGCAGCCGCGCCACCTCGGTCAACCTGACCCCGGAGCAATTGGACGATCCGCAGGCCGTGCGCGCCTACAATGACGCCCAGGCCGGCCTGTCGACCGCGCGCAGCCTGCTGGGCACCTACATCAACGAGAATTACCCGCAGCTGCAGAGCCAGGGCCGTTTCGCCGACCTGATGGTCGCGCTAGAGGGCACGGAAAACCGCATCCGCACACAGCGCCGCGACTATAATGAATCGGTGCGCGCCTATAACACCACCATCCGAACCTTCCCCGACGCGGTCGGCGCCAAGATCTTCTACGGTGCCAAGCCCAAGGTTCCGTTCGAGGCGGCCGCCGGGGCGGACGAGGCGCCGGACGTCAACTTCAACACCGCGGGCTGAGTTGCCCTCTCGGCGTCATCGCGAGGAGCGCAGCGACGTGGCGATCCAGAAAAGATTGCTGGATTGCTTCGCTGCGCTCGCAATGATGATATTGCTGCTCGTAGCAACTCCCGCATATGCCCAGAACTTTCCCAAATTGACCGGCCGGGTGGTTGACCAGGCCGACTTGTTGACACCTGCGCAGGAAGCGGAGTTTAGCGCCAAGTCGGAGGCGCTCGAGAAGCGGACCGATCGGCAGTTTGTCATTGCCACCGTTCCGAGCCTGCAGGACCGGACCATTGAGGAATATGCCACCGGCTTGTTCCGCAATTGGGGCATCGGCGATGAAAAACGCGACGACGGGGTTCTGCTCCTGATTGCTCCCAACGAGCGCAAGGTGCGGATTGAAAACGGCTATGGCGCGGAAGCGTATATGACCGACATCGTGTCCGGCCGGATCATCCGTGATGATATTCTCCCCAGGTTCAAGGCGGGCGACCTGCCGGGCGGAATTGCCGCCGGCGCCGACCGGATTGCGGCGATGATGGAACTTTCCCCTGAGGAAGCTGCCCAGCAGGCTCGGCAGATTGCGTCCGACGAAACACGCCGAAGTCAAAGCAGAGAACGAAGCATCAATCCGCTGCCGATCATTTTCATGGTGGTCATCTTCTTCGTGGTCATCGGCTCGATCGCTCGAGCGGCGGGCGGCAAGCGTTATCGCGGCCGTGGGCGGCGAGGCGGTGGGCTCGATGCCGGCGACGTCGCGGTTATCCTATGGGGCCTCGACGCGCTGACCCGTGGCAGTCGTGGAGGCGGGGGCTGGGGAGGCGGAGGCTGGGGAGGCGGCGGAGGTAGCGGCGGTGGCGGCTTTGGCGGCTTCTCCGGCGGCGGTGGCTTTTCAGGCGGCGGCGGGGCTTCGGGGAGCTGGTGATGCTGAAACTTACAGCTGACGATCACGCCAAGGTCAGCGCCGCAATCGCCGCGGCCGAGGCCAAGAGCGACGGCGAGATCATCGCCATCACTGCCGACCAGTCGGACGCCTATCATGATGTCGGCTTGCACTGGGCGGTGCTGGCGATGGTCGCTGTGCTGGCATTTTTCGCCGCCATGCCGCAGCAGCTGGTCCAATGGCACGACCGTCTGCAGGGCTGGTCGGCCGAGCCGGGCCACCGCGAGCTGCTGACCCTGCTGCTGTTCTTCGCGCTGCTCAAGTTCTTGGCCGTGCTGTTCCTGCTCAAATGGCGGTCGCTGAGGATGATCCTGACGCCGGGCTCGACCAAGACCCGGCGCGTTCGTCGACGGGCGATCATGCTGTTCAAGGCGGGAGCCGAACGGCGAACGATCGGCCGCACCGGAATCCTGATCTATCTGTCGATGGCCGAGCATCGCGCCGAAATCGTCGGCGACGAGGCGATCACCAAGGTGACCACCCCCGAAACCTGGGGCGAGGCAATGACCGCGCTGCTGACCCATGTGAAGGCAGGCAGGCCGGGGGAGGGCATCGTCGCCGCGGTGGAGATCATTGGCGACGTGCTGGCCGAGCATTTCCCCAAAAGCGGCGAGGACAGCAACGAAATCCCGGACAAGCTGATCGAACTATGACCCGTACCGTCGAATGGGAAGGCAAATATATCCGCATCGTCCGCGACGGGCGGTGGGAATATGTCGAGCGTTGCGGCGGGATTCACGCGGTCGTGATCCTCGCCGAGTTTGAGGGCAAGGTGGTGCTGGTCGAGCAGCCGCGGGTTCCCCTCAGCAACCGCAAATGCATCGAGTTGCCGGCCGGGCTGGTCGGAGATGAGGATGACAAGGGCGTCGAGGAAACGGCGATCAAGGAGCTTGAGGAGGAGACCGGCTTCTCTGCCGACCATGTCGAGGTGATCGGCGAGTTCTTCAGCTCCCCCGGAATGGTTTCGGAAGGCTTCACGCTCGTGCGTGCCCATGGGCTGCTCAAGATCGGCGACGGCGGCGGCAATGAGCATGAGGAGATCGAGGTGCACCTCGTCGCGCGCGCGAATATTGCGGCCTTTGTCGAGCGCAAGCGCAGCGAAGGCGCAGCGATCGACACCAAGTTGTTGTTGCTGCTGGCTGATTTCATCCTCCCCCAGATTTCTGGGGGAGGGGGACCAGCGTAGCTGGTGGAGGGGTTCTTGGGTCATCGCGGCCAGAACCCCTCCACCGCCTGCGGCGGTCCCCCTCCCCAGCAAATGCTGGGGAGGAGACATTGGTCGACCCTGTCCGCCGCTTGTCGAAATTGTTGCCGAGGGTTCAGCGCTAACCCGATAGAGGCCCGCATAAATTTCCAATCCTGGGAGGGGTATAAGTTGAAGACGTTCCTGCTTGGCGGCGCCGCCGCCATTGCCTTTGCCGCCGCGACGCCGGCCACAGCCGCCGATCAGGCCGCCGCGGCATCCGCGGCCACCGCAGTCGTTCCGGACAATATCCTGCTTAAGGCGTGGTCCGGACCCTACGACGGCGTGCCGCCCTGGGACCAGGTCAAGCCGCAGCAATTCGGCCCGGCGTTCCAGTTCGGCATCGACGAGATGCTGCGCGAGATCGACGTGATTGCCAACAATCCGGATGCTCCGACCTTCGCCAACACCATCGAGGCGATGGAGAAAGCCGGCGAGCGGCTCGACTATGTCCAGTCGATCTTCGGGGTCTATTCCAGCAACCTGTCGACGCCCGAGGTGCAGGCCATCAACAAGGAATGGTCGCCGAAGCTGTCGGCCGCCTATGACAAGATCAACCTCAACGCCAAGCTGTTCGACCGCATCGCCAAGCTCTACGAGCATCGCGAGCATGCCGGGCTCGACGCCAAGCAGCTGCGGCTTTTGACCCGCACCTATGAAGGCTTCGTCCGCCGCGGCGCAAAGCTCGACGAGGCGCAGAAGGCGCAGCTGTCGGACTACAACCAGCAGCTCGCTGCCGCGTTCTCGGACTTCAATTCCAAGCTGCTCGCCGATGAATCGACCTACACTCAGGCGACGGAAGCCGACTTGGCCGGCGTTCCGGCAGATGTGAAGGATGCCGCCGCGGCGGCAGCCAAGGAAGCGGGCTTCCCTGCGGGCAGCTATGCCATCGCCAACACCCGCTCGGCGGTCGAGCCGGTGCTGAGTTTCGGCACCAATCGCGCATTTCGCGAGAAGGTGTGGAAAGCGTTCGTCCAGCGCGGCGACAATGGCAATGCCAACGATACCAACGCGCTGATCGCGAAGATCGTCAAGCTGCGCGCCGACCGCGCCAAGCTGCTCGGCTACTCGACCCACGCCGACTGGCGGATGCAGGACACCATGGCCAAGTCGCCGGCGAAGGCGATGGACCTGATGATGCGGGTGTGGAAGCCGGCCGTCGCGCGCGTCAACCAGGAGGTAGCCGACATGAAGCCGTTCGCGGCCAAGGACGGCGTCACCAGCATCGAGCCGTGGGACTATCGCTTCTACCAGGAGAAGGTCAGGAAGGCGAAGTATGACCTCAGCCAGGACGAGATCAAACCCTATTTCGAGCTCAACAATCTCGTGAAGGGCATGTTCTGGTCGGCCGAGCAGCTATACGACCTGAAGTTCACCGAGAATACGGGCAAGGTGCCGGTCTTCCATCCGGACATTCGCACCTTCGAGGTTTCGAACGCCAAGACCGGCGAGGTGTCCGGCCTGTTCTACCTCGATACCTATGCCCGCCAGGGCAAGCGTTCGGGCGCCTGGGCGACAACTTATCGCAGCCGCGCGGGATTGCTCGGCGACAAGATCGTGCTCGGGTCCAACAACAATAATTTCACCAAGCCGTCGGCGGGCCAGCCGGTGCTGATCAGCCTCAACGACGCCGAGACGCTGTGGCACGAATTCGGCCACGCCATCCATTACTACCTCAGCGACGTGAAATATCCGTCGCTCGGCGGCAGCCCCCGCGACTTCGTGGAATATCCGAGCCAGGTGAATGAGAATTGGCTGATGACCCGCCCGGTGCTCGACAAGTTCGCCCGCCACTATCAGACCGGCGAGGCAATGCCGGCGGCGCTGGTCCAGAAGATCGAGGCATCGGATACGTTCAACCAAGGCTTCGCGACCGTTGAATATCTGTCGTCGGCCCTGGTCGACATGATGCTGCACACCACTCCGGACGGCGTCGTCGACCCGGACAAGTTCGAGCGCGACGCGCTGGCCAAGCTCGGCATGCCGAAGGAAATGGTGATGCGGCACCGCTTGCCGCAGTTCGGTCACCTCTTTTCGTCCGACGCCTATTCGGCGGGCTATTACAGCTACCTCTGGTCGGAGACGATGGACGCCGACACCTGGGAGGCTTTCGAGAGCACCGGAAATCCCTACGACCGCAAGATCTCGGAAGCCTTCAAAACCTATCTGCTGTCGACCGGCAACGAGACCGACCGCGCCGAGGCCTACCGCCAGTTCCGCGGCCGCGACCCCGATGTCGAGGCGCTGCTCAAGCGGCGGGGCTTCCCGACCAACTAGCTGGTTGAGCCGGGAGGGGCTGCGGCGCGGTTCATCGCGTCCAGCTTCTCCCGCAGGCTAACGTTGAAGCTGTGCTCCAGCGCGTGACGGGCATCGGGGTTGGCGGCGAGATAGGCATTGAGGCTGTGCCCTTGCGCGCACCAGAATCGCGACGGTTGCGTAAGGGTGACCGTAGCGATCGCCGCGGACTCGCCCAGCACCGTGGCTTCGCCGACCAGCTGGCCCGTCGCGACACGGCCGACCAGGTGGCCGCGCGAATGGACGTCGCCGCCGCCCGAGGCGATGTAGAACAGCTGGGCCGCCGGCTCGCCCTCGCGGATCAGCACGTCACCGGCGCGACCGTCGATCCAGATGCCCTGGTCCATCAGCCGCCGGGATTGGGCTCGGCCGAGGCCGGCCAGTGGGCCCTCGAACATCACCTGTTCTTCAGCGGTGAACCGGGCGGCGCGGTTGGCACCGGTGACGCTCGCCGCCTGCACGCCCGCCACGATCAGGATCAGGAACGGCAGGATGATCCCCAGCATGCCGTGGGAGGTCATGCCGTAGAGCAGGCCAAGAGCGCCGGCGATGCCGAGCATGATGTGGCTGGTAAGGCGCTTCCGCGCGATCAGCGCGACCAGCACCGCCGCAAAGATGCCGATGTAGATTGCCAATGAGATGGTCATGGGCTGCCAGCCCTCCGGATCAATTGCTGCCCATACCGAACAGCATATCGAGTCGTGGCTGACAATATGAACCGAGCAACCTGCGATGGAATCATCGCGGTTTAGACGATCGTTAATGCTGTCCCGTCTTCAGCTGCGACAGAGCCAGTTCGGCCAGCGGTTCGGTGAGGGCCGCCGTTGCCTCGGCATGGGCCGAAGAAGCACTCCCCCTCGCCAGTCTTCCGCGAATGCCGTGGCAAATGGCCGCCAGCCGGAAAATGACGAATACGATCAGATAGTCGAGGTGCGGCAGGGACCCGCGGCCGGTACGCCGGCAATAGGCAGCGACATATTCATCCTCGCTTGGGATGCCGAGCGCGGTGAAGTCGAGGCCAGCCAATCCCGTGAACATGCCGGCTGGCATGCGGTACATCATCAGATGATAAACGAAATCCGCCACTGGATCGCCGAGCGTCGACAATTCCCAATCGAGCACGGCGGCAACGTGCGGCTCGCCTGGCGCGAAAATCATATTATCGCAGCGATAGTCGCCATGGATCACACGGCCATCGCCGCTGTCGGGCGGCAGGTTGTCCTTCAGCCAAGCGGCCACGCGGTCCATCGCCGCGACGCGGCCCGCCTCGACGTCACTCTCATATTGCTTGGACCAGCGCGCGACCTGCCGCTGGACGAACCCGGTTGCGCGGCCATAATCGCCCAGGCCGATCGCCTCGGGGTCGAAGCCGTGCAGCTGCGCAATGGTGCCATTCATCGCGTCGAAATGTGCGGCACGCTCGGTCGGCGTCAGGCCTGGGAAGGTCGGCTCCCACACGATCCGGCCCTCGACCAGATCCATGACGAAGAACGGCGTGCCGATGATCTCTTCATCCTCGCACAGGCCATGGACGCGCGGGACGGGGAAGCCCTGACGCCCAAGCGCGCTCATCACCCGCGCCTCGCGATCGACCGCATGCGCCCCAGGCAACAGCTTGCCGGGCGGCTTGCGACGCAGCACGAATGAGCGGCCCGTCGGCGTGTCGAGGCGATAGGTGGGGTTCGATTGCCCGCCCTTGAACTGGCTGACGGTCAGCGGCCCGGCGAAACCAACGACATTCGATTGCATCCAGCGCTCGAGCGCAGCGACGTCGAAACGGAGGTGGTCGGCGACTTCTCTCGTGCCAGTATTGGCGGTCGTGCGATCCAACTGCTTCTCCGTCACCCTGAACTTGTTTCAGGGTCCATCTTTTCGCCCGCACAGTCCTTCCCTGAAATGGATGCTGAAACAAGTTCAGCATGACGGAATTGCGAAAACGGCTCGCCACTGCCTATGGGGCGTTATGTCATTCAGCATCCCCAACTTCGATCTCGACGATTTCGTGCAGCGAGTGCTGGCCGAGGATCTTGGCCTTGGCGGAGACGTCACGTCCAAGGCGACCATTGCCGACGACGCACGCTTCACCGCCGAGATGAATTGCCGCGAGCCGATCGTGGTGGCCGGGCTGGGTATCGCCAGCGCCTTCTTTCGCTCGCTCGACGCGGGGATCGAGATTGACCAATTGGTGATCGACGGCGACAAGGTCGAAGCGGGCACTGTACTGCTGCGGCTCGAAGGCGAGGCCCGCGCCATGCTGACCGCCGAGCGGTCGGCGCTCAACACGCTGCAACATCTGTCCGGCGTCGCCACGCTGACCCGGCGCTATGTCGATGCGATCGCCGGCACGGGCGCGACCCTGCTCGACACGCGCAAGACGATCCCCGGGCTGCGCGTGCTGGAGAAATATGCCGCGCGCATGGGTGGGGCGCAGAATCACCGCATGCGGCTCGACGACGGTCTGCTGATCAAGGACAATCATGTCGGTGTCTGCGGCGGCGTGGCCGAAGCGGTGCGTGCGGCCAAAGAATATGGCAGCGGACTGCCGATCCAGGTCGAGGTTGACCGGATCGAGCAGATCGAGCCGGCGCTGGCGGCGGGCGCCGACCGCCTGCTGCTCGACAATATGAATCCGGAAACCTTGCGGCGGGCAGTTGCGTTGGTGGCGGGCCGGGTTCCGCTGGAAGCCTCGGGCGGCGTGAACCTGGAGACGATCCGCGGAATCGCGGAAAGCGGTGTCGACTTTATCTCGGTCGGGAGGATCACCCAGTCGGCGCCTGCGGTCGATATCGGCCTCGATTATGTGCTAAAGGGCTGACCATATTTTTTGCGCGCCAAGGGGCGCAGCGCGGCCTATAGGAGCCGCCAAATTGCGGTGGAGAGACAATTGTTCAAAGGTTTGAAGCCCATCCTTTACGGTGGCCGCGAGGTATGGCCGCTGGTCGAGGGGGGTAAGGGCGTCTCCGCGACCAACCATGCCAGCTCGGGCGCTTGGGCGGCCGCCGGCGGCATCGGCACCGTCTCCGCGGTCAACGCCGACAGCTACGATCCCGAAGGCCGCATCATCCCGCAGGTCTACAAGGCCCTGACGCGCCGGGAGCGCCATGAGGAGCTGATTCAGTACGCGATCGACGGCGCCGTCGCGCAGGTCATGCGCGCCTATGAGATCGCCGGCGGCAAGGGCGCGATCAACATCAATGTCTTGTGGGAGATGGGCGGCGCGCAGCGGGTGCTGCACGGCGTCCTCGAGCGAACCAAGGGGATGGTGACCGGCGTAACCTGCGGCGCGGGCATGCCCTACAAGCTGAGCGAAATCGCCGCCTCATACGGCGTCAACTATCTGCCTATCATCAGCTCCGGGCGCGCCTTTAGCGCTCTGTGGAAACGGGCCTATTCCAAGGCCGCCGAATGGCTTGCCGCGGTGGTGTATGAGGACCCCTGGCTGGCCGGGGGGCACAACGGCCTCAGCAACGCCGAGGATCCCCGCAAGCCGCAGGATCCGTACCCCCGCGTCAAGGCGTTGCGCGAGACGATGCGCGAAGGCGGCATCGCCGACAGCGTGCCGATCGTCATGGCCGGCGGCGTGTGGCGGCTCGACGAGTGGAACGACTGGATCGACAATCCCGAGCTTGGGCAGATCATGTTCCAGTTCGGCACCCGGCCGCTGCTGACCCAGGAAAGCCCGATCCCGCCGGCGTGGAAGGCGCGTCTGATGACGCTGGAGGAGGGCGACGTGCTGCTCCACCGCTTCTCGCCCACCGGCTTCTATTCGTCGGCGGTGCGCAACCCCTTCCTGCGCTGGCTCGAGGCGCGCAGCGAGCGGCAGATCGCCTTCACCAAGGAAGCGATCGGCGACCATGCGTTCGAGCTCGATGTCGGCATAGGCACCAAGAAGAATTATTGGGTCACCAAAGGCGATCTGCAGCACGCGCGCGAATGGTATGGCGCCGGCTTCACCAACGCGATGAAGACGCCGGACGACACGCTGGTGTTCGTCACGCCCGAGGACGAGAAAGTCATCCGGAAGGATCAGGCCGACTGCATGGGTTGCCTGTCGCAATGCGCATTCTCGTCGTGGGCGGACAATGAGAAGAATTCGACCGGGCGGCTGGCCGATCCCCGGAGCTTCTGCATCCAGAAGACGCTGCAGGACATCGCGCACGGCGGCGACGTCGAGCAGAATCTGATGTTCGCCGGCCACGCCGCCTTCCGCTTCAAGAGCGACCCCTTTTATTCGAACGGGTTCGTGCCGACGGTGAAGCAGCTCGTCGATCGCATCCTGACGGGGGCGTGATGTTGAAGCGGGGGGTGTGCGCAGCGTTGTTGCTGGCCCTCGCAACGAGCGCCAGCGCACAGGACAAGAAACCACCCTATTGGGCCTCGATCGCCAGCGGCGAAGCGATGATGCGCACCGGCCCGGGCCGCAATTATCCCGGCATCTGGCTCTACAAGCGCCGCGACCTGCCGATCCGGGTTGTCCAGGTCTATCCCAATTGGCGCAAGATCGAGGACCCGGACGGCGAGCAGGGCTGGATGCTGGTGACGCTATTGAGCGACCGCCGCACCGGCATCGTCAAGCCGGGCGCGCCCCGCAACATCCACACCCGGGCCGACGCCAACTCGCCGGTCAGCTATCGCGCCGAGCATGGTGTCGTCGGCCGGTTGGAGAAATGCGATGGCAGCTGGTGCCGCATCCGCATTGGCAGGCGTGAGGGGTGGATCGCACGCGGTGACATATGGGGCGTGGGCGAAGCCGAAAACTTCGAATGACCCAACATCGGGGCCGACATTGTCCCAAATTTGCACAGGATATTGGGTCGTCGGCAGGCGCCAAGCCATTGAAAATACAGGTCCCCCTTTTAATTGCGTGATTTTATGGTAACTATTTTCGTTAAACCGGAGAAGTAACGGAACGGGTCGTTCCCCTTTGACGTTGCAGCCTGAGTACGAGTGGGAGGCGCAATCGGCGTAATAGTGTAGGGGAGTCCAATCATGCGTAAGAATGATGGGCGCGGCCATGTTCTGGCCGCCGCGGTTCGTGGTGACGATGTCACAATGGCGGAAGTCAACTCAGATTCGACTGTCACCGCGGGGACACCGATAACCCCTGCCGCCGTCGGCCAAGCGGCGGATGCCACCAGCCCCAACGGCAACGGCCATTCCGAGGTGGTTGCTGACGGTGGCAGCATCACCATGTCGTTTGTCGATCCCCTTGCAGTGGTGAGCTACAGCGGCAACGGGGACTCCGCCCTGACCACTGGCTACATCCAGTCTGCCACAGCCGGTCGTGGCGTGATCCGCATTACGTCCAACCAGGCCTTCACTTACAATGGAACGGGATCGACCCTGGTCAGTGGCGCCACCGCGACGAATGCCGACACGCTGTTCATCGCCGCCCATAGCGTAAGCATGACGACGGGAAAACTGGAGGCGCATGGCGCTGGCTCGACCGCGCTGGACGTCACCGCCACCGGCGGCACTGGCTCGGGCGGAATTAGCGTGACGGTCGACGGCGATATTCTTTCATCGGCCGGGCGCGCTATAGTCCTCGACCAAAACGACGATGCCGCAACCGGAAACGTTTCCCTGACCTCCACGGCCGGAAACAGCATCACTTCCGGCGACGGCAACGCGGTCGCCATCCTCACCGACGGATCGGGGACGATCACGGTCGACCTGGCCGACTTGGTTTCCGCTACCGGCGGTGACGGCATCTTCATCCGTGATTCGGCGACCGGCGGCGACATTTCGGTGACCACCGCGGCTGTGTCGACGCTAAGCGGCGGCAACGATGCGATCGACGTGCAAAGCGCCAGCACGACCGCCGATATCACGATCGTCCTGGAAGGCGCGATCAATGCCGGTGACGACGGCGTGGTCGCAGCGATCCTCGATTCGACGGCGACCGGAAATATCAGCATCACGACCAATGGCTCGGTCACCGGCGGCAACAATGGTATTGATTCACTGAACTCGGGCAGCGGCACGACGGTGATCAATGCCACGGGCACGGTAACGGCCACCGGCGGTGACGGAATTCTGGCCGTCTCCTCGGGCGGCGCGATTAGCGTCACCGCCGGCAACGTCCTTACCGCGACCACCGAGCAGGGCATTGACCTGCAGCAGACCGATGCCTCCGGCACCGGCGCCTTGTCGGTCAGCGCCAGCGGCGACGTCACCGGCACCGATGCCATACGCGTGTTGAATTCGGGTACCGGCGCGGTGACCGTCAACCTGGGTGGCAGTGCGACCGGCTCGGCCGGCGACGCCATCCTGATCACCACCAGCAATGCGGCCGCTGGCGCGGTTGCAGTCACGACCTCCACGGGCGAGGTCCTGAGCGTCACCGGCGAAGGAATCGACATCAACCATGCCGGTACCGGCAACGTCAGCGTCACCAACGCCGCCGCAATGAACAGCGGTTCGACGCCGAACCGTCTTGACGATGGCATCGACATCCATGTCACCGGCACCGGCAGCATCAGCGTCAGCAACGGCGGGGCCATTGGCACATTCGGCGATCGCGCCCAGCTGACCGGCATCAACGCGACGATCATCAATGCCGCTTCGGCGGGTGCCCTCTCGGTCACCGGCAGTGGAGCGATATTTGCGGTCGGGAATGGCATCGACCTGTTCACTGACGGAACGGGCGCCGCGTCGATCAATTATAGCGGCGCGGTTGATTCGACGACTGGCAGCGGAATCCAGGTCCACACGACTAGCGGAACGATCACCGTTGCCAATGGCGGCACGGTCACGGCTCAAGGCGGCAATGGGATCGAGACGGGGTCGACCACCGGCGGCCAGACCATCACGGTCAATGGCGCCGTCAGCGGCGGCCCTCTCGACGGCGTCCACGCAGCATCCTCGTCGGGCACGATCACGGTCAACGTCAACAATGGCAACGTCACGGGCGCAGATGACGCGGTGGATGTGTCCAGCGGGGGCGCGAAGACCCTAAACGTCGCGACGGGTCTGACGCTGTCAGGCGGCGACCTGGGCATCGCCTCGACCGGCACCGGTGCCACGACCATCAACAACAGCGGCACGATCACCGGCTCTGGGGTTGCGATCCGCAGCGAGACGTCGGCGACGACCCTCAACAATCTTGCGGGGGGGACGATCAACGGCGCTATCAGCCTGTCGGGGCTGAACGATACCGTCACCAATGCTGGAACCATCGCGGGAGCTTTGACCCTGGGCTCAGGCGACGATCTCTATGACGGCCGCAACGGCAGCATCAGCGGGAACGTCAATGGCAACGCTGGCAACGATACGCTGCGCGGCGGCGCTGGGGTCGAGGCGCTCCGAGGCGGCGAAGGCAATGACATTCTCCTCGGCGGCTCGGGCGCCGACTCCATGCTGGGCGGGGAGGGATCCGATGTCTATGAGGTCGACGATGCCGGCGACGTTGTTTTCGAGCTGGCGGGCCAGGGCACAGACGACGTGTTCGCCTATGTGGACTTCACCGTGCCCGACCATGTCGAAAATTTGTTCATGAACTATGGCAACCAGACCTATGGCTATGGCAACGGGCTGGGCAACACCATCATCGGCAACAGCCAGGCCAATGTCATCGAGGGACGGGGCGGTGACGACGCCATCGACGGCGGCGGCGGCAACGACCATCTCGACGGCGGCTCGGGCAACGACTGGCTGGCGGGCGGCGATGGGGCCGACGTGCTGCTGGGTGGCACCGGCACCGATGTGATGATCGGCGGTGTCGGGTCGGACATTTTCGAAGTGGACAATGCCGGCGACGTCGTGTTCGAGCAGGCCGGGCAAGGCACCGCGGACAATGTCTTCGCCTATGTGGACTACAGCTTGCCCGACCATAGCGAAAACCTGGTGATGAGCTATGGGCTGCAGACCTATGGCTATGGCAACGCCGGCGACAATATCATCGTCGGCAACGGCCAGGCCAACGTCATCGAGGGTCGGGCAGGCTACGACACGCTGACCGGCGGCGCGGGCTCCGACCTGTTCATCGTCAACTCCAACTTCGGCGTCGATGTGATCACCGACTTCGTGGCCGGCGCGGGCACCCAGGACGCTGTGCTATTCTCGTCATCGCTGTTCACCAGCTTCGACCAGGTGATGGCCAACTCGGCCCAGGTCGGGGCCGATACCTGGATCGGCGACGGCTTCGGCAACACCATCGTGCTGGTCGGCGTGCAGCGCACCAGCCTTCATGCCGACGACTTCGGCTTCTTCTGAGTTGCCGGGAGCTTAGCGCGGGAGGAATGTCTCCATCCTGGCGATAGGGCGAACCAGTGCAAGGGTGGCCGTTTCCTTATGCGCGCGGCAGGGCTAGGATCGGCGCGGGGAGGGGCCATGAAGCGACTTTTCGCGCTCGCGCTGCTGGGGGTTTCCGGAATGGCAAGCACAGCTGAGACAAGCCCGCCCCTCGCGCGCATCGGCGAGCCGACGCTCAATGGCCAGAGATTGCCCTTTTCAAGCGCGGTGCGTGCCGGGGACACGGTTTACCTCTCCGGGGCGCTAGGCATCGGAACGGACGGCAAGCTGGCCGACGGAATGGAGGCGCAGGCGAGGCTGGCGATGGACAATCTCGGCGCGGCGCTGAAGTCGGCCGGCCTCGGCTGGGGCGATGTAGCCAAGTGCACCGTGATGCTCGACGACATGTCCGACTGGCCGGCGTTCAACAAAGTCTATGTGACCTATTTCGCGGACGGAAAATATCCCGCGCGCAGCGCGTTCGGAACTGACGGGTTGGCGCTCGGGGCGTTGGTCGAGGTGGAGTGCATTGCCTACGCGGGAAGGCGCTAGCCGTCGCTATTCCGCAGCGGCTCGCCTGAGTTTCGCGCGAATCTCCCGCGCCTCGTCGACCCGCAGCTTTTGCAGCTCACGGAAGTCGCGCAACCGCTGAACGTGAGCCTTAACTTCGGGACGAAGCTTGCCGTCGGCTTCCCAGAACGCGTCAGGTCCCTCGTTCAAACGCGGCCAAACATCAGCCTGAGCGGCTGTCGCGTAGCGGATGTATAGATCGCCAGCCGAATCTGCCCGATTGTAGAAACGTGCGAGCTCGAAGAACAAGGGGATCGACCAGCTCAATGCTGCCGGTCGCCACTGCGGCGTCCCACACGCCGGTCGGCGGGCGTTCCGCGCGTGGCATTCGAAAAGCTGGCGGTAGAGGCCGCTCACCACGCTGCACAGCCCGGTCCCAGGCAGCCAACTGCTCGCTCATCTGTCGCTGGAACATTGGTCCATGCGTTTCCGCCATCTGGGTCAGTTCACGGTCGAGCGCACGGTAAACCGCCTCGCGGCGCATGTCCTGATGCCTTGAGTCACGGTAGTTCTCGACAGCGAACGCCGCGGAAACGCCTATGAAGACGATGAAAAGCTCAAGCGCAATTTTCGAGAGCAGCGGGACGAGCCTTTCGCGCATGCCGCGACCCACGGAAGCCGCCGGTTGATCCGCAGGCAGGTCAACGATGTCGGGTGCTGCCCCATCCTCCATGGGCCGCATCATATCACAAGCGGCCGCCAGGTTTCAGCGACACATTTCTAGCCAAATATAAGAGCGGCAAGGGCGAGCAGCCCGATCATCGTCAGCGGGGGCCACCCTACATGCTGGCCCTTGCTGCCAATCGCGTCCCAGATCCCGCCCACCGTGAAAACGACGCCCGTCATGGCCAGGCCAATGGTCCGCGCCTGATCGGGCGCCCAGGCCCAGGCGAACAGGGTTGCTGCGACGATCAGGCCGATGAAGCTGGTCAGATGCCAGGCGAAGGGGACGATGAACCGGGCCAAAGGCTTTTGCATCACGCCCGTGCCTTCAACCAGCAATGGCCGAATGATCCGCCGCTGCCCCAGCATCGAATGAACCAGCATCGTCGCCACGATCAGCACGGAGGCGATTGTCAGTGCGATCTGTTCGGTCATCTGCGCTCCGTCGGATTGCCTATTGTGCGATTGAGCTTGATTGCCTCGCGAACGAGCTGCTGCGCTACGGCGGGATCGACATTCGTGTCCTCGCGCAGCTCGAGCGTTTTCATCTCATATTTGCCGGTGCCGGTCATGCGCGGCTCGATGTCGAGCAGCCGCTTACCGCGCCAGAAGCCGAACAGCACCCGCTCGTCGTCGGCGCGGATCAGGAAGGCGGGTCCGTTCGCCATATAAACGAGATGGCCCCACTTCACAGTTTCCTCGCTCTCGCCGACCTTGCGCGCGATGGCGCGCAGCATCTCGACGCGGTCGCGCTGCCAGCCGCCGATCGACTGGAAATATTCGTCCGGGCTCGCGGGCAGCGGGCCCGAACGCTTCATCAATCGACCAGCTCCACCGCCACCGCCGTAGCCTCGCCGCCGCCGATGCACAGGCTCGCGACGCCGCGCTTCTTGCCCTTGGCCTTGAGCGCCCCGATCAACGTCACGATCAGGCGGGCGCCGCTGGCGCCGATCGGGTGCCCGAGCGCGGTGGCGCCGCCGTGGACGTTGATCTTGTCATGCGGGATGCCGAGGTCGCGCATGGCGAACATGGCGACGCAGGCGAAGGCCTCGTTGACCTCGAACAGGTCGACGTCGTCGACGCTCCAGCCGGCCTTCTTCAGCGCCTTCTCGATTGCGCCCGCCGGGGCGATGGTGAACTCGCTCGGCTCACGCGCATGGGCGGCCGAAGCGACGATCCTGGCGACCGGCCTCAGCCCCTTGGCTTCCGCCTCGGACTGGCGCGTCAGCACCAGCGCCGCGGCGCCGTCGGAGATGGACGAACTGGTCGCCGCGGTGATGGTGCCCTCCTTGGCGAAGGCGGGCTTCAGAGTCGGAATCTTGTCGGGACGGCCGCGGCCTGGAGCCTCGTCGGTGTCGACCTCGGTCTCGCCACCACGCCCCTGGATGGTGACGGCCACAATTTCGTCCTTGAACGCGCCGCTATCGATCGCCGCCTTGGCGCGGTTGAGGCTCTCGATGGAGTAATTGTCCATCTCCTCGCGGGTCAGCTGATACTGGTTGGCAGTCTCCTGGGCGAAGGTGCCCATCGCCCGACCGGCGTCATAGGCGTCCTCGAGCCCGTCGAGGAACATATGGTCATAGGCGGTGTCGTGGCCGATACGCGCGCCCGAGCGGTGTTTCTTGAGCAGGTACGGGGCGTTGGTCATCGACTCCATGCCGCCGGCGACGATCAGGTCGGCGTTGCCGGCCTTCAGCGCTTCTTCGGCCATGATCACCGTCTGCATGCCCGAGCCGCAGACCTTGTTGACCGTCGTCGCCTGGACCGACTTGGGCAGGCCGGCCTTGATTGCCGCCTGGCGCGCGGGAGCCTGGCCTAGTCCGGCGGGAAGCACGCAGCCCATATAGATCCGGTCGATCTCGTCGCCTTTGACGCCGGCGCGCTCGACTGCTGCTTTGACCACGGTCGCGCCGAGATCGGTGGCGGATACATCGGCAAGGGCGCCCTGCATTGAGCCCATCGGCGTGCGGGCGGTGGAAAGGATGACGATTGGGTCGGTTGCGGTGGTGGCCATGATTGTGCAGCTCTCCAAGATCCGTTCGTCCTGAGCTTGTCGAAGGGCGCTGGCGGGGCGGTCGTGCAACAGGCCCTTCGACTACGCGCTTCGCGCTCCGCTCAGGACGAGCGGGAATGTTGTGCGCTGCACATAAGGCGCTGGTAGCTCGGGTTCAATCGGCCCGTTGCTATCATCTCCATGCACGACGGGCTCGGCTTCCATGAACAGGGAAAAAGCTGTTTCTGACCGGGCGCCTACCGAGCGCGGCAACCACTGAACCTCATCAAATGACTGCCACCTTGGGCGCCAACTTGCGGTAGCTGTATCCCAGCACCAGCCCGAACACCGCATGGGCAAAGATGCTGATTTCGTTGCGGGCCATGGCGAACCAGGGGAAGACGGCGGTCATGCCGTAGAAGTTGACCGCATAGAGCAGAAGCCCGAACAGCAGGCCGACGACGCTGGCGACGCCGAGCGACCATCCGGCCCGATCGGCGACCAAAGCGAAGATCAGCCCGTAAATGAGCGACAGGGCAAAATGCACCGCCAGCGCCGCCACGAAGCTTGGCAGGTCGAAGGTGGCGGGTGGCGGAAGCACGCCCTCGCCGAGCAGGATCGCGCCGATCATCCGCGGCGGACCCCAGATGCTTTCGCCGGCGACGGTCGCGACGAGCGCTAGCTCAAGGATCAGGAAGACAACCCCCGCAATGAGGCTCGCCTTGATCGCGGCGCTCCAATTGGTTGGCATGGCCATGTCCTTTCGTTCGAACAGGCCCTCCCCAATTCGCTATACGTGGCCAGCCGGCTCAAGGTTACAATTGGGACCTGCCCTGAACGGCTGAGCGCGCCGCTTGTTCAACCGTCTCCCGCGATGCTAGGCGCGCCGCCAAGGGAGAGACTAAAATGACCGACATGCCCGGCCTCGATTTCGGCCTTGGTGAAATGGCGGACACCATCCGCGAGACGACCGAGCGCTTCGCCCGCGAACGGATCGCGCCGATCGCCGCCGAGATCGACGAAAAGGATGAGTTCCCCAGGCATCTCTGGCCGCAAATGGGCGAGCTGGGCCTGCACGGAATCACGGTTGAGGAGGAATGGGGCGGGCTCGGCCTCGGCTATCTCGAGCATGTCGTCGCGCAGGAAGAAGTGGCCCGCGCCTCCGCCTCGGTCGGCCTCAGCTACGGCGCGCATTCGAATCTCTGCGTCAACCAGATCCGCCGTTGGGCGAACGATGAGCAGAAAAGGAAATATCTCCCCAAGCTGATCAGCGGCGAGCATGTCGGCGCGCTGGCGATGAGCGAGGCCGGCGCCGGCAGTGACGTGGTCGGTATGAAGCTGCGCGCCGACAAGAGCGGCAACGGCTACCGTCTCAACGGGACGAAGTTCTGGATCACCAACGGCACCCATGCCGACACGCTGGTGGTCTATGCCAAGACCTCGCCAGAGGACGGCAGCCGCGGCATCACCACCTTCCTGATCGAAAAGGGCATGGAAGGATTCTCGATCGGCCAGAAGGTCGACAAAATGGGCATGCGCGGCTCGCCGACCGCCGAGCTGGTGTTCGACGACTGCTTCGTGCCCGCCGAGAACATCATGGGCCCGGAGAATGGCGGCGTCGGCGTGCTGATGAGCGGGCTCGACTATGAGCGCACCGTGCTCGCCGGGATCCAGCTCGGCATCATGCAGGCCTGCCTCGACACGGTCATCCCCTACGTCCGCGAGCGCAAGCAATTCGGCAAGCCGATCGGCGCCTTCCAGCTGATCCAGGCCAAGGTCGCCGACATGTATGTCGCGCTCAATTCGGCGCGCGCCTATGTCTACCAGGTGGCCAAGAACTGCGACGCGGGGCGGACCACCCGGTTCGACGCAGCCGGCGCGATCCTGCTGGCCTCCGAAAGCGCTTTCAAGGTAGCGGGGGAGGCGGTGCAGGCGCTTGGCGGTGCCGGCTACACCAGGGACTGGCCGGTCGAACGCTATCTGCGCGACGCCAAGCTGCTCGACATCGGCGCGGGGACCAATGAAATCCGGCGGATGCTGATCGGGCGGGAGCTGATCGGCGCTTGAGACAAGAATGGGGGAGGGGCGATGACTCCAAGGTTGATTGGCGCCGTTGTGGCTGCGCTTGCGACGCTGACGACAGCGGCGCCGGCGAGTGCACGCGTTGAGAAGATCACGGTCCACGGCCGCAGCCTCGAAGGCAACCTCCAGCGGAACAGCGCCGACCGAACGGTGGTGGTGCTGCTTCCGGCGAGCTACGATAGGGCCAAGAGCCGCCGCTATCCCGTTGTCTACTTCCTCCACGGTTACAACTCGGAAGCCGAAGGAACCGTCGCCTGGACGAAGATGGAGGAGCGGCACAAGGCGGCGATGGCGGCGACCGCGCGCGAGTTCATCGTCGTCGCACCAGACAGCAACACCTTGCTGCGGGGCAGCATGTATTCGGACTCGGCGACCGTCGGCAATTTCGAGACGTTCACGGCGAAGGAACTGGTTGACTATATCGACAGCCACTACCGGACGATCGCGAAGCGCGAGAGCCGCGGTCTATTCGGCCATTCGATGGGCGGCTACGGCTCGCTGCGGCTGGGGATGAAGCACCCGGACACCTACTCCGCGATCTACGCGATGAATCCATGCTGCCTGATGCCGCGTCCGTTCAACGCAGAAGAGGGCCGCAAGTATGAAGGGCTCACGCCGGAGACGCTCAAGAACGCCGACTTCGGCGCGCAGACCACCTGGGCCGTGGCGGCGACCTGGTCGCCTAACCCGAACAAGCCCCCTTTCTATGCCGACATGGGCACCACGGACGGCGTCGTCGATCCGCTGGTGATCGCCAAGTGGAGCGCGAACGCGCCGGTGGCGATGGTGCCGCAATATCTCCCCGCACTTCGGTCGCTAACAGCAATCGGCATCGATACCGGGGACAAGGATTTCGTCCGCCCCGACGACGAGGCGATCCACGCTGAGCTCCTCAAATTCGGCATCGCCCACGACTGGGAGCTGTATGAGGGCGATCACGGTAACCGCGTGTCCGAGCGGCTGGAAAAGGTGGTATTTCCCTTCTTCGCGAGGCATTTGCAGTTCGACGCTAGGGCCAGATAAGGATCACGGCCCCGCTGCCGATCATCACAATCCCGCTGAGCCGCGCGATCCATGCACCGGCCGGCAACAGCTTCTCGGCCGCGACCAGCAATGTCAGCCCCGCGATCCAGGCGAGGTTCATGACGCCGCCGACGAACAGCAACGCCATCAGCAGCCAGCAGCAGCCGACGCAGTAGGCGCCATGCAGGAGACCGAGCCTAGCTGCGCCAACGGCCCCGGGGCGGTAGTGGCGGGAAATGAACTGCGCCGGTGAGCGGCAGCGGCTGAGACAAGCGTCCTTGAGTGGCGATAATTGGTAGATGCCGGCGGCAATCAACAGCGCGGCAGCCAGCCTGTGGTCGGCCACCGCATCGCCTTCAATCGCCACATGGAGCGACGCGGCAAGACCCGAAAAAACCGTCCAGCAGGCGAGATAGCCGGCCAGGAAGGCCATGGTCGGTGGCGACGTGGAGCCCATCGCGTGGCGGTGTACTCGGGCGTACAACAGGATGGCCGGCGCGGCGCTCGGCAGCATCATCGCCACCATCATCGTCACCCACATGGCGAAGATTAGCGGCCATTCGGGCGCCATGCCCGGCATGTCGGGCATCGGTTCCATGCCCGCTCCATTCAGCAGGTAGGCCCAGGCAAGCAGCGACAAGACCAACAGCGCGGCAATCGTCACCGCGCGGCTGCGCAGAGCCACCTGTTCAGCCCTTGTCGAAGCGAGCACCACGCTACTCAGCCACGCACCACTCCGTGACTGCTGAGATGAAGATTGGCGAACTGGCCGTAGGTGTCGGCAAACTCGACCTGCACCGGCCCGCCGGTCGTCCGGCTGGAGGCGCTGCCAATGTCGGCGACTGCATATTCGAAGCCAGCCGGCAGCACGATCTGCGCCCGTGATTCCTCTCCGGTCACCTTGTTGCGGATCGGCTCGCCGTCCATCTCGACATAGCCGTCGATCCGCAGCCGCCCGCGCCGGCCCTCGACGTCGACCTCGAAATCGATGTCGGTGAACACCGGCTCGTGCATGTTGGTGACGGTCGAGGCATAGACCGCGAACATCGTCGCGAACGGATCGGTATCCTGGCCGGTCATGATCCGCAGCAGCGCGCCCCGCTGTTCGTCCGTGGCGCGCCGGTCGACGAACGCCAGCGCCTCGCCATTGCCCTCATGGATCGGTCCAGGCCATTTGAAGATGGCCGCGATCCTGAGGCCGTCGAGCCGCGTGTCGCCATGATGGCCTTCGTCGATCTGGATTCCGGCCACGGCGTGGCAATGGCCCTTGTCCGGCAGCGCGTTGAACTGGCAGTTGCAGCCATATTCGCAAGTGCAATTGACCAGTTCGCGGCCCTTGAATTCCCAGTGAGTCATCTTGGCCTCCCTCATTGGGGAAGGGGCGTTGATAGCAGACTCGCAAGGAAGGACGAAGCGCTCGATTCGCTGCCGACCTGCATAAGGAGTATCCTTCCCCAATCACGGGAGAGTCGCGATGCAAAGGATCGTGATGCTGCTGGTGCTGGCTGGCCTGAGTTCGTGCGGTGCACCTGAAGACTTCGAAAAGTCCGAGGCGCCGGCCGTTCCGGCGCAACTGACCTTTGAAGGAGCCGATGCCAGAGAGGCGGAGGCCAAGATCGCGCACGGCAAGAGGCTGGCGATCATCCTGGATTGCACGGGTTGCCACGGCGCCAATCTTCAGGGCTCCAATCTTACGGACGATCCGAAAGACCGCGCCATGTATGCGCCGAACATCACGCTGCTGCTCGCCAGATACAGCGATGCCGAGCTCGGCGAGCTGATCCGCCATGGCGTGCCCAGGGACGGCCGGGAATTCTGGTTCATGCCGGTTGAGAGCTATCAGTTCCTGAGCGATGCCGACGTGACGGCAATCATAGCCTATCTCAGGACCTTGAAACCGGCCGGCAAGCCGTTGCCTGCATTCGAGAAGAACCGCGCGTTGGAGAAGGACATCAGGGCAGGCCTAATTGGCAATGCCCAGACGCAGGTCGCCAAATATCGCAAGGATCAACCGGCTGACATGGGTCCGCAGCACGCATGGGGCCGCTACCTGGCACTGTCGACCTGCACCCAATGCCACAACAATGCGCTGCAGGGCTGGGAGGGGTTTACGCCCGATCTGGACATCGCCGGCGCCTATTCGGCGCAAGAGCTCGAGACCTTGCTGACAACCGGCGAGGGCAAATCCAAACCCGACCTCGGCATGATGACCCGCATGGGCCGAGATCATTTCTCGCACTTCACGCCGCGTGAGCGGCAGGCGGTCATCGCCTATGTCCAGGCACGGGCGAACCGGCCGCAGCCAGCGCAATAGGCTACCAGATTTTGACCCGCTTCTCAGGCGCCAGGTAAAGCTTGTCTCCCGGCTGGACGTTGAACGCCGCGTACCAGGGATCGAGGTTGCGGACCGTCAGAGCGCGGTACTGGCCGGGCGCATGTCCGTCGGTGGCGATGCGGCCGCGGAGCGCCTCCTCGCGCATCTTCGAGGCCCAGGCCTGGACGTAGGCGATGAAGAAGCGCTGGTCGCCGGTGAAGCCGTCGATCACCGGCGCTTCCTTGCCGCCGAGTGACGCCTTGTAGGCATCGTAGGCCGCGGCAAGGCCGGCGACGTCGGAGATATTTTCGGCCAGCGTCTGCCGGCCGTTGAGATGCAGCCCAGGCAGCGGCTCATAGGCGTTATATTGCGCGACCAGCGCCTGTCCGGCTTCATTGAACTTGGCGAGGTCGGCCGGAGTCCACCAGTTGCGCAGGCGCCCGGTGGAATCGAAGGTCGAGCCCAGATTGTCGAAGCTGTGGCTGACTTCATGGCCGATGATTGCGCCGATCGCGCCATAGTTGGCGGCCGGGTCGGCGCCCGGGTGATAGAAGGGCGGCTCGAGGATGCCGGCGGGGAAGTTCAACGCATTCTGCAGCGGGATGTTGAGCGCGTTGACGATCTGCGGGACCATCCACCATTCGCCCTTGTCCGGCGCCTGGCCGAGCTTGGCCAGCTGGTAGCGATATTCGAACAATTGCGCCCGCTGGTAGTTGCCGTAGGCGTCGTCGGGACGGATCTCGAGGCTGGAATAGTCGCGCCATTTGTCGGGATAGCCGATCCCGACCCGCATCGAGGTGACTTTGGCGCGGGCTTCCTTCTTGGTCTCCGGCGCCATCCACGGCAGCGCCTCGATCCGTTTGCCGAACGCCGCCTTGATGCCCGAGACCATCGTCTCGATTTCGGCCTTTTCCGAAGCCGGGAAATATTTGGCGACGTAGAGCTGGCCGACCGCGTCGCCCATCAGCCAGTCGAGATTGTCCTGCAGCTGCTTGTCCCGCGGCCGCTCCTGCGGCGTGCCGTTCAAGGTCGTGCCGAAGAAGGCGAAATCATCCTTGTGCATCTGGGTCGGCAGCACCGGGCCCGACTGGATGATCTGGTGGAAGGCGAGCCAGTCCTTCCATGCCTCGATCGGCTCGGACGCGACCAGCGCCGACAGCTTTCGCGTCGGCTCGGGGTGCCAGACGACGATGGTCGGGACCGTCGACAGCTGCGCGCCCTGGAAGAAGGCATTCCAGTCAAGGCCCGGCGCCTTCTTGGCGAAGTCAGCCTGGCTCCAGGGATTGTTGGCCTTGTTGCTGTCCCCGGTCTCGACGATCGTCGCATGCGCCGCGGCGATTTTCGCTTCTAGATCATAGACGCGCCTGGCCCGTGCCTCGGCATTATCGAGGCCCGCCGAGGCCAGCATCCTGGCGATGAACGGCCGATAGGCGTCGCGGATCTTGGCCATCTCCGCGTCGGAGGAGAGATAATAATCGCGGTCGGGCAGTCCGATCCCGCCCTGCAGCAGATAGGGAACATTCTTGGTCGGCTCGGACATCGACTGGGTGACGAAGATGCCGAACAGATTCTCCGAATGAAGGTCGGTCGCGTTCAGGGGATCGATGTCGGCCCGGATGGTCGAGCCGATCGCCGAGGCGAGCGCCCGCTTGTCGGCAATCGCCTGGAACCGGTCGATGTCCGCCTTGAGCGCGGGCAGGGTGCGCTGGTCGATCCCGGCCTGGTCCATGAAGGCGGTGCGATAGTCCTTGAGCTTGGCCTCGTTGGAGCCCCCTGCTGCGTCCGACTTGGCGATATCCGCCATCAGCGCGTCCTTGCGCTTCTCCAGCTCCTGCTGGGTAATGAAGAAGGCGCCGATCGAGCCGCGGTCGGCGGGGATCTCGCTGTCCTTGAACCATGTGCCGTTGGCGTAGAGGAAGAAGTCGTCGCCCGGCTTAACGCTCTTGTCCATCGCCGCCAGGTTGATGCCGGACTTGTTCTCGGCCGTTGCCTCGGCCTGGTTTTCCTCGCCCATCCGGCAAGCGGCGGTGGTGACGGCAAGCCCAGCGCTGGCGAGCAGCAGGGCGATCAGCTTGGTGCGCATTTCCTATCCCCTTCGGTGCCGGCAGTCTGACGCCGCCGCTTTGCAAGTCGCATCGGGGACGCTACGCGCGGGTTTCCAGAAGGTTTCGACAAACGGGGATATCGGCCAGATGAGCGCACCGCGGCTCGATACGAAGATCGACCTGTCGTCGGAGGAATCGCGAGCCCGCGCCGCGCACAACCGCGGCCTCGCCGAGAAATTGCGCAAGGACGTCGCCAAGGCGGCCAGGGGCGGCAACGAGAAATCGCGCGAGCGCCATATCTCGCGCGGCAAGCTGCTGCCCCGCGACCGGGTGGAGCGGCTGCTCGATCCCGGCTCGCCATTCCTCGAGATCGGCCAGCTCGCGGCTAACGACCTCTATCATCGCGAGGTGCCCGGCGCGGGGATGATCGCGGGCATCGGACGCGTCTCGGGGCGGCAGGTGATGATCGTCGCCAATGATGCGACGGTGAAGGGCGGCACTTACTATCCGATGACGGTCAAGAAGCATCTCCGCGCTCAGGAGATCGCCGAGGCCAACCGGCTGCCGTGCATCTATCTGGTCGACAGCGGCGGCGCCAACCTGCCGCACCAGGCCGAGGTGTTCCCCGACCGCGACCATTTCGGCCGCATTTTTTTCAACCAGGCGAACATGAGCGCGAAGGGGATCGCCCAGATCGCCTGCGTCATGGGCAGCTGCACCGCCGGCGGAGCCTATGTGCCCGCCATGAGCGACGAGAGCGTCATCGTCCGCAACCAAGGGACCATTTTCCTCGCCGGCCCGCCGCTGGTGAAGGCGGCGACGGGCGAGGAGATCAGCGCCGAGGAGCTGGGCGGGGGCGACCTCCATGCGCGCAAGTCGGGCGTGGTCGACCATCTCGCCGAAAATGACGAGCATGCGCTGACAATCGTCAGGGATATTGTGAGTCACCTCAACTCACCGTTCGCCCCGAGCGAAGTCGAGGGGGGTGCCTCGACTTCGCTCGGCACGAACGGATTAAGGGAGCCCCGTGCTCCCTATTACGATCCGGAAGAGCTATACTCGATCATCCCCGAGGACGTCCGCGCGCCCTATGACGTGCATGAGGTCATCGCGCGGATCGTCGACGGCAGCGAGTTCCACGAGTTCAAGCCGCTGTTCGGCTCCAGCCTGGTATGCGGCTTCGCCCATATCTGGGGAATGCCGGTCGCGATCCTCGCCAATAATGGCGTGCTGTTCAGCGAGAGCGCGGTCAAGGGCGCGCATTTCATCGAGCTCGCCTGCCAGCGGCGCATCCCCTTGCTGTTCCTGCAGAACATCTCGGGTTTCATGGTCGGCGGCAAATATGAAGCCGAGGGCATCGCCAAGCATGGCGCCAAGCTCGTCACCGCCGTCGCCACCGCCACCGTGCCCAAGGTCACCATCCTGATCGGCGGCAGCTTCGGCGCTGGCAATTACGGCATGTGCGGCCGCGCTTACTCGCCCCGCTTCCTGTTCACCTGGCCCAACAGCCGGATCAGCGTCATGGGCGGCGAGCAGGCGGCGAGCGTGCTGGCCACCGTCCACGCCGACGCGGCCAAATGGACGGCGGAGGAGGCCGAAGCCTTCAAGCAGCCGATCCGCGACGATTATGAGGCGCAGGGCAACCCCTGGCACGCCACCGCGCGGCTGTGGGACGACGGCATCATCGACCCGGTGCAGACGCGGGATGTGCTGGGCTTGGCCTTCGCGGCGTGCCTCAACGCGCCGATTCCCGACAGGCCGCAGTTCGGCGTGTTCAGGATGTGATGACGGAGACTGTCGCCCAAAATCCTCCCCGGAACGGGGAGGGGGACCGCGCGAAGCGCGGTGGAGGGGGCCCACGTGTCCTCCTGACGCCGATCAAGCAAGTAAAGCGCGCACGCCAACTTCGGCGGGAAATGAGCTTGCCCGAAGTGCTGCTGTGGGATGCGCTGCGCAAGCGATCCCTCGGGCTCAGGTTCCGCCGCCAGTTTCCGAGTGACCGGATGACAGTAGACTTTGCTTGTCTCAGTCACCGTCTCATCATTGAGGTGGATGGCGAACAGCACGGCTATGGTGACCAGCCCCGGCGTGACGAAGCACGCGACGCGATATTGCAGAGAGAGGGATTCACAGTGATGCGCATTGCCGCGCGAGATGTGCTGAAAAATCTGGACGGCGTTGTTCACTCGATCGTTGCACGTTGCTCGGAGGTGGGCCCCCTCCACCAGCCTGCGGCTGGTCCCCCTCCCCGTGCCGGGGAGGATCTGGCGTGACCCGCACCAATTGGAACCGCACCGAAATAGCGGACCTCTTCGACCTGCCGTTCACGGAACTCGTGTTCCGGGCGGCGGAGGTGCATCGGGCGCACCACGCGCACGCCGAGGTGCAGCTCTGCACCCTGCTATCAATCAAGACCGGCGGTTGCCCCGAGGACTGCGGCTATTGCTCGCAATCGGCGCACGCCAAGTCGGGGCTCAAGGCCGAGAAATTGATGGACGTCGACGCGGTGCTGGCCGCGGCGGCGGAGGCCAAGCGCCAAGGCTCGCAGCGGTTCTGCATGGGCGCGGCGTGGCGCGAGCCCAAGGACCGCGACATGGGCAAGGTCTGCGAGATGGTCGCGGGCGTGAAGGCGATGGGGCTGGAGACCTGCATGACTCTCGGCATGCTGACCGGCGGTCAGGCTAAACAACTCAAGGACGCCGGCCTCGATTATTACAACCACAATATCGACACCTCGCCAGAACATTATGGCGAGATCATCACGACCCGGACCTTCCAGGAGCGGCTCGACACGCTGGAGGAAGTGCGGGAGGCCGGGATCAGCGTCTGCTGCGGCGGGATCGTCGGCATGGGCGAAAGCCGCGAGGACCGCGTCGGCTTCATCCACGCGCTAGCGACCCTGCCGCGCCATCCGGAAAGCGTGCCGATCAACGCGCTCGTTCCGGTCAAGGGCACGGTGCTGGGCGACATGTTCGCCGGCGAGCGGCTGATCGACGACATCGAGTTCGTCCGCACCGTCGCGGTGGCGCGGATCACCATGCCCAGGTCGATGGTCCGCCTCTCGGCCGGCCGCGAGAGCATGTCGGAGTCGACGCAGGCGCTGTGTTTCCTGGCCGGCGCCAACAGCATCTTCACCGGCGACAAGCTCCTCACCACCGCCAACGCCGGCGACGACAAGGACGCGGCGCTGCTCGCCAAGCTGGGGCTCAAGCCGATGGAAGCGGAGGAGCCGATGCGCTCCTCTTCCCGTCACCCTGAACTCGTTTCAGGGTCCATTTCTGAGTAGGGCGGTGAGCATGTCGAAATGGATGAAACAAGTTCAGCATGACGGGCTAAGAATATGCTGAAGTCACTACTGATCGCCAATCGCGGCGAGATCGCCTGCCGGATCATCCGCACCGCGCGGAAGCTGGGGATCCGCACGGTCGCGGTCTATTCGGATGCTGACGCCAAGGCGCTGCATGTGCGCATGGCCGACGAGGCGATTCATATCGGGCCGTCGCCCGCGACCGAAAGCTATCTGGTCGGCGACAAAATCATCGAGGCGGCGAAGGCGACCAAGGCACAGGCGATCCATCCGGGCTATGGCTTCCTCAGCGAGAATGCCGACTTCGCCCAGGCGGTGATCGACGCCGGGCTGATCTGGGTCGGGCCCAAGCCGGACAGCATCCGCGCCATGGGCCTCAAGGACGCAGCCAAGAAGCTGATGGCTGAGGCTGGGGTGCCGGTTACGCCGGGCTATCTCGGCGAGGACCAGGACCCGAAACGCCTCAAGAAGGAGGCCGACGCGATCGGCTATCCGGTGCTGATCAAGGCGGTCGCGGGGGGCGGCGGCAAGGGGATGCGGCGGGTCGATGCCGCGAAGGATTTCCAGGACGCGCTCGAAAGCTGCAAGCGCGAGGCGGCGAGCAGCTTCGGCGACGACCGGGTGCTGATCGAGAAGTACATCCTCTCGCCGCGGCATATCGAGGTGCAGGTGTTCGGCGACGGCCACGGCAATGTCGTCCACCTGTTCGAACGCGACTGCTCGCTGCAGCGCCGCCACCAGAAGGTGATCGAGGAAGCTCCCGCGCCGGGAATGGACGAGGCGACGCGCGAGGCGGTGTGCAGCGCGGCGGTGCGCGCGGCCAAGGCGGTGAATTACGAGGGCGCGGGGACGATCGAGTTCATCGCCGATGCATCAGAGGGCCTCCGCGCCGACCGCATCTGGTTCATGGAAATGAACACTCGCCTGCAGGTCGAGCACCCTGTGACCGAGGAGATCACCGGCCAGGACCTGGTCGAATGGCAGCTCCGCGTGGCGAGCGGCGAGAAACTGCCGAAGAAGCAGGAGGAGCTGTCGATCAACGGTCACGCCATCGAGGCGCGGCTCTATGCGGAGGACCCGCAGAAGGGCTTTTTGCCGAGCGTAGGGCGACTCCTCGAATTCGATCTTGGCTTTCGGCACCGGATCGAAAGCGGGGTGGATTTGGGCGACACCATTTCTCCCTATTACGATCCCATGATTGCCAAGCTCATTTCCCGTGGCCGCAATCGGACTGATGCCATTGAATCCTTGGTCGAAATGCTCAGCCGCATCCAAGTTTGGCCGGTTCGGACAAACGCCCATTTCCTGGTTCGCTGTCTGGACGACGAAGATTTTGAATCCGGAAGGATCAACACAGGATTGATCGAGCGAAAGCTTGAATCCCTGACGGCCGACATCCCACCTGACGAGTCAGAGAAGAAGGTCGGGACCCTCAACCTGCTGATGGGACGGGTCGAGGACAAGATGATGTATCCGGTGTTCGATCCTGATGGCTCCCCAGC
The DNA here is from genome assembly GCA_030773115.1 of Pseudomonadota bacterium. Taxonomy (GTDB): domain Bacteria; phylum Pseudomonadota; class Alphaproteobacteria; order Sphingomonadales; family Sphingomonadaceae; genus Sphingomicrobium. The sequence continues at coordinate 33,525 of JALYNQ010000019.1, forward strand.
GTGGATGCTTCATTCGTCATCCCAACTTAATCCATTGCTCGGGTTTCGACTCAACTCAGAGCCGCACCGGAAAATCCCGCTAAGGGCGAACGGCGAACAGGTTGAGATTGACCTGACTGAGCCAGTGACGGGTCACGACGAAATCCATCACAGTCGATACGGAGATAAGTGGAGCCGCCTGAAAGGTGGAGTTGTCCATCGGTATGAGATCGACGACCAAGCCGTGCGGGGCAGCACCGGCCACTCTGCCGCCGACGGCGCGATCCTGGCGCCGATGCCGGGGAAGGTCACCAATGTCGATGTTTCGAAGGGCGAAAAGGTTGCCAAGGGGCAACGCTTGCTGACCCTGGAAGCCATGAAAATGGAGCATGGGCTGGTCGCGCCGTTCGACGGGGTGGTGGCGGAATTGAACGCCACGGCCGGCGCGCAGGTGCAGGTCGATGCGCTGCTGGCGGTGGTTGAGGCGGGCAGTTCCCCGGCGCAGGCCGGGGTCCAGGAGCCCCGCGAGGGGCTTGAAAATACATAGGCATAAGGAACCCGGCTGGCGCCGGGTCCTGGGCCCCGGCCTACGCCGGGGAACAAGGAGGTAGAATGAAAATTGACGGAGTTGCAGCGGTCGTCACCGGCGGAGCCTCGGGCCTCGGCGAGGCGACGGCTCGGGCGCTGGCGGCCAAGGGCGCCAAGGTCGCCATCTTCGACCGCGACGTGGACAAGGGCGAGAAGGTCGCGGCGGAGATCGGCGGCGTCTTCTGCGAGGTCGACGTGACTAGCGACGAGAAGGTCGCCGCCGCGTTCGACAAGGCCCGCGCCGCGCACGGGCAGGAGCGGATCCTGGTCAATTGCGCCGGCGTGGCAAACGCCGCCAAGACGGTCGGCAAGGACAAGGCGACGGGCGAGCTCAAGCGCTACCCGATGAACCAGTTCGAGCTGGCGATCGGCATCAACCTGGTCGGCAGCTTCCGCTGCATCGCCTGCTCGGCCTACGGCATGGTCCAGGCCGATCCGCTGGAGGATGGCGAGCGCGGGGTGATCATCAACACCGCGTCCGTTGCAGCGGAGGACGGGCAGATCGGCCAGGCGGCCTATTCGGCGTCGAAGGGCGGGGTGCTGGCCATGGCCCTGCCGATCGCCCGCGACCTGATGAACGACGGGGTGCGGGTCAACACCATCTTGCCGGGCGTGTTCAAGACGCCGATGGTGGCGATGATGCCGCCCAATGTGCAGGACGCGCTGGCGGCGCAGGTGCCCTTCCCGAAGCGGCTCGGCCAGGCCGAGGAATATGGGCGGCTGGCGGTGTTCATCGTTGAGAATGTCTACCTCAACGCCGAAAGCATCCGCCTCGACGGCGGCATCCGGATGGCACCTAGGTAATTATGATTCACGCGGAGACGCGGAGACGCGGAGAAGAAGCTAAGATTGCGCGCCTTGCGCGCCAAACCTCCCTATGTGCCTTCGCGCCTTTGCGTGAAACCCTCTTTTTCTCCGCGTCTCCGCGTCTCAGCGCGAATAGATTCCTTCTTTCTTTGCAGCGTTTGGGCGGGTCCAACGGATGAGCGATTTGGACGAACGCGCCCTCCTCGAAGCCCTGGTGGTCGCGGCGCGCGCGGCCGGGGCGGAGATTTTGAAGCTGGTCGAGGCCGGCTTCGAGATCGAGACCAAGCATGACGAGTCCCCGGTCACCGTCTGCGACCGGGCCGCCGAGCATATCATCCTCGAATTTCTCCGGCAGGCGGCGCCCGGCGTGCCGGTGATCGCCGAGGAGGAGGTCGCTGCCGGCCGCATCCCCGAGCATGGCGACACCTACTTCCTGGTCGATCCCCTGGACGGCACCAAGGAGTTCGTCCGAGGCGGCGACGACTATACCGTCAACATCGGCCTGATCTCCGGCGGCCAGCCGAGGCTGGGCGTGGTCTATCAGCCGGCGGTCGACAAGCTATGGGCCGGGCTGGTCGGCGCCAATGGCGATGGGGGCGCCTTCGTCGAGGAGAATGGCGAGCGGCGCTGCATCAATTGCCGGCCTTTGGGCGAGAACCGTGCCGCGGTCGCCTCCAAGTCGCACCTCACCCAGTCGACGGTCGACTATCTCGCCGAAGTCATGGGCCTTTGTGACCACGTTTCCGTCGGATCATCCCTTAAATTCTGCATCGTCGCCGAAGGCAAGGCCGACATCTACCCGCGCCTGTCGCCGACCAGCGAGTGGGATACGGCGGCCGGCCATGCCGTGCTGCTTGCGGCCGGCGGGCGGGTCGACGGGCCCGACGGCGGCCCGCTGCTCTATGGCAAAAAGGCGTTCCTCAACCACGGCTTCTGCGCCACTGCCGGCTGGGAAGCGCCGGCCATCGGTCGCTTCATGGAGCCATTCTCGGGCGGCGGCGAGCTTCCAATCGGTACCTGACGCCCATCAGATGCCGATTTGAAGCTCCAGTCGGGCTTTAGGCGTCCGCCGTGCCGGTCCGCGGCGGCTCGGGCCAGCTCCCGCTGACTACCCGGCCTTCGCCCACCATGACCCGGTTCAACAGTTCAATCTCCGAGCGCACGCCCTGGACTCGAGCCCGCAGCCGCACGGTCTCGGCCGGAAAGCCGCCGTCAGCCTCGAGGATCGAGAGCAGCTGCTCGGCCTCGGCGAGTGCCGTCGTGAGATCCTTGAACCATTGGGCCCGTTTCAAGGTGCGCGGAGTCAAATGTCGGTGCATGAGGGCGCTGGCGTTAACGGTCACGGATTAGCGCCCCGTAGCGAACACCGCCATTCTGGAGAAAATTGCGGCTGACATTGCTCCGCTTTCGATCCTAAAAGGCTCCTGCTCGGTTCAATTCGTTGCGAAGGTGCTGCACGATGAATGCGAGCGTCTATCCGGCTAATTCGCCGCTCGGCGAACTGTATGGTCCTCCTCCTGTCTTGATCGCCGCCTCGTCCGACGAGGCTCGATCGCATGCAGTCGCCATCGCTGAAGCCGCAGGATTCCGCGCGGTAGCGGTACCGATCGCGGACGCGGCCGAACGTATTGCCATCCAGCCCGCCGCCAGTGCGATCTGGATCGAGCTCGACCGCGACGGCGGTGCCGAGCTCGACCGGCTGCTGGAGCAGATCGAGTTGGAGGGCGGCACCCCCACGGTGATTTCCGCCCCCAGCGCGCTGATCGACCCGATTACGGCGCGGATACAAAGCCCGTCTGTCGAGCTGCTGATCGATGCGTCGCCGGCCGATCGCGCCGCCGCGCTGGCGCTGGCGACAAATTGGACTCGCTTTCAAACAGAATCCCGGAACTATGATGTCTCCAAGGACACCAGTGCGGTACGCCTTCGCCAGCTGTCCGACGAGGTCAGCCGCATTGCTGCGACGCTCGCTCGGCTCTCGACGGGGCCGGAGCCGAGCCCCGTCGAGAAGCCGGAGCCGGCGGTCGGGGACGCTCCGCCGGTTTCCCTGGAAACGGTGCGGCAGGTCATCCGGGCGCGACGCCTGCGAGCGCGCTATTTCGATGAAGAGCTGTTCGCCGATCCCGCCTGGGACATGCTGCTCGACCTGCTCCAGGCCGAGATCGCGCAACATCGCGTGCCGGTATCCTCGCTGTGCATCGCCGCGTCGGTCGCGGCGACCACCGCGCTCCGGTGGATCAAATCGATGACCGATGCCGGCCTGTTCAAGCGCCGGGCGGACCCGCACGACGGCCGCCGAGTATTCGTCGAGCTCGCGCCGAAAGCGAGCGAAGCGCTGCGCCGATACTTCAAGGAGATCGGCAAGGCGGCGGTTGTCTAATCGATGTCCCACTTTGGCGCCGACTGTTCGATATATCGGACGTATGACTGATATTTTGTTCGATCAATCGGACATTGATCCGAAATGGATGTAATTGGGCTTGATGTCGGAAGCGGGCGCCAGGCTGTACGAAGAACTGATGCGGTTCAGGCCCGAGGGCATGACCGCCAACGCCTGGGCGGTCAGGGCGGGCGTAAGCCGCACGATCTGGGCCGATCTTCGTCGGCATGGCAATCCGTCGCGGCGCACGCTTTCGAAATTGCTGGAGGCCGCTGGATCGTCGCTGGCGGAGTTCGAGGCGCTTCGGATTGGGCGGCAGGTTGTGGCCCGGGGCTCGGTGGGACAGCTGGCCGAGGCGAATCGGGGCTGGGGTCAAGCGCCGCTTGCACCGCTGCCGGTGATGTGGAGCGGGGCCGGCGGTCGTTGGGGTGATCCGGATCGCGGCATCGAACTGATGACGATCGATCATAACCAAATTATCGACCGCGCACCTCGACCGCCCAGCCTCGCTGGGGATCTCGGCGCCTTTGCGATCGCGATCATGGGCGAAGCGATGTGGCCCCGATTTCGGCAGGGGAGGCGGATTGCCGTTTCTCCCTCGTCGCCGATTGGAGCTGGTGACGATGTACTTGTGATTCTGGCCGGCGATGGAGGAGCATTGATTGGCGAACTCCGATCCCAGGCCCCGGATGCGATCAGCCTCCGGCAATTCAATCCACAAACGGAGTTCGACGTCCCCGTCGGGGCCGTTAGCAAGGTGCACAAAGTGCAAGGGGAATTGATCTGATCGCGCGCCCGATCATGCTATCGGCATGACCGGTGCATGATCCCCATGCTCGCCTGTCCCCCGGACAGGGTGCGCGTGATCGACGGCTTCGGCATGCTCCCGGCATGCCTCCAGGCGTCGATGGTGGGCGCTGACGGGCTCGAACCGCCGACCCTCTCGGTGTAAACGAGATGCTCTACCAACTGAGCTAAGCGCCCTCAGTTGCGGAAGCGCGCCGATGCCATGGTGCAACCGTCAGGGCAAGTGGGATGCTCGTTATGGCCGATTGGGGTGGAATGCGGACATTAGTAGCTTCATCGAGCTCGGGACCGACTGCATCTGGCGGCCAGCTTGACGCGGAGGACGGATGAGCAAAGGAGGGCGGCCCCGAAAAGGCCGCCCTAGTTCATCCGGATATTGCAAAATCAACGAAGCAGTGCGCTGATAACCTGTTGCACCAGCATCGTTTTCGGGTCGACCTGGTAGAGGTAGCCGTTGCGGTAATAGTAGCGGTCATCCTGATCAAAGTCGTAGCGCGATCTCAGGTCGGTGGGGATCTGGTTGTAAGTCCAGACATTGCCGAAGTTGCGGTTGTAGCGCTGGCCGACGCTGTACATTTTTTTCGCTTGGCCTGGCGGCAGGCAGCCGTTGTCTTTTCGTGCGAGGCCTGGCGGGCAGGTGCCGCGAGCGTTGAACGCATAGAGGCGGTTGCCGCTGCGCGTAGTGACGATGTGCTTTCGGTTCGACTTTGCATTCGCCTTGGCGTTCGACTTCGAGGACTGCGCCTTGTTTTGTTTGCTGTGGCTGTTGCCGTGCTGCGCAAGCGCTGGCGTTCCCACGGCGAACGCCGCGACGCCAACGAGGAGGATGAGTTTTTTCATATCAACCCTTTCTCGGGTCATAGTTGACGAGCAGGAGGCTCGCTCTGAAGGGCAACAAGCCGCAAACACAAGAAGTTGCAGCGTTCATCAGCCCGCAAGGATTTAGGGGCCTCGTGGGTCGTGAGCTTATGTCCGTAATGGGTCGTTTGTGACCGATAAGGGTGGAAAGCGGTCATTAGATCTGACGTGGGCGGAGCGTTCCGAGCAGCGCCTGCGCCTCTTCCCGTTCATGTTCAGTGATAAAAGAGGATTGGATTGCGGCTGCCAAGCACCGGAGCGCTGCTTGCGGATTTTCCCTCACGCCAGTGCCTTCAAGATAGCATTTCGCCAGCTCAAACTGCGCGCTCCCATCACCAGCAATTGCTACACGCTGGAACCAGCGGAACATGTAGGCCAATTTTCCTTGCTCACGATAAAGGATAGCAATGTTTGAAGCTGCGGCATGGCTTCCTCGTCGCCAGGCGCGCCGATACAACTTCATTGCGATAGCTTTGTCTTGGGACACGCCTTCGCCGACATCATACATGTAGCCCAGCGCGTGCAGACATTCGGCATCACCGAGCGCGGCCCCCCGTTCGTAACATTGACGAGCAAGGTCGAAGTTACCTTCTTCCCCGGCATCATGTGCAATGTTGAGTAGGGCGTCTGTATTGATCATCGGTGTTGCTTAGCGGCCAACGCGACCGAGCGCGAATGTCCGCAATGGGTCGAAAGAGGACGCTGACCTATAGAGCCCGCACCAGCCTGACCGCGACCGCCGCCCAGGGCGGATCGGCGACCACGCTCTGCCGTCCGCCGGCGCCGGGCGGGAGGAGGTGAAGCTTGCCTTCGTCGCGGCCGATCAGGCGGCCGAACAGGAAGCGTCCGGCGGGGCGAGGTACCAGCACGTCGCGGTTGAGCGCCTTGCCGAACTGCTCGGGCTCGAGCCGCTCACACCAGATTTCGTCGCCGGCGCGATAGTCACCGACACTGGCGGACACCGTCATTGCGATCTGTCCGCCCGCGGGCCGCGGCGAAACCACCAGCGCCTGCTTCCTCGGCGCAGCTGCGCCATTGGCGCCGAGCACCGCGACGACTGGCAATTCGCCGCGCTCCGGATGGTCGACGAGATCGGCCGCATCGACCTTAAGCGCGGCGGCGATGCGATTGAGCCAGCCGAGCGACACGGTGCGGGTGCCCGTTTCCAGCCGGCCGATGGTTTGCGGCGTGGTCGGCGGAACGCAGGCCCTGGCCACATCGTCCAGCGTCATCCCGCGTGCGCGGCGGACTTCCCTTATGCGCGTAATCATGATCGAGTCCCATACGCATACTAACCAATATGGTTTTGCGCTGTCCTACAGATTCGCCTGTGTGGCAAGGAAAAAGCGACTCGCACCGAAGGAGCATCCATGGCCCAACACTCCCCGCAATCTCGCCTGCTCGTCGAACGTCCGCTGCCGGGCGACAGTCTCGGTCCGAAGGGAAGGCGCGCTGCCCGGTCGGTAACCGTCAACCTGGCGGAAAGCCCGCTGGGTTGGCTGTTCGCCCGCGGTCACGTCACCCGGCGCCAGTTCGATGCGGGCGAGCGGCTACGCTTCGACTGGGAGCGGGGCCAGTTCGGGCCGCGGGTGACGATGGCTTGGGATAGTGCGCCGGTCGCGCGCAGCCGCGGCGGCTCGTCCGAGGCGGTAGATCTCAGCAGCGCCCAGCTCGATGCCAGGCGGCGCTTCGAGTCGGCGGTAGCCGAAGCCGGCCCTGGCCTCTCCGACATATTGTGGCGCGTGGTCTGCGCTGGCGAAGGTATGAGAGAGGCAGAGTCGGCGCTCGGCTGGCCGAGCAGGGCAGGCAAGCTGGTGCTCAGCCTCGCCCTGGATCGCGTGGCCGAATTCTACCGGATTCCTTAAGGTCTCAAATCGGGCTCGAAATGACGCCTTTCTCCATGACTCTTGTGACCCTAACGGGCGGGACCGGCCTCGGTCGGCTCCAGCCCCGGCTTGGCCTTCTCCGCCCGCTCGGCGCGGCCGTGAGCCGGGGTGCTACCGCGCTTGTCGCGCACCTCTTCATGTTCCTTCAGGGTCGGATCGCGAAGATTGTTGTTGCTCTTGCCCGAGCCGCTGTTGCTGCGCATGACTATTCTCCTTGTCGCGGCATCAACGCTTGTAACGCCGCCGGTCTCCGGCGCGGCCGCCAGATGGAAGGAAAGAAGCGATGATCCTCTACGGTTCGACCATTTCGCCCTTCGTTCGAAAGGTTGCGGCCTATGCGGCGGAGAAGGGCATCGAGATCGAGCTCCAGCCGACTGGCTTTCCCAATCCGACGCCGGAATTCTGCGCGGCGAGCCCGTTCAGGAAGATGCCGGCGCTGGTCGACGGCGACTATTGCCTGTCGGATTCGACCGCCATCATCCACTATCTGGAGGCCCAATATCCCGAGCCGGAGCTGATCCCGGCCGAGCCCCGGGCGCGCGGCCGAGTCATCTGGTTCGACGAGTTCGCCGACACGATCCTGTTCGGTTGCGGACAGAAAGTCTTCTTCAACCGGGTCGTGGCGCCGCGCTTTCTCGGGCGGGCGGGTGACGAGGCGCTGGCCGAGACTGCGCTGCGCGACGAATGGCCGCCGATCCTCGACTATCTGGAGACGGTGGTTCCGGGTGAAGGCGGTTACCTCGTCGGCGACAGGCTGACGCTGGCCGATATCGCGGTGGCCAGCCCGTTCGCCAACTTCCGTCACCTCGGCATCGGGTTTGATTTGCAGCGGCACCCGCGGACGGCCGCTTATGTTGAGCATATGCTCGAGCGCCCAAGCTTCAAGCCCTTCGTGGAACGCGAGGCCGCCTTCCTGGCCAGGGAGCCGGCGTAAAAAAAGGGGCCGGGTCTAAGGGGATAGGACGCGGCCCAGTTTGCTGGAGTCAGAGGTTATTTTCCTTCGGGGGCGCCCTGGCCGTCCTTCTCGAAGTCCTGATCCTCGACCAGCTCGCTGCTGGTGTCCTGCTCGCCCTCTGCGCCGACAAAGCCGCTTTGGGCCTCGCCCGTCGTCTGCGACTGCAGCGATGCGCCTTCCACATCCGTGCGCTGTTGAGTCAGCGTGTCACCCTGCAGGCCCGCATCGGGCGATGAGCCAGTTGCGGCCTGATCGCCGGTCAGCTCTTCATTGTCCTGCTGCCCGGTTTCGACCTGGCCTTGGCGCGGATCTGTTTCGCCCTGCTGTTGGCTCGCCTGCTGCGGTGGCTGTTGCTGCGATTGCGCCTTGCTGATGTCCGTTTCCGAACCCGTGGTGGGGTTCTTGTCCTGCTCGTTCGCCATTACTTGTCCCTTCCAAAACAAGCCCCACGCTCATCCGTGAAACAGGGAAGCGGGGAGGTCGTTCCGCAACCCCAATGGCGAATGCGACGAGCGGAGCAGCAGGTCGGGAAGCGGACTCGGCCAGTGACTGGAATCCGCCATTTCACTTGCTCAATGGATCGAATCAAATGCGACGGGCCGAGCAGCCCAAAGAAAAAGCCGCCGGAGCGAACTCCGACGGCTCTCTTTCTCCACAAGAATGGAGAAGCTTAGGCTTCCTCGCCTTCGCTTTCGCCAGGCTCAGCGGCCGGAGCTTCGGCAGCCGGCTGCTCGGGAAGCGTGCCAGGCTCAGCGCCTTCAACATATTCCTCGGTAAAGCCGGCCGGCTCGCGCTCGAACATCGACGCCATGACGTCGACGCCTTGAGCCTGCAGCTCGGCCTCTTCCGGCGAGCGGGCGACGTTGACCTTGACGGTCACGCTGACCTCGGGGTGCAGCGCAACCTTCACCTCGTGAACGCCGATCGCCTTGATCGGGCGGTCGAGCACGATCTGGCTCTTGCTGACCCTGGCGCCGACGCCCTCGAGCGCCTCGACAATGTCGCGGGCCGAAACCGAACCGTAGAGCGCACCGACGTTCGATGCCTGGCGGATCAGCTGGACCGACTTGCCTTCAACGTCCTTCGACGCCTTTTCGGCATCGGAGCGCCTGGTGGCGTTCTCGGCCTCGAGCCGGGCGCGGTTGGCCTCGAAGACCTTCTTGTTGGCCTCGTTGGCACGCAGCGCCTTCTTGTTCGGCAGCAGATAGTTGCGCGCGAAGCCGTTTTTGACGGTGACGATGTCACCGATCTGGCCGAGCTTCTCGACGCGTTCGAGCAGGATGACTTCCATCGCTAGCTCTCCTTACTTCACGACGTAGGGAAGCAGGCCGATGTGGCGGGCGCGCTTGATCGCCTTGGCCAGCTCGCGCTGCTTCTTGGCCGAAACCGCGGTGATGCGGCTCGGAACGATCTTGCCGCGCTCGGACACGAAGCCCTGGAGCAGGCGAACGTCCTTATAGTCGATGCGCGGGGCGTCCTTGCCCGAGAAGGGGCAGGACTTGCGGCGGCGGAAAAATGCACGGGCCATCGCTTAGACCTCCAGCTCGTCGCGGCGCGGGCCGCGGGTGCGCTCGCGATCCTGCTTGCGCATCATCGCCGACGGGCCCTTTTCATGGGCGTCGACGCGGATGGTCATGAAGCGGATCACATCTTCGTTGATGCCGGTCTGGCGTTCCAGCTCGGCCATCGCCGGCGCGGGGGCATCGATGTCAAGCATGACATAATGCGCCTTGCGGTTCTTAGCGATGCGGTAGGCAAGGCCGCGCAGGCCCCAGGTTTCAGTCTTGACCACCTTGCCGCCGTTGTCGGCGATAACCTTGGTGGCGTTTTCCGCGAGCGCATCGACCTGGGCCTGAGCCAGATCCTGGCGCGCGAGGAAAACATGCTCATAAAGCGGCATGTTCCATGCACCTATGTTGGCCGATCGCTGACGCCCGCACCGTGCGAAGCGCCCCTCCGGCTGTCGTTCAAAACAATAGGCCGCTCGGAGCAAGCCCCGGCGGCTGGCGGGCCTATGGCTCAAAGGCCAGCGAAAGGCAAGTCAGCAGACAAGTTCGACGACATGCGTCTCGACCGGCTGCTCGAAGCCCTTGAGCTGGCAGGGGCCGGCACCGATGAAGCGCAGCCCCTTGCCGATGCATAGCTCGGCGATGACGCTCGATACCAGGATCTGGCCCGGCTCCGCTTCGTGGCATAGACGCGCTGCGAGTTGGACGCTCGAGCCGAACAGATCCTCATGCTGCTCAACCGGCTCGCCGGCGCTGATGCCGATCCGGACGACCACCGGGCAATCGGGCCCGGCGAGATTATAGTCGCGCAGCTCGCCCTGCACCTGGCAGGCGCAACGCACCGCACCCGCAGCCGACAGGAATGAGGCCATGATTCCGTCGCCGGTGTGCTTGACCTCGCGGCCACAATTCTTGACCAGCGCCTCCCTGACGACACGGTCATGGACGGCGAGCATCGCCATCGCCGCCTCGTCGCCGAAGTGCGAGCACATCGCCGTCGAATCGACGATGTCGGTAAACAAGATCGTCCTTACGCCGGTATCGCGGTGCGTTTCAGCGGTCGCATCGGGCAGCAACGCTGCGCCAATCGAGCTGACAGGGCTGGAGCCCATGTAGCTGTCGATCAGCTCCGGATCGACCTCGATCAGTTTCTCGGCAAGCAGGCCATGCGCTTCCTGGTGGACGCGTGTGGCGGCCTCCGCGGACGGCGCCTCAACCAGGCAGAAAAGCTTGCCGCAGGTCTCGTTGAACCAATATTTCTTATATGTGACGTCGTACCGATCCTGGACTTCCGTGTCGGCTAAGTGCGCCTTGGCCACGTCCTCGACGCTGGCGCCCTCGCATTTATGAATGTCCATGTAGAGCGGCATGACTCGCCTTCCCCTGTACCGAGCGGCATACATATATTGGCGTTAAAAGTCAGCCACCTAACAGCTGCCTGTAGAGGTCGAGATATTGATCGGCCATGCGGTCGACGGTGAAATGTCGCTCGACATGCCGACGGCAGGCCGACCGGTCGATTTCGCCGACTCTGTCGATCGCCTCCACTGCCTCGTCGAAGCTGTCGACCAAGAATCCGGTAACGCCATGCTCGATAAGCTCGGGCATGGAGCCGCGGCGGTAGGCGATGACCGGCGTTCCGCGGGCCATGGCTTCGACCACCGACAGGCCGAACGGCTCCTCGAAGCCGATCAGATGAAGCATGGCGCGGGCCTGGCCGAGAGCCCGGACGCGGTCGATTCCGCCGAGCACCCCGCGATACTCGACATTGCGCTCATCGATGAACGGCGCGACCTCGCGGGCGAAATAGTCGGGGTCCTGGACGATGCCAGCCATGATCAGCCTTCGGCCGGCAAGTCGAGCCGCCCGGACCGCTTCGCCGGCGCCCTTGTCCGGATGAAACCGGCCGAAGAACAGCAGATCCTCGCTGCCCACCGGATCGAACGGGAACTCGTCGATCGGGATGCCGTGATGGATCGTCGCGGCATAGGTGAGTGAGGGGTCGCGGTCGGCATCGCTGATCGCCACATAGGCCGAGCGATCGTTGTAACGCTGGAACACCGGCAGGATAGTCGGCGACGAAAAGCCGTGAATCGTCGATACGATCGGCGTGCCGACCAAATCCGAGAAAATCAGCGGCATGAAATCGGCCTGGTTGTGGATCAGGTCGAATTCGCCCGCGCGCTCGAAGCAATGGGCGATGTGAAGCGCTTCCCACACCTTCGGGTTGAGAGACGGATCTTCGGAATATCCGCGCGGACAAACGCCAGCGAGCGTGCCGGCGGTAATGCTGTCGAGCGTCGCGAACAGGGTGACGTCCACGCCGCGTTCGATCAGCGCTTCGGTCAGCAGGCTGGTGACCAGCTCCCACGGGCCATAGGCGCGCGGCGGCGTACGCCAGCTGATCGAGCTGAGCATGGCGACCCGCATGCTCATCCCTCTACCACGCGAAGGATCAGGCCCTCGTCGGGGCGAAGCCAGCCCTCAGCCGGCTTGCTGCCGAGCGTTGACAGCAGGACGATGCCGGAATTGGCTTCTTCGGGCCACTGCCGCTCGGCCCCCGAGAGATTGAGCAGGATCTGCAATTGCGCTTCCCCATGTCGCCGCCGGTAGGCGAGGACCTGTTCGCTGCCCTGGTCCAAATGGATGGAGCCGATCGACAGGGCGGGCTCGGCGCGGCGCAGGCGCAGCAACTGCCGGTAAAGCGACAGCATCGAACCGGGATCGCTCTGCTGCGTGGCAACATTTCGCGATGGCCAGTCGTCATGCAGCGGAAGCCAGGGCTGGCCGGTGGTGAAGCCGCCGTTGGGCGAGCTGTCCCAGGCCATTGGAGTGCGCGACGGGTCGCGGCCGAGGCCGATGCCCGGCTCGCGCAGTTCCTTGGGGTCGCGCACCCGGCCGGGCGGAATCTCGACCTTGCCGATGCCAAGCTCGTCGCCCTGATAAAGCGTCGGAGTGCCGCGCAGGGTCAGCAGCAGCATCGCCGCGACGCGCGCCTGCGCCTCGCCTAGCTTGGCCGCGATGCGCGGATAGTCATGGCTGGCGATCACCCAGTTGGGCCAGGCGCCGGGCGGCAGCGCCGCCTCATAATCAGCAATCATTGAGCGGAGATAGGCCGCATTCCACGGCGCCTCGACCAGTTGGAAATTGAATGGCAGATGCACCCCGGGGCGCTCACCGCCATAATATGTCATCAGCTGGTTGAGCGGCAGAACGATTTCCCCGACCAGCAGCCGGTCGCCATAGTCGTCAGCCAGCTCGCGGAAATCGGCGGCTAAGTCGTGTATCTCGGGTTGGTGTGTCGAATGGGTCTGAAGCAGTTTAAGCTTCTCGCCCATCTCTGGCCGGTAACCGGCGTTGAGCGGATTGTCGGGCAGGCTCTCCGATTTGATGCAGTGCCACAGAACGTCGATCCGAAAGCCATCGACGCCGCGGTCGAACCAGAAGCGCAGCACGTCCAGCATTGCCGCACGGACCTCCGGGTTGCGCCAGTTGAGGTCGGGCTGCTCCTTCAGGAAGGCATGGAGATAATATTGGCCGGTCGCTTCGTCCCATTCCCAGGCCGAGCCGCCGAAATCGCTGATCCAGTTGTTGGGCGGGCCGCCGCGGGCGGGATCGCGCCAGATGTACCAGCCGCGCTTGGGGTTGTCGCGCGACGAGCGGCTCTCGACGAACCAGGGATGCCGGTCACTGCTGTGGTTGGGAACGAAGTCGAGCATGAGCTTGAGGCCCCGCGCATGCGCCGCAGCCAGCAGCCGGTCGAAATCCTCTTGGCTGCCGAACAGTGGGTCAATGCCGGTATAGTCGGCGACATCGTAACCAAAATCGGCCATCGGCGAGGTGAAGATCGGCGACAGCCAGATGGCGTCGATGCCCAGCTCCGCCAGATAGTCGAGCCGCTGCTCGATGCCGGCGAGATCGCCGACCCCGTCGCCGTCGCTGTCTTGGAAGCTGCGCGGATAGATTTGGTAAATCACCCCGCGCTCCCACCAGGGGACGGTCGCGGGGTCTGGTGGAGGATCGCTCATCGCCGCTGCTAACGCTGCAGCTTCGGGAGGGTGCCACCGCACATCATTTGAATGCGCTCACCAGTAGGAGTAAAACGGCACCTTCTCCCAGAGCGCTTGAGGCAGCGTCATGAAAGGAGGCAATCATGCGTGGCAATTCACATGGACGCTTCGGCCCAGCCGTTGCCAGTCTCCTCATCCTTGCAGCTTGCCAGCAGCAGCCGGCGCAATCTCCACAACAAACCGGGGCCGGCAATGAGGAAAAACCCCTGGCGGCAGGAGAATTCGGACGCGCTGTGCAAGGCGGTCAGCCCGCCGCCAACATCGCTACCTTCGACACGCTCGATTTCGACGTGTTCAGCAATCAAAAGTGGGACCGCCTGCATGAGAGCCACGCCGATGACATCGTCGTCAGCTGGCCCGATGGGCATGACATCAGGGGCATCGGCGTGCACATCGAGGACCTGAAGAAACTGTTCGTTCATGCGCCCGACACAGCGATCAAAATCCATCCGGTCCGCATCGCCAACGGCGAGTGGACGGCGGTAACCGGCGTCATGACGGGGACTTTTACCAAGCCGATGACCGCGCCCGACGGCACCGTGATCCAGCCGACCGGGAAATCCTTCAAACTGCCGATGGCGACGATCGCCCATTGGAAGGACGGCAAGATGGACCATGAATGGCTCTATTGGGACAATGCGACCTACATGAGCCAGATGGGCATCGGTCAATGAATTCATGGCGAGTTGCGGTCGGCCGCCCGTCGTGGCAGCCTTGAGCAATGGCAACGCAGCTCAAGACGATCCATCCCAGCCCCGACCCGCTCGATGATATGAGCCTGCCGGGCTGGTTGTACCACGATCCGGAATTTTTCGAGGCCGAGAAGCGCGCGTTCCTTCGGGCAGCGCCGCAGGTGGTGTGTCACGAGAGCGAGATTGCCGATCCAGGGGAATGGCGGACGATCGACTATCTCGGCGAGAGCGTGATCGTCATCCGCGGCGACGATGGCGAAGTCCGCGCTTTCACCAACGTCTGCCGCCATCGCGGTTCGCGGCTGGTCGACGGCGAGGCCGGCTGCGCCAAGGTGCTGACCTGTCCCTATCACGCCTGGAGCTATGCCCGGGACGGCCGCCTGGTCGGCGTGATGCACCGCCATGAATATCCAGGATTGGAAGTCGAGAAGCTGGGCCTGGCGCCGGTCGCGCTGGAGAAGTGGCGCGGTTTTCTGTTCATCCGGCTCGAGGACGGCCTGCCGTCGGTTCACGAGATGATGGCACCCTATGAACATGAGGTGGTGCACTATCGCTTTGAGGATCTGCGCGCGATTGGCCGGGTGACGCTGCGCCCCCGCGCCCTCAACTGGAAGACGATCGCCGACAATTATTCCGACCATCTGCATATCCCCGTCGGGCACCCGGGACTGACCCGCCTGTTCGGCAAGAGCTATGGCGTCGAGGCCAGGGAATGGGTCGACCGGATGGAGGGCGAGCTACGCGACGACGACTCCGCCAACCCTTCGGAGCGGGCCTATCAGCGTTATCTGCCCGAGGCGGAGCATTTGCCGGAAACGCACCGCCGCAAGTGGCTCTATTACAAGCTCTTCCCCTGCGTCGCATTCGACATCTATCCCGACCAGGTCGACTTCATGCAGTGGCTGCCAGTTAGTTCGACCACCAGCGTGATCCGCGAGATCAGCTATGCATTGCCCGACGATCGGCGTGAGATGAAGGCTGCGCGCTACTTGAACTGGCGTATCAATCGCCGCGTCAATGCCGAGGATACCGAGCTGATCAGCCGCGTGCAGCAGGGCATGGCCAGCCCTAGCTATATTCCCGGTCCACTGGGCAAGAGCGAGGTTTCGCTGAGGAGCTTCGCGCAGAAGCTCCGGCGGCTCATTCCCGAGGCGCGGCTGGAGCGGCCGCCGGCACCGGGGTGGACCAAAGGGAACTAGCGCGCATCGCGCTGAAGCTCCTGAAGCTCCTGAAGCAGGGCTAGGGCCTCCTCCGCTCTGTCGGCCGGGATGAAGATATGGTCGTGGTGAAACGCTGCGACCATGTTGCAGGCGATGCCATGTTCGGCCAGTCGCCCGGCCACCGCCGCGGTCAAGCCAACGCCATCAAGCGAGGAATATACTTGCAGCGTGATCTGCCGCATCGGCGAGCCATTGGCGCAGCCTAGCGACAGCGCTGCGTCGCGTGGCAAGATCAGGCTGATACCTTCGGTTTCGCGAAACCATCCGATCGCGGATTGAACGGCGCCGTCGGGCAACTGGCCGCCGGCGAGGGTCACGAAGAGATAGGTTTCATCCTGTAGCTTCGGGGACAAAGTGGCCAGCATGTCCGCCAGCGAATGTGCGACCTCGTCAGCCACCTGCGCGCTCGGGCGCTTGCTCGGACCAGAGGGCAGTGAGCCGCATCCCGAACCAGACCGGGATGGCGGTCATCAGCAAGAGCAGGCCCCAAAGCGTCGCTTCCGCTCCGGCGCCATAGAAGGTCCAGACAGCATAGGCCCCGCCGACCAGGGTAACGACCAGCATGAATCCGCTTCGAAGTTGACCGATGGCCATCAGGCGCAGGGCGGACAAGGCGGCAAACAAGTAGAGCACGAGCGTGGCCACTGTGGCAAGCAGGGCCATGAAGGCGAACAGCTCGGTCAGGCCCTTGGTGAAGTTGGCGGCAACGAGCAGTGCCGAGAGCGTCGAACCAAGGATCTGAGCGCGGACCGGCATGCCGCGGCTATTCACCTTGCCGAACCAACGCGGGAAGACGCCGCGACGGGCGAGGGACAGCGGGACCTCGCCTTGGAGCAGGACCCAGCCGTTGAGCGCCCCCAGGCATGAAATCGCCGCGAAAAAGACGACCAGCGTTGCAGCTGTCGGCCCCCAAAAGCTTCCGACGAGGTCGGCAAAGGGCGCCGGCGACTTCGCTGCGACATCGGCGGGCAGCAGCAGGAATACCGCACTCGACGCCGCCAGGTAGATCAGGCCGACCGCGAGCGTGCCGATCATGGTGGCACGCGGAATGGTTCGGGCCGGGTCCCTGACGCGCCCCGCTGGCACCGAGGCGCATTCAAAACCGAGCATGGCCCACAGGGTCAGCGCCGCGGCCGCCGCGACGCCATTTGGACTGACCGGGGCCGGGGCGAATTGCGCGGGCTGTTCGCCCTGGCCGAACACGATCAGGGCAATCACCATCGCCGCCACCAGCGGCATGATCTTGAGTATGCTGGTCAGGATCTGGACCCGGCCCGAGGTCCTGGCTCCTGTGCAGGCCACGCCAGTGAACAGCGCGACGAAGGCGATTGCGGTCAGCGCCGAAATGCCGGGAGCCGCGAAAAACCCTGGCGCCAGCGAGCTCAGATAGCTGACCGCGGCAATGGCGATGGCGGAGTTGGTTACCCAGATGGAGATCCAATAGGCCCACATGACGAGAAAGGCCGGTGGCGACCCGAGGGCCTTGGCGACATAGTCATACGGCCCCGAGGCTTCCGGTATCGCCTTGGCCAGCGCCGCGAATACTGCCGCCAGGCACATCGCGCCGCCAATGGTAATGATCCATCCCCAGATGGCGTTGAGGCCGAGCGGCGCAAGGTTGGCTGGAAGCAGGAAAATGCCCGAGCCGATCATGTTGCCGACGACCAGCGCCAGGCACATCCAAAAGCCGAGCTGCCGCCCGCCCTCCGACTCGTTCATTCTTAATCCTCCCCGAGTGCACTTGGCATTCACGCTTGACCGGCTTAGTCCGCCCGCGACCTAAGCACAGTTGAACAGGGATTTCGATGCGCGCATTCCTTTTTCCGGGACAGGGCAGCCAGTCGGTCGGCATGGGGGCCGCGCTTGCCGAGGCGAGCCCGGCGGCGCGCGACGTGTTCGGCGAGGTCGACGAGGCGCTCGGCCAGAATCTGTTCAGGCTGATGCGCGAAGGGCCGGAGGATGACCTCAAGCTCACCGAAAATGCCCAGCCGGCTATCATGGCGCATGCGCTGGCGGTATTCCGCGCGCTGACCCGGGAGGGCGGCGTGTCGCTGGAGAAGGCAGCGCATTTCGTCGCGGGCCACAGCCTCGGCGAATATTCGGCGCTGTGCGCGGCGGGCTCGTTCGACCTTTCGACCACCGCCAAGCTGCTCAGGCTGCGTGGTCAGGCGATGCAGGCGGCGGTGCCGGTCGGCGTCGGCGCGATGGCGGCATTGCTCGGCGCGGATCTCGAGCTGGCCCGGAAGATCGCCGCCGCAGCGGCCGAAAGAGAAGTTTGCGCGGTCGCCAACGACAATGACCCCAGCCAGGTCGTCCTCTCCGGCCACAAGGGCGCCATCGACCGAGCCATCGCGATTGCCAAGGACATGGGCGCCAAGCGTGCCGTGCCGCTGCCGGTATCGGCGCCGTTCCACTGCCCGCTGATGCAGCCAGCCGCCGACGCGATGGCCGAGGCGCTCGGGCGGACGGTGATCGAGCCGCCGCATGTCCCGCTCTTCGCCAACGTCACCGCCTCCGCCGTTGCCGATCCGTCCGAGATCGAGCGGCTGCTGGTCGAGCAGGTGACCGGCATGGTCCGCTGGCGCGAGAGCATCGCCAATATGGCCTCGGCAGGCGTGGGGGAGTTCGTCGAGCTGGGCGGCAAGGTGCTAGGCCCGATGGTCAAGCGCATCGCTTCCGACGCAAAAGTGACCAGCGTGGTCACGATCGAGGATATTGAGGCGCTGGCGAAGGAGCTTTGAATCTCAACCCGTCACCCTGAACTCGTTTCAGGGTCCATCTGGTCGATGGCAGTGCGGGTGGAGAAAATGGATGCTCAAACAAGTTCAGCATGACGGCATTGCGGGGCAATCCTGGAATGGTGAACTCAGCATGACGGAATAGGGGATGAGGATGTTTGATCTCACCGGAATGACCGCGCTGGTGACGGGCGCCAGCGGCGGGCTTGGCAGCTCGATTGCGAAGTCGCTGGCGGCGCAGGGTGCGCGGCTGGCACTGTCGGGGTCCAACCAGGCCAAGCTCGAGGCGTTCGCCAAGGAGCTGGGCGGCGACCATGTGACTTTGGTCTGCGATCTTTCCAACGCCGAGCAGGTCGACCAGCTGGTGCCTCGCGCCGTTGAGGCGCTCGGCGGCAAGCTCGATATCCTGGTCAACAACGCCGGCGTCACCCGCGACAATCTCGCCATGCGGATGAAGGACGAGGAGTGGGACCAGGTGATCAAGGTCAACCTGGAAGGCGCCTTCCGCCTGATGCGGGCGGCGATGAAGCCGATGATGAAGGCCCGGCACGGCCGCATCATCAACATCACCTCGGTGGTTGGAGTGACCGGCAACCCCGGCCAGGCCAATTACGTGGCGTCCAAGGCCGGCCTGATCGGCATGTCGAAAGCCTTTGCCCAGGAGGTCGCCAGCCGGGGGATCACCGTCAATTGCATCGCGCCGGGCTTCATGACCTCGGCGATGACCGACGCGTTAAATGAGCAACAGAAGGCCGGGATTCTCGCCAAGATCCCGACCGGGGCAATGGGCACCGGCGAAGATATCGGCGCCGCCGTCGTTTACCTGGCCTCTCGGGAAGCAGGCTACATCACCGGGCAAACGCTCCACGTGAACGGCGGAATGGCCATGCTGTAAGGGCAATTTGCCGCCCTTGTCGCCTGAAAACACACACCTATATCGCCCTCGAAATCAAATTTCGTGGGGCGCTGGGCAGCGCGGCCACGAGGGGCAAGCAGAGGATAGATTATGGCAAAAGTGATCGGGATCGATCTTGGCACCACCAATAGCTGCGTTGCGGTTATGGAGGGGGGCAAACCCAAGGTTATCGAGAATGCGGAAGGCGCGCGGACCACCCCGTCGGTGGTCGCCTTCACCAAGGATGGCGAGCGCCTGATCGGCCAGCCGGCCAAGCGCCAGGCGGTCACCAATCCCGACAACACCATCTTCGCGGTGAAGCGCCTGATAGGCCGCCGCTTCGACGATCCGATCACCAAGAAGGACACCGAGCTGGTGCCCTACAAGATCGTCAAGGGGCCAAACGGCGACGCCTGGGTCAACGCCGGCGGCAAGGACTATAGCCCGTCGCAAATCAGCGCCTTCATCCTCCAGAAGATGAAGGAAACCGCCGAGGCCTATCTCGGCGAGACGGTCACCCAGGCGGTGATCACTGTCCCCGCTTACTTCAACGATGCCCAGCGCCAGGCGACCAAGGACGCCGGCCAGATCGCCGGCCTCGAGGTGCTGCGCATCATCAACGAGCCGACCGCGGCTGCGCTCGCCTATGGCCTTGAGAAGGAAGAGGGCAAGACCAACGCCGTCTATGACCTTGGCGGCGGCACCTTCGACGTGTCGATACTCGAGATCGGCGACGGCGTGTTCGAGGTGAAGTCGACCAATGGCGATACTTTCCTCGGCGGCGAGGATTTTGACGCCGCGATCGTCAACTGGCTGGCCGACAAGTTCAAGGAGAAGGAGGGAATCGACCTCCGTACCGACCGGCTCGCGCTGCAGCGGCTCAAGGAAGCGGCCGAAAAGGCGAAGATCGAACTGTCGTCCGCGCAGACGACCGAGATCAACCAGCCGTTCATCACTGCGCGGATGGAGGGCGGTGCGACTACCCCGCTGCATCTGGTCATCACGCTTACCAGGGCCGAGCTGGAAAAGCTGGTCGCGCCGTTGATCGACCGCACCAAGGAGCCGATGCGCAAGGCGCTGAAGGACGCCGGGGTCGATGCCAAGGACATCGCCGACGTCGTGCTGGTCGGCGGCCAGACCCGGATGCCGCGCGTCCGCGACGTGGTGAAGGAGTTCTTCGGGAAGGAGCCGCATACCGGCGTCAACCCGGATGAGGTGGTCGCCATGGGCGCCGCCATCCAGGCCGGCGTGCTGCAGGGCGACGTCAAGGACGTGCTGCTGCTCGACGTGACCCCGCTGAGCCTCGGCATCGAGACGCTGGGCGGCGTGTTCACCCGGATGATTGACCGCAACACGACCATCCCGACCAAGAAGAGCCAGACCTTCTCGACCGCGGACGACAACCAGAATGCAGTCACCATCCGTGTCTTCCAGGGCGAGCGCGAGATGGCGGGCGACAACAAGATGCTCGGCCAGTTCGATCTGGTCGGGATTCCGCCCGCGCCGCGTGGCGTGCCGCAGATCGAGGTCACGTTCGACATCGACGCCAACGGCATCGTCCACGTCACCGCCAAGGACAAGGGCACCGGCAAGGAACAGCAGATCCGCATCCAGGCCTCGGGCGGGCTCAACGACGCCGACATCGACAAGATGGTCAAGGAAGCCGAGCAGTTTGCCGAAGAAGACAAGAAGCGGCGCGAGGCTGCGGAGTCGAAGAACCAGGCGGAAAGCCTGATCCACTCGACCGAGCAGCAGCTCAAGGAGCATGGCGACAAGGTCGATGAATCGCTGAAGGGCGAAATCGAGGCGGCGATTGCCGAGGCCAGGACTGCGGTCGAAGGCGGCGATGCCGAGGCGATGAAGGCCAAGACCGAAGCGTTGGCCCAGGTGGCGATGAAGCTCGGCCAGGCGATCTACGAGAAGACCCAGGCCGGGGGCGGCGCGGATGCGGCGGCCCAATCGGCCGAGGCGACCGCCGAGGAAGCTCCGGCCGAGGAAGAAGTTGTCGACGCCGAATTTTCGGAAGTCGACGAAGACAAGAAGGCCTAAGAGACATGCGGGCGGCGCTAGCTGATTTATTGCTGGCGCCGTCCCTCATGGGTGGGGACTGATGGCCACGGATTATTATGACCTGCTTGGCGTCCCCAAGGGCGCCGACGAAGCGACGATCAAGGCTGCCTATCGGCGGATGGCGAAGGAGTGCCATCCCGATCGTAAAGGCGGCTGCAAGGAACATGAGGCCAAGTTCAAGGCCCTCAACGAGGCCTATGACGTCCTAAAGGATCCGCAGAAGCGCGCTGCTTACGACCGTTTCGGCCATGCCGCCTTCCAGAATGGAATGAACGGCCAAGGCCCGTTCGGCGGTGGTGCCGGCGGAGGGTTTGAGGGCTTCTCCGATATATTCTCGTCGATCTTCGGCGAGTTCATGGACCCACGGGCGCAGCGCGCCGCTGCCGCTCGCGGTTCGGACCTGCGCTACGATCTCGAACTGACCCTGGAAGAGGCGTTCACAGGCACCGAGAAGACGGTTGCCGTCCAGGCATTGGCTGCGTGCGAAGCTTGCCACGCCTCGGGTTCGCGCGGACAGGCTGCTGCGCGCAACTGCCCCACCTGCGGCGGCGCCGGCAAGGTCCGGGCCCAGCAGGGCTTCTTCGTCATGGAACGGACCTGTCCCGGCTGCATGGGCTCGGGCCAGACCATCGCCGACCCCTGCCATAGCTGCGACGGCGAGGGGCGGGCGCTCAAGACCCGCCGGCTCAACGTCAACATTCCTGCCGGAGTCGACGAAGGAACTCGAATTCGCGTGGCTTCAGAGGGGGAGGCGGGCGTGCGCGGCGCTCCGCCGGGAGACCTTTACCTGTTCGTCCACATGAAGCGGCACGGCATTTTCCAGCGCGAAGGGACGACGTTGGTCGCCGAAGCGCCGATCAGCTTCACCACAGCTTCGCTCGGCGGCTGCATCACCATTCCCGGCATCGACGGCGAAAGGATCGAGCTCAAAATTCCGGCTGGCATTCAATCGGGCGAGACGCTGCGCCATCGCGGTGCGGGGATGAGCGTCCTCAATGGCCGCGGGCGCGGCGACCTGGTGACCCGGATCCTGGTTGAAACGCCGACCAAGCTGTCGAAAGAGCAGCGCGCGATCCTCGAGCAGTTCCGTGAGACAGAGACGGGCGACGAATGTCCCGCCAGCAAGGGCTTTTTCCGGCGGATCAAGGACGTATTGGGTTAAGGCCGCCACCCCAGGCGGGCCATGCGCGCGACCAGCCGTTCCGCAAAAAGATGGGCGACCGACCGACGCTCGGCGCCGCAGCGGCGCGGCGTCGAGTTGAGGGCGTGAAGGGTTGCGACCAGCTCGCCGTCAATGCGCAGCGGCAGGCCTATCGATGCCGCAATGGCAAATCCTTCCAGCGTGGCGCGCTGCTCGGCGTCGGGTGCGAGATAGGCCGCGCGCCCGAGGAGGCTATTCCCTTCATCGCCTACCAGCGGCACCGGCTCCGAATCGCAATCGGCGACCAGACGGGTGATGTCGAGCGGTGCCACCTTCAAGGACGAGCTTGCCTCCCGGTTGCCGGCGATGAGATTGCCCCGGCGGTCGCACAGCAAAAGCTGCTCGAACCCGGTCACAGCACCGAGCTGGATCATCGCCTGCCTGGCAAGCCCGGCGGGATCGTCGCCGCCCAGTCGATCGCTCATCGATCGAACCATGCCAATCCCGTCGGGAAGCCGCGGTTCGACCGCCAGCTCGGCCTCGATCAGGTGGCACTGGTGATCGCGAGTGGCGCGAATATCCAGCGTGACTTCGCCCCACTGAACGCCGAAGTCCTGGACTTCGCTCTCGTCCTTCGCCAGCCATGACAGGCGGTTGCGAAGGGTATGGATCGCCTTGCTTCCGATCAGGTCCCCCAGCGGCTGGCCGACGACCGACGCTGGGCGATGATCGCCGAGCATGGCGACATTCGCGCTGACCGTTTCGACGCGCCAGTCGGGCCCGACCAGCAGCAACAGGGCACAGGGTTGGATTGCGAACATCTACTTGCCGAACACCCGGTCGAAAATCTGGTCGACGCGCTTCAGATGGTAGCCGAGGTCGAACAGTTCCTCGAGCTGGCTTTCGCTGAGCCTGGCAGTCACCTCCGGGTCGGCCTTCAGTAATTCGAGCAGCGACAGCTGGCCGTCTGAATCCCAAACTTTCATCGCGTTGCGCTGGACCAGCGCATAGCTGTCCTCGCGGCTGAGGCCCGCCTGGGTCAGCGCGAGCAGCACTCGCTGGGAGTGGACCAGGCCGCCCATCTTATCGAGGTTCTTCTGCATCCGCTCCGGATAGACGAGCAGCTTGTCGATCACGCTCGTGAGGCGGGCCAGCGCGAAATCAAGCGTGATGCAGGCGTCCGGGCCGATGAAGCGCTCTACTGACGAATGCGAAATGTCCCGTTCATGCCATAGAGCGACATTCTCCAACGCCGGGACCACCGCCGAGCGGACGACACGGGCGAGGCCGGTCAGATTCTCGGTCAGCACCGGATTGCGCTTGTGGGGCATGGCCGAACTGCCCTTCTGGCCGGGCGAGAAATATTCCTCCGCTTCCAGCACCTCGGTCCGCTGCAGGTGGCGGATTTCGACGGCCAACCGCTCGATCGACGAGGCGATCACGCCCAGCGTGGCGAAGAACATCGCATGGCGGTCGCGCGGGATGACCTGGGTCGAAGTCGGCTCAGGTGTCAGGCCCAACTCTGCAGCGACATGCTCCTCGACGGCCGGATCGATATTGGCGAATGTTCCGACCGCGCCCGAAATGGCGCAGGTGGCGATATCGTCGCGCGCAGCCTTCAAACGGGCGCGGTTGCGATCAAACTCGGCATAGGCCTGGGCGAGCTTCAATCCGAAGGTCACTGGCTCGGCATGGATGCCGTGGCTACGACCAATGGTCGGAGTTAGCTTATGCTCATAGGCGCGGCGCTTCAGCACCTCGAGCAACTGGTCGAGGTCGTCGAGCAGAAGGTCGGCTGACTGCTTCAGCTGCACCGCCAGGCTGGTGTCGAGCACATCCGAAGAGGTCATGCCTTGGTGCAACCAGCGCCGCTCCGGCCCCAATTTCTCGCCGGCCCAGGTCAGGAAGGCGATCACGTCATGCTTGGTCACCGCCTCGATCGCGTCGATCGCTGGGACGTCGATCTCGCCCAGCACATCGGCGTCATAGGCGTTGCGGATGGTCGCCGCGTCCTCGGCGGGGATCATCCCGATCCCGCCCATTGCCTCGGCCGCGAACACTTCGATCGCCCACCAGATGCGATATCGGTTCTCCGCCGACCAGATGGCGCTCATCGCGGGACGGGAATAGCGGGGGACCATGCGGCGCCTTTGTAATTGCGTGGAATTGCCGCGCGACTAGCAAGGCTGGAGCGAAGGGGCAACGATTGGGCTTCTCTGTTCCAAATCAAGTTGTTGGCCACATCGTTCGCTGCTATGATTTGCATCGCTCGGGTGATTGGCGTTGCGACGGCATGCTATCGGCTGGCTCGACGCGTGCAAGGCGTAGGAGCGGCTTATGGGCATGCGTTATCCACCTTGTCGATGACGAGCCTAGAGCCGGGGGCAGGCTCGCGCAGCCCTTCACGCCAGGACAGTTTTTTGCCGCCTCGCCATGACCTTCAGCGGTCGGCAAGCTTTGCGTCGCGAGCGAGGCGGTGAATCAGCCGCTGTTGGGTCGGCAAAAGCTCATCCTTTGGATCGCTTGTTTGGTCATCCTGCTGGTCAGCGCCTTGGCGTTCTACAGCACCCGAAGGTTGATTGCCGCCAGCGAACAAGTTGAGCGGACTCAAAACATGCTGATCGAGACCAACCGGTTTCTGTCTGAAATCAGGGCGGTTGAAAGCAGCGCGAGGGGCTATTTCGTCACTGGCGATGACCGCTACCTGGAAGTCCGGACCGCCAGTTCCGCAAGCGCCGAGGCCACCGCGACGCGGATCCGGGCCCTTGAGACAAGTGGCGAGCTTCGCCAACGGCTCGATAGGTTTGTCAGTCTCGCGGAGGATCGGCTCCAATATGCAAACCGGCTTATCCAGCTACGCGGGTCACCGTCCGAAGCCCTTCGGACCATCCGGCTCGGCACGGATCTTATGGACCGGGTTGGAAGCGATGCCGAGACGATCATTGCCGCCCAGACGAATGCGCACCGGGCTGAGCAGGTCCAACTCCAATCCCAGTCCTGGCTAACAAGTTCAGCCCTTGCCGTCGGCGTAATCCTGAGCCTGAGCACGATCGGGTGGCTATTCGCCCTTCGGGGCCGCGAGGTCGAAATGCGGCAGCGGCTGGCGGACGAACTGCAGGCGTTGAATCTAGAGCTCGATACCCGCGTATCAGAGCGGACAAGCCAACTGCGCGACAGCGAAGAGCGGGCCGGGCTCGTGATCGACGCCGCGCTGGATGCCGTGGTCAGCATCGACCAGGAAGGGATGATAACGGGCTGGAACCCGCAGGCGCGCAACACATTTGGCTGGACCAGTGAAGAGGCGCTTGGGCGTCAAGTCGACGAAACGATCATGCCGGAACGCTTTCGGCAGGCCCACCGGGACGGGCTGGCGCGCTATCTTGCCACCGGCGAGGCGCGAGTGTTGAACAAGCGTATCGAGCTGGTGGCCCTTCGTAGGAGCGGCGAGGAATTCCCGGTCGAGCTGTCGATCACCCCCATTCGCGAGGGCGATACGGTAAGCTTCAGCGCGTTTATCCGCGACCTCAGGGAATCGAAGGAGCGCGACGAACAGCTTCGCCAGTTGCAGCGAATGGATGCCATCGGTCGGCTAACCGGTGGCATCGCCCACGATTTCAACAATCTCCTGGCCATCATCCATGGCAACAGCGAATTGCTCCGTGCCAGGCTTGGTGAAGATACCGATTCCGCGGAAATGGCCGACGATGTCATCAGTGCTTCGGAACGCGGAGGGGAGTTGGTACGTCGGCTGCTCGCCTTCGCCAGGATGCAGCATCTCGAATCCGAACCGATCGATCTCAATGCGCGACTGCCCAACATCCTGGGGCTGCTGCAGCGGTCGCTTAGCGAAAATATCGAGGTGCGCGTGAAGTCCGCCAGGAAATTATGGCCGGCTATCGTCGATCCGACGCAGGTCGACGACGCGATCGTAAATCTGGCGATCAACGCGCGCGACGCCATGCCTGATGGCGGCACGTTGACCATTGAGACCCGCAACATCCATTTGGACGAAGAATATGCCGCTCACCACGCCGAGGTGGCTCCCGGCGATTATGTGATGCTGGCAGTCACCGATACCGGCACCGGCATGTCGCCGGAAACGGTCTCTCGGGCATTTGAGCCCTTCTTCACGACCAAGGCCGAAGGCAAGGGGACCGGCCTGGGGCTCAGCCAAGTGTTCGGCTGGATCAAACAATCGGGCGGCAACATCAATATCTACAGCGAACTCGGCCATGGCACGACGATCAAGCTCTATCTGCCGCGCGCTGAATCCCCTGCCGTCGAGAAAGAATTGGAGCAGGAGAGCTTGGCCCCGGGAGGCGACGAGACGGTCCTGGTTGTCGAAGACAACCCCAACGTCCGAAAAATGGTCATCCGTCAGCTCCGTGACCTCGGCTACAAGATCGTCGAAGCGAACAATGGCCCCTCCGCCATTAAATTGATCGAGCAAGGCACGACCTTCGACCTGCTTCTCACCGACATCGTCATGCCTGGCGGAATGACCGGCTTTCAGCTTGCGGACCATCTTCGACAGGGCCGGTCCAACATCAAAATCTTGTATACATCCGGCTATACGGAGCTCGCAGCGCTTCCCGACTGCCTCCCGAACCGGGCCCAGCTGCTAAGCAAGCCCTACCGCAAGCAGGACCTGGCACGCGCCATCAGGCAAGCGCTTGATGGTTCATAGCTGCCCTAGCGGCCCAGGTCGATTTTTGCCCCCTGAGTGCCGAATGTTATCAAGCGGCTTTCTCGAGCTGCTCGCTGACCTCGAGCCAGCGCGCCTCGGCGGCTTCGAGTTCGGCCGCGATCGCCGCCCGCCGCTGAGCGAGCTCGCTGATTGGCAGCCCGACAAGGGCCGGCTCGGCACTGGCGGGGTCGAACATCGCGCGGTCGATTGCCGAACATTGGGCGGCGAGGCGCGCGCTGGCGGCTTCGGCTTCGGCAACCTGCTTCTTCAGGGCGCGTGCATCTTCGCGGGCGCGGGCATCGGCCTTGCGACCGGCCTTGGGCGACTTTGCAGCCGGCTTCGGCTGGTTCCTGCCGAGCACGAAATCGATATAGTCGTCGATGCTGCCGGCATAGTCGGTCGCCCCGCCGTCATCGACCAGCACCAGCCGGTCCGCCGTCAACTCGACCATATGGCGGTCGTGGCTGACGAGAATCACCGCGCCGTCATAGCCGTTCAACGCCTGAACCAGGGCCTCGCGGCTGTCGACATCGAGATGGTTGGTCGGCTCGTCGAGAATGAGGAGATGGGGGGCGTCGCGAGTGATCAATGCGAGCGCCAGGCGGGCACGCTCACCGCCCGACAATTTGTCGACGCGGGTGGTCGCCTTGTCACCAGAAAAGCCGAAGCGGCCAAGCTGGGCGCGCACCGCGCCGGGCGTCTTGCCCGCCATCGCGCGAGCCATATGCTGGAGCGGCGTGTCCTCCCCATGCAACTCCTCCACCTGATATTGGGTGAAATAGCCCACCCGCATCTTGCTCGAAGCATGGATTTCGCCGGCCATGGGCGCAAGCTGAGCGGCGAGCAGACGGGCGAGAGTGGTCTTGCCGTTACCATTGCGGCCGAGCAGCGCGATCCGATCGTCGG
This sequence comes from Pseudomonadota bacterium, assembly GCA_030773115.1. Taxonomy (GTDB): domain Bacteria; phylum Pseudomonadota; class Alphaproteobacteria; order Sphingomonadales; family Sphingomonadaceae; genus Sphingomicrobium. The sequence goes on from JALYNQ010000019.1 coordinate 61,712, forward strand.
GATCGATGCGCAAGTTGAGCCGCTGCAGAACCGGCTTTTCGGGATCATACCCGACGGCCGCCATGTCGAGCGTGATCAGCGGCGGCTTCAATTCGCTCGGGGAAGGGAAGTCGAAGCTTAGGCTGGGATCATCGGCGAGCGCTGCGATCGGCTGCATTTTAGCCAGCATCTTGGCCCGCGACTGGGCTTGCTTGGCGGTCGAGGCACGAGCGCTATTTCGAGCGATATAGTCCTGCAAGCGGGCGCGCTGTGCGTCTTGCGACGCCTTGGCCGCGGCAATTTGCGCGGCGCGTTCGGCCCGCTGCCGCTCGAAATCGTCATAGCCGCCAGCGTAGAGCGTCATCTTCCCGCCCTCGAGATGGAGGATGGTGTCGACAACATTGTTGAGAAGGTCGCGCTCGTGGCTGATGACGACCAGCGTGCCGGGGTAATTCTTCAGGAAATTCTCGAGCCATAACGTAGCTTCAAGGTCGAGGTGGTTTGACGGCTCGTCGAGCAGCAGGACATCAGGCTCGGAGAACAGCAGAGCGGCAAGCGCGACGCGCATCTTCCATCCGCCCGAGTAGCTGTCGAGCGGGCGAGCCTGCATCTCTTCGTCGAATCCGAGCCCGAGCAGGATTCGGGCGGCCTTGGCGGGCGCTCCCCATGCGTCGATTGCAAGCAGCCGCTCGTGAAGGTCGCCGAGGCGGTCGGGGTCGCTGCAATGCTCGGCTTCGTCCATCAGCCGCGCGCGCTCGGCGTCGGCGGCGAGCACGGTATCGAACGGAGTCATGCTGCCGCTCGGCGCTTCCTGCGCGATATAGCCTAGTCGCGTCTTCCGCGGCATCTCGACCGCGCCGCCGTCGGGATCGATCTGGCCGATCATCACCTTCATCAGGGTCGACTTGCCGGCGCCGTTGCGTCCGATCAGTCCGACCCGGCTGCCGGGAGGGATGGCAGCGGTCGCGCGGTCGAGGATGGTACGCCCGCCAAGGCGCACGATGACTTCATTGATGTTGAGCATGGGCGGGCGCCTAGCGATCGATTGAGGCGATGCCAAGGCCGATAGCGAGGGTGCTTTCAGCCCAACGGCTTCATGCTGTACGGCCCTTGATCCTCGCGAGATTTCGCTGTCCTACAGCTACACAATTGTGCTTTTTTGGAGCCCAGTTTCGCAGATGGGCTCTTTCTCTGTGTCGAGATCAACGATCTTTCCTTAAGGTCACAAATATTGATAAAAAAGGCGTTGGTCTCCATGACTTTTGTGACCTTAAGCGCCTAAATCAGCCCCAACGCCTTCATGCTGCTCCGGCCCTGGCTGCCGACTATGACGTGGTCGTGGACAGTGACGCGCATATGGCGTCCGGCCTCGATCAAATCCTTGGTTAGGCGGATGTCCTGCGGGCTGGGCGAAGGATCGCCAGAAGGGTGGTTGTGAACGATGATGATCGCCGTGGCGCCCAAGGCGATGGCGCGGCTGATCACCTCGCGGACGTGGACCGCGGCCTCGTCGACCGAGCCGCGCCACATCGCTTCGTTGGCGAGCAGCATATTCTTGGCGTTGAGGAACAGGACGCGCACCTCCTCGACCGGCGAATAAGCCATCGCCGCCTGGAGATAATCCCCGAGCGCGTCCCAGCTCGACAGGATCGGCCGATTTTCCACGCGGCTTTCGAGCAGTCGCAGCGCGGTGGCCCTGGCGATCATCAGCGCCGCGACCATGCCGTCGGTCAGTCCTTCCTTCCGCAGGATCTCAGGCTCCGCCTCGAGCAACGGCCCGATGCCGCCATATCGCGCAATCAGCGCCTTGGCCTGGGATTTCGTGTCACGGCGCGGGATGGCCAGCGCCAGCAGATATTCAACCAGCTCATGATCGAGCAGGGCCGTGCCGCCGCCGTCGAACAGGCGCTGGCGAAGGCGGGCCCGGTGCCCGGCGGAATCATCAACAGAATCGGGCACGCAAATCCCCCGTTGCGCCGACCGAGCGGAAACGACGCTAGGCAAAGCGCGTTTCCCATGCAACGCCGCATTGGTGCGGATACGGAACGGTCGCCGGTTGGAGAGGTTTTAAGCCGGAATGAGTGCGGACAACGACCAAGGCCAACCAGCGCACGTCCGGGCAGAGCCACATCATGGCGCGCTGGTTGAACGGGTTGTCGTTCACGATCGCAGCGGCTGGCATCGCGCCTGGCGGTTCACCCGTCTCGGCCTGCTTGTTGTCCTCGGCCTGCTGCTCATCGCAGCGGCCATCATCTGGATCTGGCGCAAGCCGATCGCCGACGACTATATCCGCGACGAGCTCGCCCGGCGCGGAGTCACGGCGACCTACGCCCTCGACCGGGTCGGTTTCCGCACGCAGCAGGTCAGCAATCTTTCGATCGGCGATCCGGCCAATCCAGATCTCACCGTTCGCAACGCGACCATCCAGCTCCGCATCAAGTGGAACGGCAGCGTCGAAGTCTATCGCGTCGTCGCCCGCGGCGTGCGGCTGAGGGGCAGGCTACTGCCCTCCGGCCAGGTCAGTTGGGGAGAGATCGACAAGTTGCTTCCGCCGCCAAGTGGACGGCCATTCCGCCTGCCCGACTTGACCGTCGATGTCGCCGATACGACCGTCTCCCTGGCCACTGAATATGGCGCGATGGGGTTCGCGGTGGCGGGCCGCGGCAATTTGTCAGGCGGCTTTGCCGGCAAGATGGCGGCATCGTCACCTGGTCTCGACCTCGGTACCTGCCGGGTCGATCAGTTCCGTGCCTTCGTCGACATCGGCGTTTCCGGGCGGCGGCCAAACGTGAAGGGGCCGATCGGCGCGCAAGGGCTCAATTGCCCGGCGAGCGACCTGCACCTTGCCCAGCCACGGATGGAAATCGATGCCAGCTTCGCCGAAGGCTTCGACCGGTTCCGGGGCGGCGGGCGATTGACGATGGTCGGGTTCGAGGCCGGCGAGAATGGTTTGGCCAATGTCGTCAGCAACTTGACCTTCGAAGGCACGCCGGAGCGGGCGATCGGCCGGATCGATCTTGCCGCGCAGCGGGCGAGGCTGGTGCAGATCCTGGCGGACCGCACCCGGTTCGACGGACGTTATCGGATCGATACCGAACGCGGCACGCTGGACGTGGTCGGCGACTATGGCGCTAGTTCCGCCGCATTGGCGCCGTCCATGATGGCACCTCTGATTGCTCCGCTGGCGTCGGCCGAGGGCACGCCGGTCGGGCCGATTGCCACCGCGTTAGCCAATGCGATCCGCCGCGCCGGGAGCAATTTCGACGTCGACGGCTCGCTTCGGCTGGTCAACCGGCCGGGCGACGGCGGCGTGAGGATCGAAACCGCCAACGTCCAGGCGCCCACCGGCGCGCGCGTGCAGATCAACGGCGGCGACGGAGTGACCTATTACTGGCCGTCGGGACGGATGCGGATCGACGGCAATATCGCCACCACGGGCGGCGGGCTGCCGGATACCAGGGTCGTTCTGCGCCAACCGCGCAGCGGCGGCGGGATGACTGGCCAGGCCGATATCGGGCCGATGGCGTATGGCGGCTCCAGGCTGGTGCTGAGCACCGTGCGGTTCGCGGCGCGGCCCGGGGGCTGGACCGAGGTCAACACGGTGGCCAGGCTCGACGGCCCATTCTCCGGCGGGCGCGTCGCCGGGCTGCGTATTCCCATTGCCGGGCGCTTCGGCACCGGCGGCGCGCTTCGCTTCGGCGAGCGATGCCTCGACACCGGTTTCGCGAGCCTGACCGCCGGGTCGTTGCGGCTTGGATCCACGCGAATGCCGATCTGCCCGGCTAATGGCGCGATCCTGCTGAGGCGGCCAGGCGGCGAGGTTGCCATCAATGCGGCGACGCGCAACCTGCGGCTCCGCGGCCGGATGGGCGAGTCGCCATTCGGGCTCGACGCTGCCCTGGTCCGAGTCCGCGAGAGCCAGTTCGACGCCAGCAACGTTCGCACCCGAATGGGCCGGTCCGAAGCCCCGGTGCTGATCAATGCCACGGCGTTGCAGGGCAGCTTTGCCGGCGGTGCGATGGGCGGGACATTCTCGGGCGGCGACGCCATCCTCGGCACCATCCCGCTGAGGCTGACCGAAGCTTCGGGCGACTGGCGGATGCGTGAGGGCGGCGTGGCGGTCGACGGCGGACTGCTGCTGTCGTCCCGCTCCGATCCGCCCAGCTTCTACCCGTTGCGCAGCGACAATGTGCGCTTCACCTTGGCCGACGGCATGATCCGTACCACCGGCACGCTCAATCATCCGGCCAGCGGTACCAAGGTCAGCGACGTCACCATCGCCCACAATTTGAACAGCGGAGCCGGCAACGCCGTGCTGGAAGTGCCGGGTATTACCTTCGGCGCGAATCTGCAGCCCGAGGAACTGACCCGCCTAACCGAGGGCGTGATCGCGTTGGTCAGCGGCGGGCTGAGCGGCCAGGGCCGGATCAACTGGACCGGTGATGGCAATGTCACTTCGACCGGCGAGTTCGCCGTGCGCGACATGGATCTCGCCGCCAGCTTCGGCCCGATCACCGGAATGAACGGCACGATCGTGTTTACCGACCTGCTCGGCATGCAGACGGCGCCGGGGCAGCTGGTGACGCTGGAAAGCATCAACCCCGGCATCCTCGTCGAGAATGGGGTCGTGCGCTACCAGCTGTTGCCCGACAATCTGGTCAAGATCGAGCGCGGCGAGTGGCCGTTCATGGGCGGGCGGCTGATCCTCCAGGAAACCATCCTCAACTTCGGCCGGCCGAGCCCGAAGCGCCTCACCTTCGAGGTGGTCGGGCTCGATGCCAAGACCTTCGTCGATTCGATGGGCTTCCAGGAGTTGTCGGCGACCGGCACCTTCGACGGCGTCCTGCCGATGATCTTCGACGATGAAGGCGGGCGGATCGTCGGCGGCCGCCTCGACAGCCGGCCGGGCGGCGGCACGCTCGCCTACAACGGCGTGGTCAACAAGGCCAATCTCGGCATGATCGGCAGCTTCGCTTTCGATGCCCTTCGCGACCTTAAATTCCGTTCGATGATCATCCGCCTCGACGGTTTCCTCGATGGCGAGTTCGCCACGCGGATGGCAATCCAGGGCGTCGGGCTGGGCAACACCAGCACGCAGCGTTTCCTGCGGTCGATCAACCGAATCCCGTTCAACTTCAATGTGACGATCAAGGGCCCCTTCCGGGCACTGATCGCCACCGCCAAGAGCTTCCGAGACCCGACCCAGGTGATCGAGCCGGCCTTGCCGCGCCCGCTCGACGAAGTGCCCGGGATCGTCGTCGAGACCCGGCGCCGCGAGGAAAGCCAGCAGCAGAGCCAGACTCCCGTCGACCAAAAGCTCACCCCAACGCCCACGGAGCAACCATGAGGAGCAAGCAATGACGCCCAAACGAACGCTAAAAGCGGCCTGCGGCGCGGCGATGATGCTGCCGCTCGCCGGCTGCATCTCGGTCTCGCCGCCCGACAAGCCGATCGAGATCAATTTGAATGTCACGATCCAGCAGGAAGTGCTGGTGCGGCTGCAGCGCGACGTCGAGCAGCTGATCCAACAGAACCCCGAGGCCTTCCCGCAGCAGCCGCCGCCGAGGCAGCAGTGAAGAAATATCTGCTCGCGGCCGCAGCCCTGGCTATCCTGGCTGTGCCGGCCATCGCCCTGGCGCAGGATCCGGCGACGATCCTTGCAGCGAGGCGCGCCGGCCAGATCGGCGAGCGCTTTGACGGATATATCGGCCTGGTCGCTCCAAGCGCATCTGCCGAGCTGCGCCGGCAAGTGGCGGCAATCAACATTCGCCGCCGGTCACTATACTCCAACCTTGCCGCCCGGCGGGGCGTGTCACCCGAAGAGGTCGGGATTACCGCTGCGTGCAGCCTGCTTCGCCGCGTCAGCGCCGGTGAATATTATCTTCATGGCCAGGGTGGATGGCGCCGCCTCGCTGCTGGCCAGTCCGCGGCGCCGAGCTATTGCGGCTGAACTTCGAATGATGCGCGATAATCGATCTTGAGCGCCGCGATCAGCTCCGGCGTGACCTTCAATTCAATGTCGTAGCTGCCTTCGGCATAAGGTCCCGCCACATAGGGCGAAGCGACCAGCACCAGCATTTCGAACCTTCCGTTGCCCCTATCGTCGGTCGGGATGATCGCGATCTGGTCCAGAGTTGGGCATTCGTCGAACATTGCGTCCCCGCCGACCGGCTCTCCGCGCTTCTCTTCGCGCGCCTCGTTGAGCTCGTCGCACCAGCGCTGGGTCAGCAATCGATCCAAGTTGCTGGGCGCGAAAAACAGGTCAGCGACCTTGATCTCCCTGGCGGCCTGCCTGTCCCACAACAGCCCGCGGGTTCCATAATTGCCATGCGCGCCGCCAGTGTATGAGCCGGAGTCGGCCGATAGGCTCAGCAGCCGCGTCGATTGACCGGCGGTTCGATAATCGGTGCTGAGGTTATGGCCGTTGAAATCGAAGCCCTGCTTTTCCCGGAACGCCTTGTCTTCCCTGGCATCCGCGATCAGCTCGGCTTTCGCCTTTTCCATATCCTTGCGGAATCGGGCGACCAGTTGCGGCACGGCGGCCGCCTCCACCGACCAGGCGTAGTGAAATTCGATCAGGTCGCTCTTCTCGTCATGGACGAATGCCTTGGGCGCGGGCGCGGCAGGCTTCACGGCAGGGGCGGGGGCCGTGTCGTTGGCAGGGGGAGCTTCGGCCTGCCGGTTGCAGGCGGCGAGGAGGGCGAGCGGGATGGTCAAGGCCTTCATGCCCGATAGCCTGCCATGCCGATGGCGTGCGGCCAAGCGTGCGGCGGCGCGGTTGACTATTGCCATGCCCCTTCATAAAGGGGCGGCGCCTTGGCGGGCTTGTCGGCCGCCATGTTCCTTGACCTTCGCGCCCGCTTTTCCAAGGGGTTGGCGCACAACTGTGGGAGACAGGGACATGACGGAAGAGGAGCCCGGGCAGGAACCGAAGTCTCAACAGGATGCACGGCTCGATTCGCTCGAAGAGCGGCTCGCGCAGGCGCAGGCCAAGGAGGCGGAGCGGACCGGCCAGGCGCGCAAGACCGCGGATGCCAATGAGCAGCTCGGCCAGCGCGTTCTGTCGACGCTGATCGGTGGCCTTGCTGGCGGTGCTCTGATCGGCTGGCTGCTCGACAAGTGGCTGGGCACGGGACACCTGCTCCTGGTCGTGATGATGGTGCTTGGTACCGTCGGCGGCTTCTGGAGCATCATCAAGATGTCGAGCCGGCGCCCCTAGGGCGGTCGGCCATTTGGACTAGAAGGACCCAATCGCGTGGCCGCAGAATCGGGCAAGATCGATCCGATGCACCAGTTCCTGATCGAGCCCCTGGCCGGTCAGCATTGGGAAATCGCGGGCCAGAGCATCGCCTTCACCAACAGCGCCCTGTGGATGGCGCTGACCTTCGTCGCCGTCTGGGCCTTCATGATGATGGGCATGCGGCGCGAGCTTGTGCCCGGCCGCTGGCAGATGGCGGTCGAGAGCGTCACCGGCTTCATCACCAACATGATGGACGCCAACATCGGGCCGAAGGGACGCAAGTTCACCCCCTGGGTGTTCTCGCTGTTCATGTTCATCCTGTTTGCCAACCTGCTCGGCATGCTTCCGGTCGCGCTGTTCGGAGCCCATCCCTTCGCGGTCACGAGTCATCTGACGATCACCGGCGTGCTGGCGATCTTCAGCTTCGCCATCGTGCTGGTCGTCGGTTTCGCCAAGCACGGCCTTCACTTCTTCTCGCTGTTCGTGCCGCATGGCGTCAAAGGGCTGATGGCGGTGGTCATCTTCCCGATCGAGCTGATCAGCTTCCTGATGCGCCCGTTCAGCCTTGGCCTGCGACTGTTCGTCGCGATCACCGCCGGCCACATCCTGATGGAAGTGCTGGCCGGCTTCGTAATCAATGGAATCAACGCCGACGCCGCCTGGGTCGCGCCGGTGGTCAGCCTGCCGAGCTTCATCCTGATGATCGGCATCACCCTGCTTGAGCTGCTGGTCGCGGCCATCCAGGCCTATGTTTTCGCCCTGCTCACGTCGCTGTACCTCAACGACGCGATCAACCTTCACTAAGCAACGGATTTTCCAAGGGAGTAAATATTATGGACGCGAATGCCGCAAAGCTTCTCGGTGCCGGTCTCGCCGCGATCGGCGTCGGCATGGCCGCCATCGGCGTCGGCAATGTGTTCGGCTCGTTCCTCGAGAGCGCGCTGCGCAACCCGGCTGCCGCCGACGGCCAGCAGGGCCGCCTGTTCATCGGCTTCGCCGCCGCCGAGCTTCTCGGCCTGCTGGCGTTTGTCGTCGCCATGATCCTGCTGTTCGTTGCGTAACCAGCGAGCGTTTGGACTTTAGGGGTCGGCCATGCCGCAGATTGCCCAACTGGGTGAAGTCTACGCATCGCAGCTGTTCTGGCTAGCGATCTTCTTCGGCGCGATCTTCGTCGTGATCGGGCTGGGAATGCTGCCCAAGATCCAGTCGACGGTCGACGCGCGCGACGCGAAGATCGCGGCCGACCTCAAGGCCGCCGAGGGCGCCCGCGAACATGCGGACGCGCTTGAGGAGGCCTATCGCGCGGAAATGGACAAGAGCCGCGCCGAAGCGGCCAAGCTCGCCGCCGAGGCCAAGGCCGAAGCGGGTCGCTCGACCGAGCAGGCAGTCGCCAAAGCCGACAAGGCAATCGGTGCCAAGATCGACAAGGCAGCCGCCAAGATTGCCGAGGCCCGAGCCGCCGCTCTGGCCGAGATTGAGGGCGTCGCCACCGAAGCCGTCCAAGCGCTGGTGACTCGCGTCGCGGGCATCAATGTCGATCCGGCAACCGCTCAGTCAGCCGTTGCCAAGGAACTCGTCAATGGCTGAGCCGACCACCCACACCGAAGTTCCGGCCGAGAGCCACGCCCAGCCGACGGCGCTGGGCATCTTAACCGCCCCGGCGGTCGTCGCCCTGGCGATGGCGGTGGTGATCATCCTCCTCATCTGGAAGAAGGTCCCGGCGGCGATCGGCAAGAGCCTGGACAAGAAGATTTCGGCAATCCGCGAACAGCTGGCCGAAGCCGAAGCGCTGCGCAAGGACGCCGAGGCGCTGAAGGCCGAGTATGAGGCGAAGGCCAAGGCCGCCGATCAGGAAGCAGCGGCGATAGTCGAGCGCGCCAAGCATGAGGCCGAGGCGATCGTGGCCAAGGCTGCCGAGGATGCCGCTGCGCTGGTCGAGCGGCGCAAGGCGATGGCCGAGGCCAAGATTGCCGCCGAAGAGCGTGCCGCGATCGACGAGTTGCGCGCTACGGCGGCGAAGGCCGCCACTGCGGCTGCGGCCAAGCTGATCGCGGAGCGCAATGATGCCGACACCGACAAGGCGCTGGTCGATCAGGCGGTTGCTTCGCTAACCAAGTAGAAAAAAGACCCGGCCGAGACCGGGTCTTTCTTCCTTACTGCTGATGCTGGCTCCCGGGAGCGCTTACGCCCTCGAATGCCTCATGCGCCGTTTCGCCGCGCGTCTCGCGGGCCAGGTCGCCAATGCTGACGATCCCGATCAGCCGCTCCTCGGCATCGAGCACCGGCAGACGGCGCACCTGCTCGTCGCTCATCCGCTGCGCGACGGTCTCAATGTCCTCGTCCGCGCGTGCGCAGATGACGCCGTCACTCATCAGCTCGCTCACGGGCGTGTCGGGCCCGCGGCCCTCGGCGACGCCGCGTACGGCGATGTCGCGGTCGGTGATCATGCCGATGACCTTGTTGCCCTCGCAGACCGGGATCGACCCGGCGTCTGCACGGAGCATGAAACTGGCTGCCTCGCGCGCCGTCTGGTCGGAGCTGATCCGCTCGACATCGGTAGTCATTACTTCGCTGACTTTCATGGCTGGCTCTCCCTCTTACGGCCGTCAAAACGAACCGCGGGGAGTGGCCGTTCCGGCCCTACGGCACATTCTCCGTCAAGAGGTCATAGGTCGCGACCAGCTCATCCTTCTGGTTGAGGATCTCCACCGCCCAGCGGACCACGCCTGTCTCCTCGCTTTTGAGCGACTTCGACCGGACCGTGAGCTCGACCCGCATCGAATCGCCCGGATAGAGCGGCGTCATGAAGCGGAGATTCTCAAGCCCGGTATTGGCTAACACGGGCCCCGGGTCGGGATCGACGAACAATCCGGCGGCGAAGCTCAGGATCAGGTAGCCATGTGCGACGCGCCCCTCGAAGATCGGCGAGGCCTTGGCCGCTTCCTCGTCCATATGCGCGTAGAAGGTATCGCCGGTGAAATGGGCGAAATGCTCGATATCCTCGAGCGTCACGGTACGGCTCTTTGTCCTGAGCGTGTCGCCTATGTTCAGCTCCGACATGCGGCGACGGAACGGGTGAACCTCGATCTCATGCTTCGGCCCCCCGGGAATATACTGCTCGCTGATCGCGGCGATCATCGCCGGGGTCGACTGGATCGCGGTCCGCTGCATGTAATGCTTGACGCCCCGCACCCCGCCCATCTCCTCGCTGCCGCCGGCGCGGCCGGGTCCGCCATGGACGAGCACGGGGAGGGGCGAACCGTGACCGGTGCTTTCCGCGGCATTGTCGCGGTTCAGCACCAGCATCCGGCCATGATAGGCCGCTGCGCCCTGGATAAACTCGCGCGCCGCATCCGGAGAATGGCTGAACAAAGACAGCGCGAGGCTGCCCATGCCGCGATTGGCCAGTGCGATTGCGTCGGCCATGTCGCGGTAAGGCATGACGGTCGACACGGGGCCGAATGCCTCGACATCGTGGACCGCGGCGTTGCTCCATGGGTCGTCGCTGCGCAGCAGGATCGGCTCCATGAAGGCGCCGCCCGCGAGACCGGGCGAAGCGTCCGGATCGCCGGCGACGATTCGAGCTCCCGCTGCGGTGAGCTTCCCGATCTGCGCGCGGACGTCGTCGCGCTGCCCGGTCGAGACCAGCGCCCCCATCCGGCTTTCCCTGTCGCGCGGATCGCCAACCTTGGTCGTCGCCAGCCGGTCGCGGATTGCGGCCTCGACGGCGTCTAGATGCTCGGCCGGAGCCATTGCGCGGCGGATGGCGGTGCATTTCTGACCCGCCTTGACCGTCATCTCGTTGACGACCTCCTTCACGAACAGATCGAACTCGGCGGTTCCAGGCGCGGCATCCGGCCCGAGCAGCGAGGCGTTCAAGCTGTCCTGCTCGGCGACGAACTTGACGCTCTCGCGCTGCACGACCGGGTGCGAGCGGAGCTTCAATGCGGTCGAGGCCGATCCGGTGAAGCTGACCACGTCCTGCCCGCCCAAATGGTCGAACAGGTCGCCGACCCCACCCACGATCAGCTGGACCGCGCCATTGGGGATCAGCCCTGAATCGATCATCACCCGGAAGGCGGCTTCGCATAGATAGGCGGTCGAAGAGGCAGGTTTGACGATCGCCGGCATCCCCGCGAGCAGCGTCGGGGCGAGCTTCTCGAGCATTCCCCAGACAGGGAAGTTGAAGGCGTTGATATGCACCGCCACGCCGTGCAGCGGCGTGTAGATATGCTGGCCGATGAAGCTGCCGCTCTTCGACAGCGGCTCGACCGGGCCGTCGAGCAGGACATGGGCGTCGGGCAGTTCGCGGCGGGCCTTGGACGAGAAGCTGAACAGCGTGCCGGCGCCGCCCTCGATGTCGATCCAGCCGTCCTTCCGGGTCGCGCCGGTGAGGTAATTGAGCTCGTACAGCTCCTCCTTGCGCGCCATGATCGCGAGCCCCAGTCCCTTGATCATCCGCGCCCGCTCATGAAAGGTCATGCGGCGGAGCGCCGGCCCGCCGACCGTGCGCGCATGATCAAGCATGGCTGCGAAATCGAGCCCGCCGGAGCCTGTGCGTGCGACCAGGCTGCCGTCGATGGCGGAGCTTAGATCGGACAGGCTGCCGCTATCTCCCGGCACCCATTCGTCACGAGCGTAGTTGAGGAGCTGGGCTGTTT